>NZ_JBITSH010000006.1:0-394713 GCF_044540535.1 Streptomyces sp. NPDC085937 | reverse complement strand
CCCCGCCGTGGAAGGGCGGGCCCCCGCCGCCGCCGCCCCCCGCGGGGCGGCCGCCGCGGTGGGCCCCGCCCGCGCCGGGCTCCCCGCGTCCCGCGGGGCCGCCGGGGGGGCGGGGCGCGGGGGGGCGCCCCGCCGGGCCGCCGAGGAACTGGGCGGACTGGAGTCGGCCCGCCGCGCCGAACGGCGCCTCGGCGAGCTCCTCGACGAGCGGGCCGACCTGGACCGCCAGGAACGCGCCGACGAGGAGGCGCGGGAGGACGCGGAGGCCTGGCTGGCCGACTGGGAGGCCACCCGCACCGCCCTCCAGGACCGCATCGCGTCCGCGCAGCAGGCCGCGGCCCGGGCCGGGGAGCTCGCCGGACAGCGCGACACCGCCCGCCGCCGCCTGGAGGCGGCCCGTGCCCGGGACCGGCTGACCGGGGACGCCGACACGGCCGGCGAACAGGCCCGCGCCGCCCGGGAAGAGGCACTGGCGGCCCGGCAGCACTGGCTCGACCTCAAGGAACAGCGGCTGAACGGCATCGCCGCGGAACTGGCCGCCGGCCTCACCGACGGCGCCCCGTGCGCGGTCTGCGGCGCCACCGTGCACCCCGCCCCGGCCCGCAGGGACGCGGGGCACGTCGACCGCGAGACCGAGGAACGCGCCCTCACCGCCTACCAGCGCGCCGAGGACCGGCGCACCGAGGCGGACCGGCGGCTCTCCGCCGTACGGGAGGAACTGGCCGCGGCGGGCGCCGGAGCCGGGGACACCCCGACCGCTCAACTCGCCCGCGAGCTCGACGCGACGGAGGAGGAGTACGCCCGGGCGCGGGACGCCGCCTCCACCCTGCACGCCACCCAGGAACAGCTGCGCGCCGCGGAGCGCGAACACGAACTGCGCACGGCCGCCCAGCGCGACGCGGAGGTCCGGTCCGCCGCCCGCGTCGGCCACCGGGAGCGTCTCGACCTCGAACGCGCCTCTCTGGAGGCGGAGCTGACCCATGCCCGGGGGGACGCCCCGAGCGTGGCCGCGCGCGCCGGGCAGCTCGAACGCGACGTCGCCCTGCTCACCGACGCCACCGACGCGGCCCGGACCGCCGAGGCAGCCGCCCGGCGGCTCAAGGACGCCGACGCCCGCCTCGCCGACGCCGCCTTCCGCGCCGGCTTCGACACCCCGCGGGCCGCCGCCGACGCCCTCCTCGACGACGCCGCCCACCGCGACCTGCAACGGCGCCTGGACGCCTGGCACGACGAGGAGGCCGCCGTCCGCGCCGTCCTCGCCGAACCGGAGACCGTGGCCGCCGGCCGGCGGCCCGCCGCCGACCTCACCGCCGCCCAGCGCGCCGCCGAGGACGCCGACCGCGCCGTCCGCGAGGCCGCCTCCGCCCGCGACGCCGCCGCCCGCCGCTGCGCCGAACTGGACCGGCTCTCCGCCCGCGCCGCCGCCTCGGTGCGCCGGCTCGGCCCACTGCGTGAGGAGTACGACCGGGTGGCCCGCATGGCCGCCCTCACCGCCGGCACCTCCGCGGAGAACGAACGCCGGATGCGCCTGGAGTCGTACGTCCTCGCCGCGCGCCTGGAACAGGTCGCCGCCGCCGCGACCGCGCGACTGCTGCGCATGTCGTCCGGCCGCTACACCCTCGTCCACTCCGACGACCGCGCCGGCCGCGGCCGCAGCGGCCTCGGACTGCACGTCGTGGACGCCTGGACCGGCCGGGAACGAGACACCGCGACCCTCTCGGGCGGGGAGACCTTCTTCGCCTCCCTGGCCCTCGCGCTCGGTCTCGCGGACGTGGTGACCGACGAGGCGGGCGGGGTCCGGCTGGACACGCTGTTCATCGACGAGGGCTTCGGCAGCCTCGACGACCAGACCCTCGACGAGGTGCTCGACGTCCTCGACTCCCTGCGCGAGCGCGACCGCAGCGTGGGCATCGTCAGCCACGTCGCCGACCTGCGCCGCCGCGTACACGCCCAACTGGAGGTCGAGAAGGGACGGTCCGGCTCGCGTCTGCGGCTGCTCGGGGCGTGACGGGGCAGGGTCAGCGTCCCACGGGACGGCGCGGCAGCGGCGAGGAGTACACCACGCTGGTGGTCACCGAACCGAGCGCGCCGATCCGGCCCGACACCTCCTCCAGATGCCTCATCGACCGCGCGGCGACCTTCAGGACGAAGCAGTCGTCGCCCGTCACATGGTGCGCCTCCAGGATCTCGGGCGTGGCGGCGACGAGGTCGTGGAACGGCTTGTAGTTGCCGGTCGGGTAGCGCAGCCGCACGAACGCCAGGATCGGCAGTCCGATCCGCTCGGGGTCCACCACCGCCGCGTAGCCCTGGACGACCCCGGCCTCCTCGAGGCGCCGCACCCGTTCGGTGACCGCGCTCGCGGACATCGACACGGCGCGGGCGAGTTCGGCGTAACTGGCTCGTCCGTCCCGCTGGAGGACCTCGAGGATGCGCCAGTCCGTGGCGTCCGGGGAATACGCGGTCATTCCCGAGAACTACCAGGGATTCGGCCGGTGGAGCAAGGGTGAGGCCGGGGATCGTCCCTTCAGGGCCGTCCCGTGCGACCGTAGTTTCTCTCCCATGACCACCACCGTGAATCCCGTCCTGCGCGTCGCCCCCGCCTCCCCGGCCGTGGCCGCCGCCCATTTCCGCGCGAGCCTCGCCCTGCACACCGACGTCTCCGACGTGGCCGCCGCGCTGGAGGCCGGCGGCGACCCCGGCTTCGTCCTGCTGGACTCCCGTTCCGCCGAGGCGTGGGACCAGGGCCACGTGCCCGGCGCCGTGCACCTGCCCGCCGCCCACGTCCCCGAGCGGGCCTCCGCGCTCCTGGACCCGTCCGTGCCGGTCGTGACGTACTGCTGGGGGCCCGGCTGCGACGGGGCCGCCCGCGCCGCGCTCGCCCTCGCCGAACTCGGCCACCGGGTCAAGGAGATGCTCGGCGGCTTCGAGTACTGGGTGCGCGAGGGCTTCGCGTTCGAGACCGTGCGGGGCCGCGAGCGCCACGTCGCCGACGCCCTGACGGCACCCCTGGGGGCTGACGCGTGCGGATGCTGAACCCGCCCGTCCGGTAAGGGAGTCGAGCCGATAGGTTGGGCCGCCATGGAGCGATACGCGGAGCCGGGCACGGTCGAGTGGGTGGAGTCGGGCGGCGGGCCGCTCGTCGCGGTGCCGGAGACGGTGCTGCCGTTCTGGACGGGCGCCGACGGCGAGGAGTTCGCCTCGGACTACGACCGGGCGTGCGAGGTCGACGGGCTCGTCGGCCTTCTCCCGGTCGGCGACGCCGCCGCCCTCGTCCTGGGCGACGAACCCGCCGCGACCGCCTTCCTCCCCGAGCACTCCCTCTTCGTCCGCTGGATCGCCGGAGAGGCGGAGGAGGACCTGCTGACGAGCGTCCCCGCCGCGCTCGCGACCGCCCAGTGGCAGCAGGAGACGCAGTGGAAGGTGCCCGGCCCCGTCGTCCTGTTCGACGCGGCCTGGCCCGGCACGCACGCCGCAGGCACCGACCACGCGCGCCTCGCCCTCGCTCCCGGCCCCTACGCCGTGCGCGCCGCACAGGTCAGCCCCGGCCCGGAGACCTGGCTCGTCCTGGTGCACATCCGGCCGCTGCCCTGACCCCGCGGGCGCCCTTATTCGGGTGCCCTCGCCGGCGGCGCGGCCCATCATGGGGATCATGCCGAAGTTTCCCCCGCCCCCGCCCGAGGAACTCCGCCGTGACCCGCTGCCGCTGCGGGGCCGCACCGCCCTGGTGACGGGTGCCAGCAGGCGCGGCGGCATCGGTCACGCCGTGGCCCGCCGGCTCGCCGCGTACGGCGCGAGCGTCTATCTGCACCACCACGTGCCGCACGACGCCGCCATGCCCTGGGGCGCCGACCGGATCGAGGACGTGACCGCCTCCGTGCGGGCGGCCCTCGGCGACCCGGACGCGCGCGTGGCCGCAGGCCCCGGAGACCTGAGCGACCCGGCGGAACCGGCCGCCCTGCACGCCCGCGCCGTCGAGGCGCTCGGCGGACGCCTCGACATCCTCGTCGCCAACCACGCCCTCAGCGGCTCCGACGGCGACCTGGACACCGTCGACGCCGCGATGCTCGACGCGCACTGGGCCGTGGACGCCCGCTCCGTGCTACTGCTGGTCCAGGCCCACGCCCGGCACCGGGCCACGCTGCCCCCGGACACCCCCGGCGGACGCGTGACGATGATGACCTCCGGGCAGGACATCGCCGGCGGCATGCCCGGCGAGATCGCCTACGCCCTCCAGAAGGGCGCCCTGGCCTCCGTCACCCGGTCCCTGGCGACCACACTGGCCGACCACGCGGTCACCGTGAACACCGTCAATCCCGGTCCGGTGGACACCGACTACCTGACCGGCGAGGTCTACGACGCGATCGCCGCGCGCTTCCCCGCCGGGCGCTGGGGCATGCCCGACGACCCGGCCCGCCTCATCGCGTGGCTGGCCACGGACGAGGCGGGCTGGATCACCGGCCAGGTCATCGACTCCGAGGGCGGCTTCCGGCGCTGAACCGGTCCTAGAGCGCCGCCAGTTCGTCCACCAGGTCGTCCAGGCCCAGCGACCCCTGGGACAGCGCGGCCATGTGCCAGGACTTGAGGTCGAAGGCGTCGCCGTGCCGCTCCCGGGCCTTCTCCCGGCCCAGCAGCCAGGCCCGCTCACCGAGCTTGTAGCCGATCGCCTGCCCCGGGATCGTCAGGTAGCGGGTCAGCTCGCTCTCCACGAAGTCCGCCGGGCGGCTGCTGTGCGCGCCGAAGAACTCCTGCGCCAGCTCCGGCGTCCACCGCTCGCCCGGGTGGAACGGCGAGTCCGCGGGGATCTCCAGCTCCAGGTGCATGCCGATGTCGACGATGACCCGGGTCGCCCGCATCATCTGCGCGTCCAGGTACCCGAGCCGCTCCTCCGCGTCCGTCAGGAAGCCCAGCTCGTCCATCAGCCGCTCCGCGTACAGCGCCCAGCCCTCGCAGTTGGCGCTGACCATGCCGACGGTGGCCTGGTAGCGGGAGAGGTTCTCCGCCATGTGCACCCACTGCGCCAGCTGGAGGTGATGGCCGGGGACGCCCTCGTGGTACCAGGTGGACACCAGGTCGTACACCGGGAAACGGGTCAGCCCCATCGTGGGCAGCCAGGTGCAGCCCGGCCGGGAGAAGTCCTCCGACGGCTGCGTGTAGTACGGCGCCGCCGCGCTGCCCGCCGGGGCGATCCGCGACTCCACCTTCCGCACCCGTTCGGCGAGGTCGAAGTGGGTGCCGTCGAGCCGGTCGATCGCCTGGTCCATCAGGCCCTGCAGCCAGTCGCGGACCTCGTCCACGCCCTCGATGTGCCGGCCGTGCTCGTCGAGGTGGGCCAGCGCCACCCACGGCGTCTCCGCACCCGGAAGGATCTTCTCGGCCTCCTTCCTCATCTCGCCCAGCAGCCGGTGGTACTCGGACCAGCCGTACGCGTACGCCTCGTCCAGGTCCAGGTCGGTGCCGTTGTAGTAGCGGGACCAGCGGGCGTAGCGCTCCCGCCCGACCGTGTTCGGCGCGCCCTCGATCGCCGGGGCGTACACGTCCCGCAGCCAGTCCCGCAGCTCCACCACGGCCGCCGTCGCCGCGCGGGCGCCCTCGTCGAGCTCCGCGCGTAGCGTGTCCGGGCCGGCGGCGGCGAAGTCCTCGAACCAGCCGCGGCCCTCGCCGGTGTCCGCCCACTCGCCGAGCTGCCCGACGAACGTCCCGGTCGGGCGCGGCGCCGCGTACAGCTTGCGTTCCAGGCCCAGTTCCAGGGACTCCCGGTACCCGGCCAGCGAGGCCGGCACCGCGCGCAGCCGCTCCGCGATCGCCCGCCAGTCCTCCTCGGTCTCCGCCGGCGTCACCGTGAACACCTCGCGCACCGAGTGCGCGACCGTGCCCAGGTTGCCGACCGCGCGCAGGTGCTCGTCGGCCTGGTGCACGGCGAGTTCGGCGGTCAGCCGCTCCCGCAGCAGCCGGGCGCAGCGGCGCTCGGCGTCGCTGTCCGCGCCGGGCAGCCGCTCGGCCTCGTCGAGCCGGGCGAGGGTCGTCCTGAGCAGCTCGGCGACCGCCTCCTGACCGGCGGGCGAGAGATCGGGCAGCCGGGAGGAACTCTCCTTGACGCCGAGGTACGTCCCGGTGATCGGATCGAGGGCGATGAGCTCGTCGACGTAGGCGTCGGCGACCTGACGGGGAAGCGCGCTGTTGGTTGGTGACATGCGGACCATCCTGGTACGACGTCCGCCGCACGTCACCCGGATTGAGCCGAGGGCGAAGGCGGCAGCATCGGACCGCAGTCCCACCGCTGGAAGATCAGCCGGGTCTCCACCCGCGCCACCTCCCGCCGCGAGGTGAACTCGTCGAGCACCAGCCGCTGCAGATCCGTCATGTCGGCGACGGCGACATGCACCAGGTAGTCGTCCGGGCCGGTCAGGTGGAACACGGTCAGCGACTCGGGCAGCGCCCGGATCCGCTCCACGAACGGCCCCACGAGCTCCCGTCGGTGCGGCCGCACCTGGACCGACAGCAGCGCCTGGAGACCCCGGCCGAGCTTCGCCGGGTCGAGTTCCAGCCGATGCCCGAGGATCACGCCGGAGCGGCGCAGCCGGGTCACACGGTCCAGGCAGGTCGACGGCGCGACCCCGACCTGAGCGGCGAGGTCCCGGTACGTCGTCCGGGCGTCGTTCTGCAACAGCCGCAGCAGATGGAGGTCCACCGGATCCAGTACGACAGATTCGGCCACACGCCGAACCTAGCACGGGGAACAATCCCGCAGAACCGTTCGGTGTTCACCCTGAGCGCCATGGACAACGGCATGGACACGCGACGCACCACCAGAGCACTCGCCACCGAGGCCGTGCACGCCGGCCGGGACGACCTCGCCGGACTCGGACTGCACGCCCCGCCGATCGACCTGTCCACCACCTACCCCTCCTACGACAGCCGGGCCGAGGCCGCCCGCATCGACGCCTTCGCCGCGACCGGCGCCGAGCCGGACGGCCCGCCGGTGTACGGACGGCTCGGCAACCCCACCGTCGCCCGCTTCGAGACCGCCCTCGCGCGCCTGGAGGGCACCGAGGCGGCGGTCGCGTTCGCCAGCGGCATGGCCGCGCTCAGCGCCGTGCTGCTGGTCCGCGGCTCCATGGGCCTGCGGCACGTCGTCGCCGTACGCCCGCTGTACGGGTGCAGCGACCACCTGCTGACCGCCGGGCTGCTCGGCTCGGAGGTCACCTGGACCGACCCGGCCGGGGTCGCCGACGCGCTCCGCCCGGACACCGGCCTGGTGCTGGTGGAGACGCCCGCCAACCCCACGCTCGCCGAGATCGACCTGCGGGCCGTCGCCCACGCCTGCGGCTCCGTGCCGCTGCTCGTCGACAACACCTTCGCCACCCCGGTGCTCCAGCGTCCGGCCGAGCACGGGGCGCGGCTGGTGCTGCACAGCGCCACCAAGTACCTCGGCGGACACGGTGACGTCCTCGCGGGCGTGGTGGCCTGCGACGAGGAGTTCGCCGGGCGGCTGCGGCAGATACGGTTCGCCACCGGCGGGGTGCTGCACCCACTGGCCGGCTACCTGCTGCTGCGGGGCCTGTCCACCCTCCCGGTCCGGGTGCGGGCCGCGTCGGCGAACGCCGCCGAACTCGCCGCGCGACTCGCCGCGGACCCGCGGGTGGCCCGGGTCCACTACCCGAGCATCGGCGGGGCGATGGTCTCCTTCGAGGTGCACGGCGACCCTCACGAGGTGATCGCGGGCGTCCGGCTGATCACCCCGGCGGTGAGCCTCGGCAGCGTGGACTCGCTCATCCAGCACCCGGCGTCCATCAGCCACCGCATCGTCGACGCCGAGGACCGCAGGGACGCGGGCGTCTCCGACCGTCTGCTGCGTCTCTCGGTCGGCCTGGAGGACGTCGAGGACCTGTGGTCCGACCTCGACCAGGCCCTGGGCGCACCGTCCACGCGTCCGGCCCGGTCGGAGGCGATGGCCCAGCGCTGAGGACCCTCCGTGAACGGGGGGGGGACGGCCCGGCACACCGCGGTGCGCCGTGCCGTCCCCCGTTGCCGTGGCGGGCGCGCCGGTCAGGGCCGGGCGACCCGTTCGCCGGATTCCTGGGTGTGGTGCGCCGCCGGGGCCGGGGTCAGGCGGGCCGTGATCACCAGGGTGCCCTCCTCGACCTGGTAGTCGAGCGGGAGGCCCAGGCCGCGCATCGCCGCGACCATGCCGGTGTTGGACGCCTGGGTCACGGCGTAGACGTGGGCGCAGCCCGCCTCGACCGCCATCCCCACCAGCCGGGACAGCAGTTCGGCGCCGACGCCCCGCCGCTGCCACGCGTCCTCGACGATCAGCGCGACCTCGGTCTCGTCGCCGTCCCACAGCAGATGGCCGAGGGCGACGATGCGGCCCGACGCGGTCTGCGCGGCGAGGGTGCGGCCGAAGCGCGGGCTGAGCAGGTGGTTGAGGTAGCGGCTCGCGTCCCCGACGGGCCCGTGGTAGCGGCGGCGCAGCGTCTCGTCGGAGCACCGCTCGTGCATCGCCCGCGCGGCCTCCACGTCGGCGGTGTCCGCCCGGCGCACGGAGATGTCACCGCCCTCGGGCAACGTCAGCACGTCACGGCCGCGCGGCATCCGCGGACCGAGCCGGGCGTCCAGCTCCACCAGGGCCCGGGCGCGGGCGAACTCCGTCGGGGTGAACGGCAGATACGGCCGCTCCACGGTGATCACACCGCCCTCCGGGTCGCGCAGCCGGATCACGGTCTCCTCCAGTGAGCCCTCCGGCGGGACCGCGCCGGCCGTCGCGCCACCGGCGGGCAGCGAACGGATGGTGCAGCGCCCCAGCAACTGCCGCAGCGCGAGCGGCAGTTCCGCGGCGTCCGTCGCGGTGCGGGCGGCCAGGCCGAGCATCCGGGTCGGTCCGTCCACCAGGTCGTGCGCGTCGGCCCGCTCGGCCCAGGTGTCCACGCCCCCGCCCGCCGTCACCGCGGCGACGAGATCCGCACCGGCCGGTGCCCGCAGCAGGAACTCGTCGACGGTGTGCGCGCCCAGCGGGTGCGTCTGCAGGCTCAGGATGTCGATCCGCCGCCCGGCCAGCGCCGTGCACAGGGCCGCCAGCGCACCCGGTTCGTCCCGCACCGTCGTCCGCATCCGCCACAGCACGCTCTCGGTCGCCGCCGGTCCGGGCAACGGCGGGGCGTCGCCGGTATCGTGCGCCGGCGGCGCGTGGCCGTGGCGGCGTGCCCACCACGCGTGGAACGCCTCCCCGCAGCGCGCGGCGCGGGCCATCGGGTTCCAGCGGGTCGCCGCGCGCCCTCCGTCACGGTCGTTCGTCACATCAGACATGTCTCGACTCATACAGTCACTGTGAAGGAACCGTGTTTCGTGATCACGAACGTACTGTGACTGACGAGTAAAGCGTGCTTCTGTCCGCATTACTGCGGTACCGACCGGCGAAGCCCCGCGCACGTTCGGTCACTTGACGGCGCGCGCCGGACCCGCCGGTGATCCACACGGTCGGCCGGGCGGGCGCCGACGGGCGCGCAGCGCCAGCACCAGGCACACCACCGTCGCCGCGACGGCGAGTGAGGCGGGCAGCCGCGCCCACGAGGTCCCCGCGACCGGCGCCTGGGCGACGAGCAGGACCACCGCGGTCGCGGCGGCGGCCGTCAGTGCGGGTGCCGCCCGCGGATACCCGGCCGGGGCGGTGACGCCGGCCGTCCACGGGTCGGTGACCAGCAGGTAGGCGAGCAGCAGGGCGGCGACGCAGACGACGAGCCAGAACGGCGGGCCGGTGAAGGCGGCGACCGCGATCGCCGCCGCCGGCAGCACGGTCGTCCTGCGGCGGGCCGCCAGGACCCGCAGGCGCATGGACGTCAGGACAGGACGGGCGTCGACCATCGGAGCGGCCCACCACGCGGCCACCGCCGCTCCCATGACCAGCATCCTGACCAGCGGCGACGCGTGCAGCGCGGCCGGCGGGTCGCAGGCGGCGACGGCGAGGGCCGTCCCGAGCAGGCGGTCCGTGACGCGGGACGTGAGACGGGTGAAGAGCCGGACGACCGGGCTGTCGGACGAGGCCGGGCCGGGCCGGGCGGGTCCGGCGGTCATCGGGACCCGCCGTGGATGCGGGTGCGCAACAACGGCGCGAGAGCGAGGTCGAGGCTCTCACCGGGCCGGTGGGCGACGACCGCGATGCCGCGCTCCACCAGGGCGAAGCGCATCGCGTCCCGGTCGGCCCGCCACAGCCGCAGCGCGAGCTCGCCTTCGGCGTCGCCGGGTTCCACGACCGGCTCGCCGGCGGGGATCTCGACGACGACCATCGGGTTGGCCCGCCCGCGCACCTGGTGCAGGACGTCGACGATCCGCTGGTCCGTCAGCGGCGTCATGACGTACACCAGCGCTCCTTCCGGCAGCGCGGGCGGCGGGAGCAGGCCGAGCCCCTCCGAGCGGTGCGCGCGGTCCTTGCGGACCTCCAGCACACTCTCGACGATGCGGTAGAAGTAGCCCTGACCGCTGCCCGGTTGCAGCCAGCGGGTCGTGCCGCCGACCGACACGACACCGACCCGGTCGTGGGTGCGCAGGTAGGCGCGGACCAGCCCGGCGGCGGCCCGGAAGGTCTCGTCGAGCGAGGACACGCCGGTGACCGGGTCGACCACGTCGGCGAGGACGTCGAGCAGCACCACGGTGTCGGCCGCGCGCTCCGCGGCGAACTGGTGCACCTGCAGGGACCCGCGCCGGGTGGTGGCCGGCCAGTGGATCCGCCGCTGCCGTTCACCGCGCACGTACGGGTGCACGCCGGTGACCTCGACGCCCTCGCCGCGCTGCACGGCGGTGTGCTCGCCGAGCCGTTGCGGCAGCCGGACCGGGATGGGCGTGAGGCCGGCGTGTCCGGGCAGCGGGAACACGGCGATCTCCCCGAGTTCGGCCCGCACCGTGCGCCGCGCCAGCCCGCCTTCGTCGTAGACGTCGACGTCGACCGTGCCGAGCGACCAGCGGCCCCAGCGCCGCGCGGTCAGGACGAGATCGACGTAATGCGCGCCGACCGCGAGATGGTCGAGCCGGACCCCGTGACCGAGGGTGATGCCGGGGTCCAGGCGGCCGGGCGCACCGTCGTGGGAGACCGCGATCCGCACGCTCACCCGTTCGCCCTCGAAGAGCCGCCGCGGCTCCACCTCGGCCTCGGCCGTCACCGCCTGCGGGCGCGGCCCGCCCGGCAGGGCGAGGGCGAGCAGCACCAGGGGCGGCGCGGCGAGAGCGAGGACCCAGGCGTGCCCGGTGACGAGCGCCGCGATCAGCGCGACGACGGCCAACGTGCCCAGCCGCAGCGCGCGTTCACCCGCGCGCAGGCCGGACGGAGGCGGTGGCGGTGGCTGGGCGGTCACGTCGTGACGGCCGACCAGGGCCCGCCGCACGGCGGCGGCCGCCCTGCGGTCCGGGACGCGCTCCGTCATGACGCGACCGGCGTGCGCGGCACGGTCTGCGGGGCGGGCACGGACCGCACGATCTCGCGCATCACGTCGTCGCCGTCGATCTGCCGGACCCACAGCTCCGGCTTGAGGGTGACGCGGTGCGCGAGGGCGGGCACCGCCACCGACTTGACGTCCTCCGGGGTCACGTAGTCCCGCAGGTCCATGACGGCACGGGCGCGGGCCAGCTGCACCAGGGCCAGCCCGCCGCGAGGGGAGGCGCCGACCTGGACGTGCGGGTGGTCGCGGGTGGCGCGGACCAGCGCGACGACGTACTCCAGCAGGTCGTCGTCGACCTCGACGCCTTCGACGGCGGCCCGCATGGCCAGCACCTCGCCCGGACCGCTGAGCGTGCGCAGCACCGCCTCGGGCGCCGCCCGCTCGACCCGCGCGCGCAGCATGCCCTTCTCCTCGGATGCCTCCAGGTAGCCCATACGCACCCGCAGCAGGAACCGGTCGAGCTGGGCCTCGGGCAGGGAGTACGTGCCCTCGTACTCGATCGGGTTGGCGGTGGCGACGACCACGAAGGGCTCCGGCAGCGGCCGGGTGCTGCCGTCGACGGACACCTGGGACTCGGCCATCGCCTCCAGCAGGGCGGCCTGGGTCTTGGGCGGGGTGCGGTTGATCTCGTCGGCGAGCAGCAGGTGGGTGAAGACCGGTCCGGGCCGGAAGACCATCTCGCCGGTCCGCTGGTCGTAGAACGGTGCTCCGGTGACGTCGGAGGGCAGCAGGTCGGGGGTGAACTGGATGCGCCGGAAGTCCAGCCCGAGCGTGGTGGCGAAGGAGCGGGCCAGCAGCGTCTTCCCGAGTCCCGGCAGGTCCTCGATGAGGACGTGGCCTCCGGCGAGGACGCCGAGCATCACCAGCTCCAGGGGCTCCCTCTTGCCGACCACGGCCGTGCCGATCTCGTCGAGCACGGCCGCGGCCCGCTCGCCCGCCTGCCGGGGCGTCAGGGTGTCGTGATCCGGGATGAGGTGGGGGCTGGTCACGGTCGGTTCCTCACGGTGCGGGGGTCGGGGTGCGGGTGCGGGACGGGTGGGGGCGGGCCGGGGCGTGGCTCCACCGGTCACAGGGCTTCCAGGCGGTCGAGCAGGGAGCGCAGGACGGGCTCGGGAAGCGTGGGCCGGGGAGCGGGCGCCCCCGGATCGATCCACGGCCACAGCTCGCCTCCGACCAGTGCCCGGGCGCGCTGTGGGTCCCGGTACATCGGGACGCCGTGCCGTTCGGCCAGCCGGGCGGCGAACAGCCGCTGCAACTGCGGCCGCATGACGGTGTCGAGGTGCGTGTCGCCGTCGTCCGCGAGGGTGTGGGACACGATGCGCCGCCAGCCGCCAAGGGCAGGTGCCCGGCTGCTCAGCAGGCGTACGGGCTCCCGGAAGCCGCTGTCCTGGGCGGCACCGCCCGCGGCGTAGCGCCCCAGGCCCAGGGCGACCGCGGTGAACAGGGCGAGGCCGGTGGCGGCCGCGGCGGCACCGTCGGCCAGGGCGAGCAGCACCTCGGTCGCGACCGCGACGGTGCCCAGGAAGGCCAGCGATTGACGGACCGAACCGGGTTCGGACAGCACGGAGTCGGCCACGGCCCGTATCCGGGCGGGCGCCTTCACGAGGTACCCGCCACGGCCTCGGCTTCCGAGGCCATCGCGCGCAGGCCCTCGGCGATCTCGGTGAGCGCGGCGGCGGCCCGGTCGTGGTGGCCGGTGTCCATCGGGTGCGTGGAGTAACGGGCCTCGCGGAACAGCGCGGTGAGCGTGGCGGCGGCCGCCCCCGCGGGAAGCCCCCCGGCGACGGCACGCTCCAGCAGGTCCTGCGGGCTGTCCGAGGCACGCCGGGCCACGCCGGAGTCGGCGAGCGACTTCTCCATGGCGGCGTAGCAGGCGATGACGGCGGCGCGGGCGTCGTCCCCGCCCGACAGGGCGCGGCGCCCGGAGTCCACGGCGCGGGCCAGGCGTTCCTGCTCGTCGTCGAGCGTCGCGTACGTCGCCGTGGCCTCGGGCGTCAACGGCCGGGTCAGGTGCCGCCACAGACGCAGTCCGGCGATCACGACGACCACGACGAGCAGGGCGATGCCGAGGCCGATCAGGATGCGCGTCAGCCCCAGGTCCAGGCCGTCGCCGGTGTCCCCGGCGTTCCTCGGGGGTGGCAGGGTGCGCGCGGGGTCCTGAGCCGGGCTGGGAAACGGTGACGCGTCGAGGCCGTCGTCCACGCCGGGCCCGTAGGCGTCACCGGACGAACCGAACCGGTGCAGGACCAGGACGAGCAGCGGGACGGCCAGTGACGCGCCCAGCAGGACGCGGCTCATGGCGTCGGTCACCCGCTCCCGGACCGGGTCGAGTTCGCCGGCGGCGGCGACCCGCTGCCGGTACTTCTCGCGCAGCGACAAGCCACCGAAGAAGGCGAGCAGGGCGAGGCCGAACACCAGGACGGGGTTGCCGCCGAGCGGCCCGCTGCCCTCGGCCAGCAGGCGCGCGTCGGGGCGCAGCAGCAGTGCGGCCAGGGACAGTCCGGCCACCACCAGCACCGTCGGCGCGGCCTGCGCGGCGCCGATCGTGCCGTGCCGCCGCCGCCCGTCCGCCGTACGCTCCCGCCCCACCGCCACGCCCCTTCGTGCACACCCAGGTGTGCTCGCCGCTCCCGCGCCTGCCGCCGGTTCCTTCCGGCAGGACGGAAGCCTGACACGACGAGACGTGCCGCCACATTGCCTGCTTACGGCAATACTCGCGCACTCTTTCATGCCGTCGTCCGGCGACGGCCGGCCGGGCACCCGTGCCGTGCTGCCCGGGGCCGTGCTGCCCGGGGCCGCCGGCCCGGGCGGGGTCGGCCCGGGCGGGTCGGTCAGCGGCTGCCGTCGAGGATGACGCGGGCGACCAGCGCCGGGTCGTCGTTCATCGGGACGTGACCGCAGCCGGGCAGCCTGACCAGGCGCGCCCGGGGGATGATGCGCTTGGCGCGGACGCCTTGACGGGGGATCAGCAGCCGGTCCCGCGACCCCCAGGCCACCGTCACCGGGATGCCGGGCACGTCGTCGGTGAACTGCACCGAGCCGCCCGCGCGCAGGGTGCGGGCGAAGCCGGTCGCCTCGACGAGCGCCCGCGTCTCGGCGACCACGGCCTCCGGGGCGCGGCGCCCGGGACGTGCGTAGATCGTGCTGGTCAGCACGGCCCGGCCGGCCGCGGACCGGGCCAGCTTCTCCACCAGCCGCGGCGGCATCCGTTCCGCGATCCCGCGCATGCCGGACAGCACCGTGAAGGCGTACCGTCGCTCGGCCGGGGTCCAGAAGCCCGCGGGGGACAGCGCGGTCACCGACCGCACGAGCCGTGACCGGCCGAGCTCCAGGGCCAGCAGGCCGCCGAGGGAGTTGCCGGCGACGTGCGGCCGGTCGAGCCCCAGCGCCTCGCACAGGCCGCCGAGCGCCGCGTTCATGGTGGGCAGGTCGTGGGCGAGACCGTCCGGGAGGGCGGGGGAGGCGCCGAAGCCCGGCAGGTCCACGGCGATCACCTCGCGCTCGGTGGCCAGGATGTCCACCACCGGGTCCCAGGCCTGCCGGTGGTGGCCGATGCCGTGCAGCAGGAGCAGCGGGGCGCCGCGGCCCACGCGCGCGTAGGACAGCGTGACGGTCTGCGGGCCTTGTGGAGAGGGGACCTTGAAGGAGACGGTCGCGGACATGGGTGCTCCTCGTTCGGGACTCGCGGGAACGGACGTCGCCCGACGTCGTAGACAGCTTGTCAGCAATTGCTACCGACGGGTAGCCCCCGCGCTGCCCGCCGCCCAACCCCCCGGGAGGGCCCGACGCCCTCGAGCCGCCTGGACACCCGCGCGCGCGTCGGCTGGGATGGTGCCGTGACCGCCGACCCCGCGACCGAGGTGTTCGAGGAACACCGGCCCCTGCTCATGGGCGTCGCCTACCGCATGGTGGGCCGGGTGGCCGACGCGGAGGACGTCGTGCAGGACGCCTGGCTGCGCTGGTCCGCCGACGACCGGTCCGACGTGCGCGAGCCGCGCGGCTACCTGGTGCGCGTCACCACCCGCCTCGCCATCGACCGGCTCCGCCGGATCAAGGCACGCGGCGAGACCTACGTCGGCCCGTGGCTGCCCGACCCCTACGTCACCGACTTCGGCGACACCGTGGCCGACACCGCCGAGCGGGCCGTCCTCGCCGAGTCCGTCTCCCTCGCGGTCCTCGTGGTGATGGAGACCCTCTCCCCGCTGGAACGCGCGGTCTTCGTGCTGCGCGAGGCCTTCGGTTACCCCTACGCCGACATCGCGGCCATGACCGGCCGGGGTGAGGCGGCCGTCCGCCAGCTCGGCGCCCGCGCCCGCCGGCACGTCGACGAGCGGCGCCCCCGCCACGACGTCGACCCCGCCCTGCGTCGCGCCCTCACCGAACGCTTCCTGGCCGCGGCGGCCGGCGGTGATCTCGCGGGCCTGATGGAACTGCTCGCCCCGGACGTACGGCTCGTCGGCGACAGCGGCGGAAAGGCCCGCGCCCCCTTGCGGGAGCTGCACGGCGCCGATCACGTGGGACGTTTCTTCACCGGCGTGGCCGGCAAGGGCGTGCCGGACGCCTCCGTCCTCCTGGTGGAACTCAACGGCGGGCCCGCGCTGCTCGTGCTGTCCGGCGGCAAGCCCGACACGGTCGTCCAGCTCGACGTCCACGAGGGCCGCGTCCGCACCGTCCACGTCATCCGCAACCCCGACAAACTGGCCCGGCTCGCCGCGCACCGGTAGCCGCGCCCCGGCCGCCCGGGAAGCGCCCGTCGCACCGCAGAACGGAGCCTTCCCGCGGAGCGCCGATTGGTATTGACCAAGTCCCATGGCCCCCTTATCGTCGCAGAGAAGTGAAACAACCTTTAATAAACAAGGGCGCTAAAACGCCGCCGGACACGGCGATCGTGGAGGACAGGGTGGGGACCACGCAGCTGGAATCGGTGCCGGAACCGAAGTACTGGCATCTGAAGACCGTGCTCAGCGAGGCACTGGACTCGGAGTTCTCCGTGGGCGAGATCCTGCCCAACGAGCGCGACCTGGCCGCCCGCTTCGGCGTCGCGCGCGCCACGCTCCGGCAGGCCCTGGAACAGCTCGAACTGGAAGGCCGCCTGCAGCGCCGCCGCGGGGTCGGCACCACCGTCGCCCCGCCGCGCATGGGCGTGTCCGTCGGCAGTGAGCAGCATGCCTGGCCGGGCGGCCCCCACGACGCCTGGCACAGCGTGGACTGCCGGCTCGCCGTGCCGCCCGCCGCGCTCGCCGAGGTCCTGGTGACCGGCGGCGACGAGCCCGTGCACATCGTGCGGCGCTCCCGCGTCTCCCGCGGCCAGCCCGTCGCGTCCGAGATGCTGTACATCCCGGCCGCCTCGGTGCCCGACCTGTCCGGCATCGACGCCCCCTCCGGCGCGGCCCGCGCCCGCGCGGTGCTGCGCGAGCTGCAGCGCCTGGAGCTGGAGCGGCAGGAGAACGCCGTGGAGCTCGGCTCGGCCGGCGCGGACGAGGCCAAGGAACTGGACCGGCTGCCCGGTGCCCCCGTCCTCGTCGTCACCACCCGCTACATCGCCCGCGGCCGCACCGCCGCGCTCTCGGTGGCCACGTACCGCGCGGACACCTGCCGCCTGACCTTCGGCGACTCCGGCGGTGTCGAGATACACCACGGCCCGGAGCGCCAGGCTTCCTGACGAGGCGTCGAGCGCCGTGGGGCCCCGGTCCCACGGCGCGCCGTCCGTCAGCGGCGGGCCGTCACGGTGCCCTCCACCGCGAACAGTTGCTCCTCGACGTGGTCGAGAGCCAGCCGCACCGCGCCCGTCGCGACCGCCGCCTCGCCCAGCAGGGACAGGGTGACCTCCGGAGGACGCAGGCAGTAGCGGGACAGCTCCCGGCGCAGCGGCTCCAGCACGCCGTCCAGGCCGGCCGCCCAGCCCCCGATCACCACCAGCTCCGGGTCCAGCGCCAGCACCAGCGCCGCCACGTCGTGCACGAGCCGCCGGATGAACCGGTCCATGGCCGCGAGCGCCCGCTGGTCGCCCTCGCGGGCCTGCGCGAAGACCGCGGCGACGGCCTGCTCGTCCAACGGGTGCAGCGGCTCGTCCGTGGTGGACAACAGCGTCTCGGGGGTCGCCTCCCGGCCCAGCAGGTGCAGCGCCCCGATCTCGCCGGCCGCCCCGCCGTACCCGCGGTGCAGCCGCCCGCCGATCAGCGAACCGGCGCCCGGGCTCAGCCCGGCCAGCACGAACACCACGTCGTCGGTCTCCTTGGCGGAGCCCTTCCAGTGCTCCGCCACCACCGCCGCGTTGGCGTCGTTCTCCACCAGCACCGGGCACTTGAAGGAGCGGCTCAGCCGTTCGCCGAGGCCCAGCCCGGTCCAGCCGGGCAGCGCCGTGCCCAGCCGCACCGTGCCGTCCGCGTCGACGATCCCCGGGGTGCCCACGCCGACCGCCCGCAGCGAGCCGCGCGGCACCCCGGCCCGCCGCAGCAGCTCCGCGACGGCCGCCCGCAGCCGGTCCAGGCGTTCGTCGGCGTCGACCGTCTCGTCCACGTCCCGCACCTGCGCGCCGATCACCCGGCCGTCCAGGTCGGCCAGCAGCGCCGCCACCCGGTGCACGCCGATCTCCAGGCCGAGCAGATGTCCCGCCTCCGCCCGGAAGCGGAACCGCCGCGCCGGGCGGCCCTGACGCCGCGCGGTGCCCTCGTCGGCCGCCGCCTCCACGACCAGGCCCGCCTCGATCAGCCCCTCGACGACGCCCTCGACCGTCGGCCGGGACAGTCCCGTCACCCGGGTCACCTCGGTCAGCGTCGCGCAGTCCGTGGCCCGCAACGCGTGCAGCACCACCGCGGAGTTGATCCTCCGCAGCAGCGAGGGATCCCCGCCGGTCAGCCGACCCACCGTCCGTCCTCCCAGCTCGTGCGCGTGTTGGGCGGATCGTACTCGGCGCGCCGGACCCCGGCGACCTCCGGGCGGCGCACTCCGCGCCCGCCCCTTTCCGCGCGGCCCCTCACCCGGGGGCCACGAACCCCGACTCGTACGCCGTGATCACCGCCTGCGTGCGGTCCCGCGCCCCCAGCTTCGCCAGGACGGCGCTCACATGTGACTTCACCGTCTCCGTGCCGACCACCAGCCGCGCGGCGATCTCCGCGTTCGACAGCCCACGCGCCATCAACCGGAGCACCTCGCCCTCCCGTTCGGTGAGCCGGGCACGCTCCAGCGCGGCCCGGGCCGCGCGGTTCCCGCCGCCGCCGCCGTACTCGGCGGCCAGCTGCCGCACCGAGGCGGGGAACAGCAGGGACTCGCCCTCCGCGATCAGCCGCACCGCGTGCACGATCTCCGCAGGGCGGGCCCGCTTCAGCAGGAACCCGTCGGCGCCCGCGCGCAGCGCCTCGTACACGTACTCGTCGTTCTCGAAGGTCGTCACCACGAGGATCTTCGGCGGGTCGGCAACGGTCCGCAGCAGCGCGCGCGTGGCCTCGATGCCGTCGAGCAGCGGCATGCGTACGTCCATGGCGACCACGTCCGGCCGCAGCTGCCGCACCAGCGGGATCACCGCCGCCCCGTCGGCGGCCTCACCGACGACCTCGATGTCCGGCTGGGCCTCCAGCACGGCCCGGAGCCCCGCGCGCACCAGGGGTTCGTCGTCGACGAGGAGCACGGTGACCGGCATCCGGCCAGCGTAGATCAGCCCAGCGGCAACTCGACGCGCACCTGCCAGTCGCCGGCACCGTCCGGGCCCGTGCGCGCCCGCCCGCCCAGCAGCGCCGCCCGCTCGCGTATCCCGCGCAGCCCGCTGCCGCGGCCGGGGGCGGACGCATCCTCCGGCAGCGGATTGCGCACGTCGAGGGTGAGCAGACCGCCCCCCGCGGACACCCGCACCCGGGCCGGCACCGCGCCCGCGTGCCGCAGCACGTTGGTCAGCGCCTCCTGAAGGATGCGGTAGCCCTCGCGGGAGACCGGCCCCGGCAGGGTCTCCAGCGGCCCCGTGACCTCGGCGTCGACCTCGGCACCGGAGGCGCGCGCGGACTCCAGGAGCCGGTCGGCGTCCGTGAGGGTCGGCCGGGCGCTCGCGGGCCGCTCCGACTCGCGCAGCACGCCGAGCACCCGCTCCAGGTCCTCCAGGGCCGCCCTGCCGGTCTCCTCGATGGCCGTCAGGGCCCGGTCGGTGAACTCCGGGCTGTTCGCCGCGCGGGCGGCCCCCGCCTGCACGACGGCCACGGTCAGCGCGTGCCCGATGGAGTCGTGCAACTCGCGCGCGATGCGGGTGCGTTCCAGGAGCTGCTCGGTGCGCTCCTCGACGGCCGCGAGGCGCTCGGCGACCGACGGGCCCAGCAGCCGCCGCGCGACGGCGGTGAGCGCCGTGCCGCCCCCGGCCACGACCGCGTGAAGGGCGACGAGCGGCAGCGGGGCCAGCAGACCGAACGCCCAGTTCGGCGGGCCCGCGACCTGCGGCAGGTCCTCGGTCTCGTGTCCCACCGTGCGGGCGGCCAGGGCGTACGCCACGGCCGGCAGCCAGAGCGTGGCGTACGCGACGGCCCCGCCGAGCAGCGTGCGGATCTCCAGCCACAGCACGGTCCGCCAGCGGTCCCGCCAGGCCGTGGCGGGACGCGTGGCGAAGTCCGGCTCCACCTCGTCCGGGGTCAGCAGCAGCCGCGCCTGCATCACCTCGGCCACCCGCACCGCCGGCAGCAGACCCACCGGGACCAGCACCAGCAGCGGAACCCACGGCAGCCCCGGCTCGATCCACAACCACACGCTGATCCCGGCCATCGGCACCCACATGTGCAGCAGCCGGGTGTACGTCCTCCCGCGAACCAGCGGGCGCAGCAGGCGAACCATCCCCTCATCGTGTCGTCGGCCGGCGACGGCGGGCTCCCCCGCGCGGGGGAGGGACAGCCCACCGGCGGGGGAGGACCCCGTGCCGTGCGGTCCGCCACGCTGGTGCCATGACCAGCATCGACGTCCGCGACCTCACCAAGGAGTACGGCACCGGGCGAGCCGTCGACCACCTCACCTTCACCGTGCCGCCCGGCCGCGTGACCGGCTTCCTCGGACCCAACGGCGCGGGGAAGTCCACCACCATGCGCCTGGTGCTCGGCCTGGACCACCCCACGTCCGGCTCCGCCACCCTCGACGGCCGGCCCTACGCGACCCTGCGTGAACCCCTGCGCCGGGTGGGCGCGTTGCTCGACGCCGGTGCCGCGCACGCCGCCCGCACCGGCCGCGACCATCTGCGGATCCTGGCGGCGACCCACCGCATCCCGGACCGCCGGGTGGACGAGCTGCTGGAGGAGACCGGGCTGGAGCCCGCGGCCCGCCGCCGGGTACGGACGTACTCGCTCGGCATGCGGCAGCGGCTCGGCATCGCCGCGGCGCTGCTCGGCGACCCGGAGGTGGTGATGCTCGACGAGCCGTCCAACGGCCTCGACCCGGAGGGCATCGTGTGGATCCGCGGCCTGCTGCGCCGCCTCGCGGACGAGGGGCGCACCGTGCTGGTGTCCAGTCATCTGATGAACGAGACCGCCTCGTTCGCCGACCACCTGGTCGTCCTCGGCCTGGGCCGACTGCTGGCCGACACCCCCATGCGGGAGTTCATCGACGCGCGCGTGCGCCCCGCCGTCCGGGTCCGCACCTCCGACCCGGACGCGCTGGAACGCGCCCTCGCCCGCCACGGCCACCAGGCCGTACGCCACCCCGACGGCCACTGGACCGTCCCCGACGCGCGCGTGGACGACATCGGACGCCTCGCCTCCGCCGAGGGGGTGCCGCTCCTGGAACTCACCGCCGACGAAGGCACCTTGGAGCAGGCCTGTCTGGACCTGACCGCCGCCGAGACCGAGTTCGCCGCCCAGCCCCAGGAGGCCTGACCGTGCCGTTCGCCCCCGTGTTCCGCGCCGAGTGGCTGAAGATCCGCACCCTACGTCCGCTGCTCGCGACCCTGTTCGTCCTGTTCGCGGTGACCACCGCGTTCTCCGCGCTGGCGGGCATGGACCCCGAGGGCCCCGGTGCCGACCCGCTGTTCGCGGCCTTGTCCGGCACCACCCTGGGGCAGATCGCCGCCCTCACCTTCGGCTCCCTGGCCGTGTCGGCGGAGTACCGCGAGGGGGCCGCCGTCCGGCTGTCGCTGACGGCGGTCCCGCGTCGCGGCCTCTGGTTCGCCGCCAAGGCCGCCGCCATCGCCGCCGTCGTGCTGGTGGTGGCCCTGGTGACATCCCTGGCCGCGCTCCTCGCGGGCCTGGCCGGACTCGGCGACGCGGCGGACGGCCTCAGCACGGCCGGCCAGGTACGCGGCGTGCTCGGAGGCGCCCTCTACCTCACGCTCATGGCCCTGTTCGGGGCCGGAACGGCGACGCTGCTGCGCAGCGGGGTGGCCACGCTGTCGGTGCTGATCCCGTTCGTCCTGATCGTGTCCTTCGTGATCGGCGACGCGCTAGGGACGGTCGCCGACTTCCTGCCGGACCGTGCGGGGCAGACGGTGCTGCGCAGCGTTCCCGACGGAATGCTCGGACCCTGGGCGGGACTTGCCGTCACCGCGTGCTGGGCGGCCGCCGCCCTGTTGGCGGGGGCGTGGCGGCTTCGCCGTCAGGACGCCTGAGGGTTGGCCGACTGACCCGCCGCCAACTGTCAGTGGCGGCGGGTTTACTGGAGCCATGAACCTCGCCCGGCACATCGCCCTCATCGACGAGCTGTGCTTCCGGCCCTTCCCGGCGGAGCACGGCCCGTCGGACGTCGGCTTCTCGGGACCGGGCCACCATGTCGCCGTGCTGGAGTCCGGCGACCGCCCGGACCTCGATCCGGCGGACTGGGCGGCGACGGTGGACCAGTTCGAGAAGCAGCGCGACGCGGTGTACGAACTGCTGGCCTCCCGCTGGGGCGACGTCGACCCGTGGAACCTGCGGACGGTGCTGCTGCGCACGGAGCGGGAGGACATACCGCAGCCGTGGGCCTGGCTCAGTCACGAGGCGGGCATGGCCTGGCTGTGGGAGGTGCAGGGCACCGGCCGCTGGGTCGCCGTCGCGCTCGCCGACCGGGACGCGGGCGGCGCCGTCCAGCTGCTGGCCGTGGTCACGGAGACCGCGCCTCCCTAGCCGGCGGGCCCTCACCTCCGCGCCCTCACGTCCACGCGGGCCCTCCCGCGTGCCGTCAGTCCCGCTCCGCCGCCTCACGCAGCCGCGCGAACTCCTCCGCGAGCGCCGCCGGCGTCCAGTGCGCGTTCAGCCCGCTGGGATTGGGCAGCACCCACACCCGGCTCTCGCCGATGGTCCGCACCTGCGGCCCCACCTTCGCGGTGCGGTCGTCGAACGCCGCGCGGTACGCGGTCACCCCCAGCACGGCCAGCCAGTGGGGACGCAACCGGGCCACCTTCACGGCGAGTTCGCGCCCGCCCTCCCGGTACTCCTCCGCGGTCAGCTCGTCGGCCCGCGCCGTCGCCCGCGCCACCACGTTGGTGATGCCGAGCCCGTACGACAGCAGCTCCCGCTGCTCCGACGGCGGCAGCAGCCGCGGGGTGAAGCCGGAGCGGTGCAGCGCGGGCCAGAAGCGGTTGCCGGGGCGGGCGAAGTGATGGCCGGTCGCGGCCGTCATCAATCCGGGGTTGATGCCGCAGAACAGCACCCGCAGACCGTCCGCGACCACGTCCGGCACCAGACGGTCGCGGGCGGCCTCGAGTTCCTCCTGGGTGAAGCGCCTCAGAGGATCGCCCCGGGGGTGTAACCGGCGGCCTCCGGATGCTGCTTCACGATCGCGTCGATCCGCCCGACCACGGCGGCGACCTGGTCGCTCGCGGCGCCGGTGAAGGACAGCTTGTCCGCCATCAGCGCCTCCAGGTCCGCGCGGCCCAGCGGCAGCCGCTCGTCGGCGGCGAGCTTGTCGAGCAGGTCGTTGCGCTCGGCGCCCTGCTCCCGCATGGCGAGGGCGGTGGCCACGGCGTTCTCCTTGATCGCCTCGTGCGCGACCTCACGGCCGACGCCCGCGCGCACCGCGCCCATCAGCACCTTGGTGGTGGCGAGGAACGGCAGGTAGCGGTCCAGCTCCCGGGCCACGACGGCCGGGAAGGCGCCGAACTCGTCGAGCACGGTCAGGAACGTCTCCAGCAGCCCGTCGAGCGCGAAGAACGCGTCCGGCAGCGCGACCCGGCGCACCACCGAGCAGGACACGTCGCCCTCGTTCCACTGGTCACCCGCCAGCTCGCCGGTCATCGACGCGTAGCCGCGCAGGATCACCATCAGGCCGTTGACGCGTTCGCAGGAGCGGGTGTTCATCTTGTGCGGCATCGCGGAGGAACCGACCTGGCCCGGCTTGAAGCCCTCGGTCACCAGCTCGTGCCCGGCCATCAGCCGGATGGTCTTCGCCAGCGACGACGGGGCGGCGGCCAGCTGCACCAGCGCGGTGACGACCTCGTAGTCCAGGGAGCGCGGGTAGACCTGGCCGACGGACGTGAACGCCTGCCCGAAGCCCAGGTGCCCGGCGATCCGGCTCTCCAGGTCGGCCAGCTTGCCGGCGTCCCCGCCGAGCAGGTCCAGCATGTCCTGGGCGGTGCCGACCGGGCCCTTGATGCCGCGCAGCGGGTAGCGGCCCAGCAGCTCCTCCAGCCGCCCGTACGCCACGAGCAGCTCGTCGGCCGCCGTCGCGAAGCGCTTGCCGAGGGTGGTGGCCTGCGCCGCCACGTTGTGCGAGCGGCCGGCCATGACCAGCTCGCCGTACTCCCCGGCCAGCCTGCCGAGGCGGGCCAGCACGGCGACCGTGCGGTCGCGCATCAGCTCGAGCGACAGCCGGACCTGCAGCTGCTCGACGTTCTCGGTGAGGTCGCGGGAGGTCATGCCCTTGTGCACGTGCTCGTGCCCGGCGAGGTCGTTGAACTCCTCGATCCGCGCCTTCACGTCGTGGCGGGTGACCTTCTCCCGCTCGGCGATCGAGGCCAGGTCGACGGTGTCGAGGACGCGCTCGTAGTCGGCGATCGCCGCGTCGGGCACCTCGATCCCGAGGTCCTTCTGGGCGCGCAGCACGGCGAGCCAGAGCTGCCGCTCGAGCCTCACCTTCTGCTCGGGCGACCAGAGCGTGGCGAGCTCGGCGGAGGCGTAGCGTCCGGCGAGGACGTTCGGGATACGGGGCTTGGCGGGCGCAGCAGTCACGTACAGGGAGTCTACTGGCGATTCGTGCAGGCCCGCGCCACGGGGTGACCTGGAGGAACGTACAAGGGCGCGGCCGCTACGCCGTCTCGTACGGCAGCAGCTCCGGGCGCTTGGGCGGCAGGCCGTCGCCCGAGGAGCGGCCGGTGAGCCGGCGGCCGATCCACGGCAGCAGGTGCCGACGGGCGAACCGGGCGTCCTCGACCCGCCGCGCGACCCAGTGCGGGGGCAGCGTGGCCTCCGGGGGCAGGTGCCACTCGGGGTCCGCGGCCGGGTAACCGAGCGTCTGCCACACCGCCTCCGCGACCCTGCGGTGCCCCTCCCCGGTCAGGTGCAGCCGGTCCACGTCCCACAGCCGGGGGTCGCCGAGCGCCGGCGCCCCGTACAGGTCGACCACCAGCGCGTCGTGCTTGGCGGCGAGCTCGTCGATGCAGGCGAACAGCGCCTCCATGCGGGGCCGGAAGCGCTCCAGCACCGGGCCCCGGCGGCCGGGGCTGCGCATCAGCACCAGCCGCTCGCAGCGCGGGGCCAGCCGCTCCACGGCCTCGGTGAGGAGGTCCTGCACCCGGACCATGTCGCACTTGGGGCGCAGGGTGTCGTTGAGGCCGCCGACCAGGGTGATGACGTCGGCCCCCATGGCCGCCGCCGTCTCCACCTGTTCGTCGACTATCTGCTGGATCAGCTTGCCGCGCACCGCGAGGTTGGCGTACCGGAAGCCGGGGGCGACCGCCGCCATCCGGGCGGCGAGGAGGTCCGCCCAACCGCGGTAGGTGCCGTCGGGCAGGAGGTCCGACATGCCCTCGGTGAAGGAGTCGCCCAGAGCGACGAGGCTGGTGTGGGCGGGGCTGCTGGAGGTGGGGTTCGTCTGCATGGCGACAGAAATGGTAGCCCCTGGAACATACCCGTCGGTCGGTCGCCTTCCTTTCCCGCGCAAGACGCGCTCAGGTCCGCTGCCCGAACAGCTCCCGCAGCACGTCCTCCATGGTCACCAGCCCCGCCAGCCGCCCGTCCGTCCCGGACACGGCCGCCAGATGGGTACGGCTGCCCCGCATCGCGGTGAGCACGTCGTCCAGCGGGGTGCTCTCCCGGATGCGCGCGATGGACCGCATGTCCCGCAGCCGGAACGGCATGTCCCGCGGCGAGGCGTCCAAGGCGTCCTTGATGTGCAGGTAGCCGACGATCCGCCGCTGCTCGTCCACCACGGGGAACCGGGAGAACCCGGACTCCGCCGACAGCCGCTCCAGCCCCTCCGGGGTGACGCCCACGCGCGCGTAGACGACCCGCTCCAGCGGCATCACCACGTCACGTACCGGACGCCGGCCCAGCTCCAGCGCGTCGTTCAGGCGCTCGAGGGCGCGGTCGTCGATCAGGCCCGCCTCGCCGGAGTCCCTCACGATCTGGGCCAGCTCCGCGTCGGAGAAGGAGGCGACCACCTCGTCCCGCGTCTCCACCCGCAGCAGCTTCAGCAGCGTGTTCGCGAAGGCGTTGACGGTGAAGATCACCGGGCGCAGCGCGCGGGACAGCGCCACCAGCGGCGGGCCCAGCATCAGCGCGCTGCGGACCGGTTCCGCGAGCGCGATGTTCTTCGGCACCATCTCGCCGAGCAGCATGTGCAGGTACGTGGCGAGCGTCAGCGCGATCACGAAGGACACCGCGTGTCCCGCGCCGTCGGGCACGCCCACCGCGTGGAACACCGGTTCGAGCAGGTGGGCGATGGCCGGCTCGGCGACGATGCCGAGGATCAGCGTGCACAGGGTGATGCCGAGCTGCGCGGCAGCCAGCAGCACCGACACGTGCTCCAGGCCCCACAGCACGCTCTTGGCGCGCCGGTCGCCCTGCTCGGCGTGCGGCTCGACCTGGCTGCGGCGGACGGAGATCAGGGCGAACTCGGCGCCCACGAAGAAGGCGTTGGCGACCAGCGTGGCCAGGCCGATCAGCAGCTGTACGGCGGTCATCGGCGTGCCCCCCGGTCGTCCTTCGTGTCACCGGCCGCGGGCGCGCCGGCCTCGTGCCGCGTCACCTGCCCGTCGCCGCGGGGCGCGCGCAGCAGCACACGCGCCGCGCGGCGCCCGGAGGCGTCCGCCACCTCCAGCCGCCAGCCGGCGACCTCGAAGGCGTCGCCCTCCTCCGGTATGCGGCCCAGCTCGGCGGCCACCAGCCCGGCCAGCGTCTCGTACGGCCCCTCGGGCGCGCGCAGTCCGACGCGGGCGAGCTGGTCCAGGCGGGCCGAGCCGTCCGCGGAGAACAGCGTGCGGCCCTCCGCGTCGGTGCCGGCCCGGGCCAGGTCGGGGGTCTCGTGCGGGTCGTGCTCGTCCCGGACCTCGCCGACGACCTCCTCCACGATGTCCTCCAGGGTGGCCACCCCCGCCGTGCCGCCGTACTCGTCGATGACCACGGCCATCGTGCGGCGGCCCGACAGGCGGTCCAGGAGCCGGTCGACGGTGAGCGACCCGGGGACCAGCAGTGGTTCGCGCATCAGCTCCGACACGGGCACCTCGGGGCGGCGCTCGGCGGGCACCGCCAGGACGTCCTTCACATGCGCGGTGCCGACCACCGCGTCGAGCGTCTCGCGGTAGACGGGGAACCGGGACAGCCCGGTCGCCCGGGTCACGTTCGCCACGTCCTCGCACGTCGCCCGCACCTCCAGGGCGATGACCTGGACGCGGGGCGTCATCACGTTCTCCGCGGTCAGGTCGGCGAGGTTCAGGGTGCGGACGAACAGTTCCGCGGTGTCCGGCTCCAGGGCGCCCTCCTTCGCGGAGTGCCGGGCCAGCGCGGCCAGTTCCTGGGGCCCGCGCGCGGACTCCAGCTCCTCGGCCGGCTCCAGCCCGATGCGGCGCACCATCCGGTTGGCCTGGTTGTTCAGGTGGGTGATGAACGGGCGGAAGGCGGCGCTGAACCAGCGCTGCGCGTTGCCGACCCGCTTGGCGACGGCCAGCGGGGAGGAGATCGCCCAGTTCTTCGGCACCAGCTCGCCGACGACCATCAGGAACACCGTCGACAGGCCCGTGCCGATCACCAGCGCCAGCGAGCGCGCGACCGACTCGGAGGCGCCGACGTCCCGCAGCGGCCCTCTGATCAGCGCGGCGATCGACGGTTCGGACAGCATCCCGACCACCAGGTTGGTGACCGTGATGCCCAGCTGGGCCCCGGAGAGCTGGAAGGTCAGGCTGCGCACGGCCTGGAGCGCGCCGGCGGCGCCCCGCTCGCCGCGCTCCACCGCACGTTCCAGCTCGCCCCGCTCGACCGTGGTGAGGGAGAACTCGGCGGCCACGAACGCCCCGCAGAGGAGCGAGAGCAGGATGGCCGCCAGGAGGAGGAGCACTTCGGTCATCGGGTCACCTCAGTCCCATGGTCGGGCAGGACGGGGTCGGACGCGCGGTGTCGGAGACCGGAAGCGGGCCCACGGGCGGAGACACGACCTTTCATGGAGGACCGAGTGGCCCTCAACGGGTAAAGGATGGGCAAAGTTCGGCCGATGGGCCGTGATTCACCCGGTCAGGGGCTTCACCCAGCGCCGCCAGCGTTCCTCCGGCGCATACCCCGCCGCGTCCCACGCATGATGGGCGGTCTCGTTGCGCTGCAGCACCATCGCGTCCGCGCGGCGCCCGCCGAGCCGTACGAACCGGTTCTCGGCGGCGGTCAGCAGGGCCGTGCCGATGCCCTGCCGGCGCCGGTCCGGGCGCACCGCCAGGCGGTACAGGTGGCACCGCCAGCCGTCGAAGCCGGCGATCACCGTGCCGACCAGTTCGCCGTCCCGCTCGGCGAGGATCAGCGCCTCGGGATCGCGGGCGACCAGCCGCTCCACGCCCTCGCGGTCGTCGCTGATGCTCGTGCCCTCCGCGGCCGACTTCCAGAAGGCCAGCACGTCGTCGAGGTCCTCGGGTCCGGCGGCCCGGGTGCGCAGTTCGCTCATGCGTCCGATCTCAGCACGGCGGTCCGGGCGTGATCACGGAATTCCACGATGCGGACCGGGCCGCCGCGCGGGCGCTCTCAGCCGCGCAGGCGCGCTCACTCGTGGGCGATGGCCTCCAGCACGTTCATCCGGGACGCCCGCAGGGCCGGCAGCAGCGCCGCCGCGATGCCCACGACCGCCGACCCGACGACCACCGCCACCACGGTGCCCCACGGGACGGCGAACGCGGTCAGGCCCTCGAGCGCCAGCACCTGCTGGACGCACACGCCCCACACCAGCCCCAGCCCGAGTCCCAGCACCGCGCCGAACACCGCGATCACCACCGACTCCAGCCGGATCATGCGCCGCAGCTGCCGCCGGCCCAGACCGATCGTCGTCCTCAGGTTCATCCCGAAGGCGCCCATGAGCCGGATCAGGCCGAAGGCCAGCCCGACGCCGGCCGCCAGACCCGCCGTCGAGCCGGCCAGGCCCAGCAGCACCGCCTCGGTCAGCACCGACCGCCGCACCTGCCGCCGGTCGGCGCCGAGCGCCCGCAGCAGCCCCAGCTCGCGGGTGCGCTGGGCGATCAGCATCGAGAACGTGTTGACGATCAGGAAGACGCCCACGAGCACGGCGATGCCGGCGAAGCCCAGCATCGCGTACTTGATCACGTCGAGGAACGCGCCCAGCTCGTCGGACGCCGTCTCGGCCAGTTCGCCGGCGGTCCGCACCTCGTAGGCACCGGCGCCGAGTTCGGCGGTGATCCGCCTCTTCAGGTCCGCGTCGGCCACGCCGGGCGCCGCCTCGACGGACACGCTCGTGGCGCGGTCCGCCGAGCCCAGCAGCCGGGCGGCCGCCACCTGCGGGTCGAGGAACACCAGGGCCGCGCCCGGGTTGGTGGTGGTGAAGGTGGCGATGCCGACGATCGCGACGCGGAACGAGCCCGGCTGCGCCTGCACGGTCAGCGTGTCGCCGATCTCCACGCCCTTGGCGTCCGCGGTGTCCGCGTCCAGCACGGCCTCGCCGTCACCGCGCGGGGTGCGGCCGGAGGTCAGCTCCACCACGCTGCGCTCGGTGACGTACCAGTCCACGGCGAGGGTCGGCGCGCCGGTCGTCGGGCCCACCGACCCGTTGCCGGCGTCGACGACGGTGACGTTCTCCACCTCGACGTCCGGGTGGGCCGACGCGACGCCCTCGACGCCGGACAGCCGCCGGGCGAGCGCGGCGGGCACGGTCGCCGTCGCGCCGGTCGGCACGGCCGCCTCCAGACCCTCGCGCGGCTGCACCGTCACATCGGCGGAACTGGACGCGAACAGCCGGTCGAAGGTGCGGGTGACGGTGTCGGAGAAGATCAGGCTGCCCGCGACGAAGGCGACGGACAGCACGACGGCGAGGGCGGACAGCAGAAGCCGCCCCTTGTGCGCGAGGAAGCTCCGCAGGGTGGCCTTCAGCACGCCGTCATCCCTCCCCGCCCGCGGCCCCACTGTCCGGCGGCGGTGCCGGGGACGGGATGTCGCCGGTGGGGGGTGTGCCGGCGCCCTGCGGTGCGGTCGCGCGGACGACGTCGAACCGTTTCATCCGTTCCAGGACCGACTCCGCCGTAGGGCGGTGCATCTCGTCCACGATGCGGCCGTCCGCGAGGAACAGGACCAGGTCGGAGTGGGCGGCGGCGCCGGGGTCGTGGGTGACCATGACCACCGTCTGGCCGAGCCGGTCCACCGCCTCCCGCAGGAAGCCCAGCACTTCGAGCCCCGCCCGCGAGTCGAGGTTGCCGGTCGGCTCGTCGGCGAAGATCAGCTCGGGCCGCGAGGCCAGCGCCCGCGCACAGGCCACGCGCTGCTGCTGACCGCCCGACAGCTGCGCGGGCCGGTGCCTGAGCCGGTCCCGCAGGCCCAGCGTGTCGATGACCTGGTCCAGCCACGCCTCGTCCGGCTTCCGGCCGGCGATGTCCATGGGCAGGGTGATGTTCTCCCGGGCGGTCAGCGTGGGGATCAGGTTGAACGACTGGAACATGAAGCCGACGCGGTCCCGCCTGAGCCGGGTCAGCTCACGGTCCTTCAGCCCCGTGATCCCGGTGTCGCCGAGCCACACCTGACCGGCGGAGACGGTGTCCAGCCCGGCCAGGCAGTGCATCAGCGTGGACTTCCCGGAGCCCGACGGCCCCATGACCGCGGTGAAGCGCCCGCGCGCGATGTCGACGTCCACCGAGTCCAGGGCGATCACCGCCGTCTCGCCCGAGCCGTACGCCTTGGTCAGACCGCGGGCGCGAGCCGCGGTCCCGTCGCGCGACGCGAGGCCGGGGGCGTGCTCCTCAGCGGGTGTGGACAAGGCCGCCTCCTCCGGTGAACAGCCGGGTCGAGCATGTCGCGCCGAGGGTAAGGCGGCCCGGTGCGCGCGGAACATCCCCCGGGAGTGCCGGATCCGGACGCCGATGTAAGGGACACATAAGCCCGTGCTCCCGTTTCCTTGCCGTTGCTAGCGTCGCGGCGCTAGCTTCGAGGTATGGCGAAGACTCAGCTGAACGTGCGCGTGGACGAGGGCACCGCCCGCGCCGCCCGGGAGCGTGCCCTGGCGCGAGGCATCAGCGTCAACCGCTACATCGAGGAACTGGTCCGGCAGGACACCGGCGAGTCCGGACGTGCCTTCGTCGAGGCCGCCGCCGACTTCATGAAGCAGTACGAGAGCGTCTTCGCCGAGGAGTTCGGCCGGGACCGCGAGGGCGCGCGCGAAGGTCACCGCTGACCCTTGGACCACGTACGCATCGACCTCGCCTGGCTGCTCATGCTCGCCGAGCAGCAGACCCCCGGCGACCCCCAGGTCACCGACTGGGGCGCGCTCGTCGCCGCCGTCGCCCGTCACGACGCCGGGATATTCGACGTCCCCGTCTACAGCACCCCGCACAGCCGCGCCGCCGCGCTGCTCCAGCTGCTGATCCACATCCCCGCGCTGGAGCGCTCCAACGCGCTCTTCGCCTCCGCCGTCGCGTACGCCTACCTGGTCGCCAGCGGCCTGAAGGTGGTCACCTCGCCCGAGCAGGTGCGCGACCTGGCCCGCCTGGTGAAGCGGGACGGTGCGGACGTCGACACCATCGCGGCCGAACTGCGCCGCTGGTGCGCGTGATCAGCGCCCCGCGGCCTCCGGGGCCCCCGTGTCCTCCGCGTCCCCCACGGGCCGCCACGCGGTGCCGATGACACAGAACGACTGCGGCAGCGCCGGCCCGTTCTCCGGGATGGTCATCCGCCGGTAGGGGCCCAGCTCGAACCCGGCCGCCCGCAGCGCCCCGACCGGGTCCCGGGCCAGATGGCAGCCCCCGGCCAGCGGCGGCCACACCGTGCGGTCCAGCGCCCGCTGGGTGAGGTGCATGACCCGGCCGCCGCCCGCGCCGTGCTCGAAGAACCGCACCTCGCCGCCGGGCCGCAGCACGCGCCGCACCTCGGCGAGCGCCCGCTCCACGTCGCGCACGCTGCACAGCACCAGCGACAGCACCGCCGCGTCGAACGCCTCGCTCTTCACGGGCAGCGCCTCCGCCACCCCGGGCGCCACGTCCACCGGCATCTCGGCCCGCAGCGCCGCCTCCACGGCCAGCGTGCGCAACGCGCGCTCCGGCTCCATGGCGACGACCTCGGCGACGGTGCGCGGGTAGTGGGCGAAGTTGAGGCCGTTGCCCGCGCCGATCTCGATCACCCGCCCGGACAGACCGCCGAGCAGCCGGCGCCGTACGTCCGCCATCCCCGCGCGGCTCTCGGCGGCGACGCTGCAGCGGGCGTACCAGCGGGCGAAGACCGGATGGTGCACGGGATCCCGCGCCGCCTGGGCGGAGCGGGGGGACCGCAACTGCATGGGGACCTCCCCGGGACGGGCCTACGGCGATTCTCCCCGTCGGCCCGCCCGGCGAACCACCGTGCCGGTCAGGGAGCCTCCCGGGCGCGGAAGACGTCCGCGTCCCAGGTGCCCTCCAGACGGGGCGCCAGCCAGTCCGGGGCGGCCGTCCGGAACCGGGCCGGGCCGAGCCGGCCCGCCCCCTCCGGTACCGCGCCCAGCAGCGGGACGCCGGTGACGTCCGGCAGGTCCAGCAGGTTGCAGCGCTCCGCGAGGCCGGGGTCCGCGGGCCAGCTGCCGATCACCACCCCCACCGGGTCGAGCCCGCGCCCCCGCAGTTCCCGGACCGTCAGCTCCGTGGCGTTGAGGGTGCCCAGGCCCGCGGACGCGACCACCAGAACCGGGGCGCGCAGCAGGGCCGCCGCGTCCGCCAGGGTCCCGCCGGCCGCGTCGAACCGGACGAGCAGGCCGCCCGCGCCCTCCACCAGCACCAGGTCGTGCTCGGTGGCCAGCTTGGCGGCCCGGTCGGCGATCTCGTGCGGATGCACGGGCGCCCGGCCCGCCCGACGGGCCGCCGTCGCGGGCGCCAGCGGCTCGGGGTAGCGGGCCAGTTCGGTTGACGTCACCGGCCCGGCGAGCCGCTCGACCTCGGCGGCGTCACCGGGCTCCCCGGGCCCGACGCCCGTCTGCGCGGCCTTCAGCACCGCCACCGACCGACCGCCCGCCAGTGCCGTCGCGGCGACCGCGGCCGTCACCACCGTCTTGCCGACCTCGGTGTTTGTGCCCGTCACCACCAGCACCGGCATGTCATCCCTCCTTCGCCGCCGCGCACACCGCGCGGGCGATACGGGCCACGTCCTCGTCACCCGTGACGTACGGCGGCATGGTGTACACCAGATCGCGGAACGGACGCAGCCAGACGCCCTCCCGCACCGCCGCCCGGGTGGCGGCGGCCATGTCGACGTCGTGGTCCAGCTGGACGACCCCGATCGCGCCGAGCACCCGGACGTCCCGCACCCCGGGCAGCCGGGCGGCGGGGGCCAGACCCTCGCGCAGCCCGGACTCGATCCGCTTGACCTCCGCACGCCAGTCCTGGCCGAGCAGCAGCTCCACGGAGGCGCAGGCGACGGCCGCCGCCAACGGGTTGCCCATGAAGGTCGGGCCGTGTGCCAGCACCGGCACCTCGCCGCGCGAGATGCCCTCGGCCACCCGCGCGGTGCACAGCGTCGCCGCCATGGTGAGGTAACCACCGGTCAGCGCCTTGCCCACGCACATCACGTCCGGCGACACGGCCGCGTGCTCCGCCGCGAACAGGGCGCCGGTACGGCCGAAGCCGGTCGCGATCTCGTCGAAGACCAGCAGCACGTCGTGCGCGTCGCACGCCTCCCGCAGCACCCGCAGATACGCGGGGGAGTGGAACCGCATCCCGCCCGCGCCCTGCACCACCGGCTCCACGATCACCGCGGCCAGCTCACCGGCGTGCCGCTCGATCATCTCCCGCAGATGGTCGGCGTACGCCTCCTCGTACGGGCCGGGCGGGGCGTCGGCGAAGACCTGACGCGGCAGCACCCCGGACCACAGGTCGTGCATCCCGCCCTCGGGGTCGCACACCGACATCGGGTGCCAGGTGTCACCGTGGTAGCCGCCCCGCCAGGTCAGCAGCCGTGACTTCTCCGGACGGCCCAGCGAACGCCAGTACTGCAGACACATCTTCACGGCGACCTCGACCGACACCGACCCCGAGTCGGCCAGGAACACGTGCTCCAGGCCGTCCGGCGACATGTCGACAAGGAGCTTCGCAAGGCGGACGGCGGGCTCGTGCGTGAGCCCGCCGAACATCACGTGACTCATCCGCCCGAGCTGGTCGTGGGCGGCCTCGTTGAGCACCGGGTGGTTGTAGCCGTGGATCGCCGACCACCAGGACGACATGCCGTCGACCAGCTCGCCCGAACCGTCGGCCAGGGTGAACCGCACCCCGCTCGCCGACGCGACCACGAGCGGTTCCTGACGACCCGGCATGGGCCCGTACGGGTGCCACACGTGCCGCCGGTCGAGCTCCAGCAGTGCGGCGACGGACGCGTCGGGCTCAGGCATTGGGCGCGAGGTCCGTTCCGGCGCCCCGGCGGCGCACGGCCACCAGGCCGGGACGCGGCTCGTCGGCGGAGGCGACGGGTGCGGGCGCCGCGGAGGGCGCCGTTCCGCAGACACCACCGCCCTCGTGCGAGCCGCAGCCGCCGCCTTCGTGGGCCCCGCAGCCGCCCTCGGCGCCGTCGTGGGAGCCGCAGCCGGTGCCGGCCTGGGACCCGCGGGCCCCGCCGCTCGCGTGCGACCCGCAGCCCGCGCCCGCCCGGTGCTCGGGCAGGGTGACCTCCCCGGCGCTCTCCACCTCGAAGCCGGCGTCCGCGATCATCTCCAGGTCCGCCTTGCCGGCCTGGCCCTCGCTGGTGAGGTAGTCGCCGAGGAAGATCGAGTTGGCCAGGTGCAGCGCGAGCGGCTGCATCGTGCGCAGATGGACCTCGCGGCCGCCCGCGATCCGCACCTCGGCGTCGGGGCAGACGAACCGCACCATCGCCAGGATGCGCAGGCAGCGCTGCGGGGTCAGGTTCCACTCCTTGGCGAGCGGGGTGCCCTCGAACGGGATCAGGAAGTTGACCGGCACCGAGTCCGGGTCCAGCTCGCGCAGTGAGAACACCACGTCGACCAGGTCCTCGTCGGTCTCACCCATGCCGGCGATCAGCCCGGAGCAGGCCGACAGACCGGCCGCGTGCGCCTTGCGCACCGTGTCCACCCGGTCGGCGTAGGTGTGCGTGGTCGTGATCTCCCCGTACGTCGACTCGGACGTGTTGAGGTTGTGGTTGTAGGCGTCCGCGCCCGCCTCGCGCAGCCGTTCGGCCTGGCCGTCGGAGAGCAGGCCCAGGCAGGCGCACACCTCGACGTCCTCGTTCTGCTCCTTGATGGTCCTGATGGTGTCGGACACCCGGTCCACGTCCCGGTCCGTCGGACCGCGGCCGCTCGCCACCAGGCACACCCGCTTCGCACCGCCGGCCAGACCCGCGGCGGCCGCCCGGGACGCCTCGTCCGGCTTCAGCCAGGTGTACTTGAGGATGTCGGCCTTCGAGCCGAGCCGCTGGGAGCAGTAGGAGCAGTCCTCCGGGCACAGCCCGGACTTGAGGTTGACCAGATAGTTGAGTTTCACCCGGCGGCCGAACCAGTGCCTGCGCACCTTCCCGGCCGCCGCCACCACGTCGAGCAGATCGTCGTCGGTCGTCGCGAGGACGGCCAGTGCCTCGTCCCGTGTCGGCGTCTCGCGCCGAAGCCCCTTGTCCACCAGCGTGTTCAGCAGGTCCATGGGAGCCGATCCTGTCCTACCCGGCCCGTCCGGGCCAAGGAGACTTCATACAACAGAGCCGTCCGGCGGTGTGGGTATCACCACACAGAGGTCCGGCCCGCCTGCCGCTAATGTCTGTTCACTGCCTACAAAAGCCCCGGAGGACCCATGGCGTTCGGCTGGATCGACGATCAGGCGGAGCAGCGCCGCAGGGCCGGGCTCGTCCGCACCCTGCGCCCCCGGCCGGCCGGCACGCCGCTCCTCGATCTCGCGAGCAACGACTACCTGGGGCTGGCGCGGCATCCCGAGGTCACCGAGGGGGCCGCCCGGGCCGCCCGGACCTGGGGCGGCGGCGCGACCGGCTCCCGCCTGGTCACGGGCACCACCGAGCTGCACGCCGAACTGGAACACGAACTGGCCGATTTCTGCGGCTTCGAAGCGGCCCTGGTGTTCTCCTCCGGCTACGCGGCCAACCTGGCCGCCGTCACCGCGCTGGCCCCGCACGGCTCACTCGTCGTCTCCGACGCGGGCAACCACGCCTCGCTGATCGACGGGTGCCGGCTGGCCCGGGGCGTCACGCAGGTGGTGGCGCACCGCGACCCGGACGCCGTACGCAAGGCGCTGGACGGCCATGCGGGGCCCGCGGTGGCGGTGTCGGACACGGTGTTCTCGGTGGACGGCGACGCGGCCCCGCTCGCCGCGCTGGCCGAGGCGTGCCGGGAGCACGGCGCGGGGCTGGTGCTGGACGACGCGCACGGCCTCGGCGTGCTCGGCGACGGCGGCCGGGGCGCCCCGCACGCGGCGGGCATCGCGGGCGCCGACGACGTCGTCGTCACGGTGACGCTGTCCAAGTCGCTCGGCAGCCAGGGCGGTGCGGTGCTCGGTCCGGCCCGGGTGATCGGCCATCTGGTCAACGCGGCACGGACGTTCATCTTCGACACGGGTCTCGCCCCGGCGGCGGCGGGCGCGGCCCTGGCGGCGCTGCGGCTGCTGCGCCGCGAGCCGGGGCGCGCGGCGCGGGCGGGCGCGGTGGCGCGCGAACTGCACGCCCGGCTGACGGCCGCGGGTCTGGAAGCGGTACGTCCGGACGCCGCGGTCGTCTCCGTGCGCGCTCCGTCCCCGGAGCAGGCCGTGCGTTGGGCGGCCGACTGCCGGACGGCCGGTCTGTCCGTGGGCTGCTTCCGTCCTCCTTCCGTGCCCGACGGCATCTCACGGCTCAGACTGACCGCCCGGGCCGACCTGTCCGGGGCGGAGATCGAACGCGCTGTACGGGTGATCGGCGAAACGCGGCCATGAGTCGGCGGGGCACGGCCGTGCGTCGCGCGATGAACGGCTGACCGGTCGGAACGTACCGATGGGTCGGAACGTTCGGATCGGCGGGATCGTAGGGACCGGCCGGATCGCAGTGGTCGGACGGATGGGCCGGATCGTTCGGACGGGTGGTCTCGAAGGGATGGTCGGGTTCGGTCGGATCAGGGGCGCGGACGTGGCCGGGTCAGCGGACCGCGGTCACGAACTCCGCCCAGCTGTCGGGGGAGAAGAGCAGCGCCGGCCCGTCCGGGGCCTTGCTGTCACGCACGGCGAGCAGTCCGGCCAGGGGGCCGGTGGCGGGCCGGGCCGTCTCCACACAGTTGTTCGCCCCCGTGCTGAAGCTGCTGCGCAGCCACCGCACATCGCACAGGGCGAGGCTGGAAGGGATGGTCCGAGGCGGTGCGGGCATCGTGCCTCCTTATGCGCCGGCCGCTGCGCCGGCGATGAAATCCAACGACTCCTCGGGTGAAAGGGCGTGCGTCGAGAGGGCGTCGAAGGCCTCCGAGTACGCCCGGAGGTCTTCTTTCCGCTCCAGGTAGTGACTACTCGTCAAGTGGTCGAGAACAACCACATCCAGGTCAGACGTGCGCGAGAACGAAAAGATGACGAACGGACCCGTCACACCGATGTGTGCGCCCGCGCTGAACGGCAGCACCTGCAGGCGCACTTGGGGCAGCCGGGCGGCCTCCATCAGCCGTTCGAGCTGGCGGGACATCACGTCGGGGCCGCCCACCTCCCGGCGCAGCACGGCCTCGTCGAGGACCGCGTTCAGCTCCAGCGGTGGATCGGCCCGCAGGACGTCCTGCCGGGCCAGCCGTACCTCCACGAGCGCGTCCAGGCGCTCCTCCGAGGTGCCCTCCAGGGCCGCCTCCGTCACGGCCCGCGCGTACTCCGGGGTCTGCAGCAGTCCCGGGATCACCGTGGTCTCCAGGGTGCGCATCGCGCTCGCCTGGGACTCCAGACTGATGAAGTCCCGGTAGGTCGGGGGCAGAACACCCCGGTAGGCGTGCCACCAGTGGTCCCGCCCGCCGCCCTTCCCGGAGCCCGACAGCACCAGCAGCAACTCCCGCAACTGCGGTTCGTCCACGCCGTAGACGTCGAGCAGTAACCGTACGTCGGCCGGTTTCACCCCGCTCGTGCCCGTCTCGATGCGGCTCACCTTCGACTGGTGCCAGCCTGCCAGCCGGGCCGCGTCGCCACTGGTGAGTCCCGCCGCGGTGCGCAGCGCGCGCAGTTCGGCGCCCAGTTTTCTGCGGCGCACCGCGGGACCGTGCTGCATGGGCCTCTCCTTACTCCTTCCGAGCCGCCCGGATACGGTCTCCCGTCGCAGAGTTCACCGCTTTGAGCGACAGATATATGCATATCTTGGTGGATCGCCGCGCCGCGCCCTGCGGTGATGGCAGTCTGGCGACGAAGCACCAGTGCGGGACCGTACTCGAACCAGCCGCTCCGTGTCGGACTGCGGTCCCGTGGGAAAGGGACGACGTCGCCATGGCAGACCATCTGGAAGCATCCGTCACTCTGCCGAGCGATCCCGCCTCGGTCGCCGCCGCGCGGGCCCACGTGGCCGGCGCGCTGGCGGAATGGGGCCTGCCACCGGACGCCGAACTGTACGACACGGTGCGGCTGATCGTCTCGGAACTGGCCACCAACGCGGTGCAGCACACTCTCGGCCAGTCACCCACGTTCACGGTCGACGTCGTCCTGGTCCGTGAGGAACGGGTGCACATCGGGGTGACGGACAGTCACCCGCGTCTGCCCAGACGGCTGCCCGCCGCGGTCCAGCAGGACAACGGGCGCGGCCTGGTCATCATCCGCTGGCTGACCGCGGAATGCGGCGGCAGGCTGAGAGTCCGCCCCACGCGCCAGGGCGGCAAGACCGTCGCGGTCGAACTCCCCTGGCCGGGGACCGCGGTCACCGCCGCGCCGACGGAGGCGGTCACGGCGGCGGAGGTGGCGGTCACGGCGGCGGTGCAGCCGGAGCTCTGACGGCACGCTCGGCACTTCACGTCATGTCACGGCGCGGGCCGGCGGGGTGGCGAAGGGGCACGGAAGGCCCCTGCGGGGCGTCCCGTGGGCGGCGCCCGGCCCAGGGGACGGTCACGGCTGGGCGGCGGCGCTCCCGCGGGCGCCGCCGCCACCGTCGGTCACTTCACGCGGCCGTACCAGACGCTCTTGGTCCAGATCTTCTGCAGCCGCACCACGTCCCCGGTCTTCGGGGCGTGCCAGATCTTGTTGTTACCGGCGTAGATCCCGACGTGGTAGACGTAGCTGCCGGAGTGGAAGAACACCAGGTCCCCGGCCTTCCGGCTGCTCTTGGAGATGTGCCGGGAGTTGTTGTACTGCTGGGCGGCCGTGCGGGGCAGCTTCTTGCCCGCCTTCTTGAACGAATACAGCGTCAGGCCCGAGCAGTCGAACCGGTTCGGCCCGGTGGCGCCCCACGCGTACGGCGCGCCCTTCTTGGACGCCGCGACCTTCAGGGCCTTGGTGCCCGCGGTCGCCGCCGCGGCCTCCGAGGCCGCTCCGGGGACCGCGATGGAGCCGCCCACGGCGGCCAGGGTGAGGGCCCCGGCCGTGCCGGCCCGGGCCATGAGAGACGGGACACGATTGAGCGCACTCATGCGCAACCCTTCGTCAGCCGCCTGTGAAGGATGACCTGTCGGATTCGGGCTGGCGAAGTAGCCCGGCCGCGTCAGCGGCTTCACCCCAAGGGCTGCTCGGAACGTGAGCTCCGGCGACCCGTCGTGCTTGGGTCCTCCACTCCTGCCGATCCACTCCTGTCGACCGGTCATCCGGGCGGCGGCAGGACTCGGCGTCCGCCCGGATCGCCCCGCCGCGGCGGCGGGGTCTTGTCGTCAGTCAGGGATCTTGCTTCATTTCGCGGTCGATTTCCCAACGGAACGGGGGGTTTGTGTTGTTACTCACCACTCACCCGTTCGGGTGGACGGCTGTCCGTTCGACTCGCCGTCGACGAGGCGCAGGAGCCCCGGACCAGCGACGGAATGCTCAATTCCGCCTGACGGGCGCGCGTGTGGGGCAACTTCGGCAGCACCGGAACAGGAGGTATGTCTACGCCGGATGGGGGTACGCCGTTCGGTCTGTTTCACCCGTGCGCGGCGTGTCCCGTCCGGGCGCGCCCGGTGTTCCGCGCCCGCTCGCGTCAACTCCCTGCCTGCGGCGGCAGCGTGACCCTGGCCGTGCGCCGCTCACCGTCCAGCACCCGCAACGCCCGCGCCAGGGTTTCGGCGTGCAGCTCGCTCTCGCCGCGCCGGTGCATCAACGTCAGGGCGTCGCGCAGCGCGACCGCCTTGCCGACCAGCGCCTGGGCGGCGCGCAGACTTCGGTAGGTGTCGCCGCCCTGGGCCGGGTTGACCCGGCCGAGTTGGTCGACGGCCTCCAGGTAACGGTCGATCAGTTCGGCCTCCGCGCGGGTCAGCGCGGGCAGCGGGGGCAGTTCCGGTGGCAGCATCCGCGGCTCACCTCGCGCCGGTGGCGGGGCGGGCGGCCCTGTGGTGCGGCACGATCCGGTCCGCCAGGCCGTAGTCCACCGCGGCCTGCGCGTCGAGGACCGTGTCCCGCTCCAGATCCTCGCGCACCCGCCGCACGGGCCGGCCGGTGTGCCGCGCCAGCATCTCCTCCGTGCGGACCCTGATCCGGTTCAGCTCGTCGGCCCGGACGGCCAGGTCGCTCGCCCTGCCCTCCACCGGCTCCGGCAGGGAGGCCTGACGGAGCACCAGGCGGGAGCCGGGCAGTACGGAGCGCTTGCCCGGGGTGCCGGCGGCCAGCAGCAGTGCGGCGGTGCCCTCCGCACGGCCCAGGCAGACGGTCTCGACGTCGCAGGTGACGTAGGTCAGGGCGTCGTGGAGCGCCGACATGGCGTGGAAGGGGCCGCCGGGGGAGTTGACGTACAGCGAGACGTCCCGGTCGGGGGAGTGGTGCTCCAGGTACATGAGCTGGGCCGTCACGTCGTTGGCCGCGGTCTCGTCGATCCGCGTCCCGAGGACCACGATCCGCTCCTCGAGGAGCCTGGCGTACGGATCCGTCGTCCGGTGTCCGGAAGCCGTGCGGCCGGTGAACTCGGGCAGGACGTGGCGGGCGGACGGTCGGGTCATGGTGCCCTCCTGTCTCGTTGTCTGTAAAAAATGTACAGGACGTACGTCACGTTATGATGGCCGCATGGCTTACGAGATTCCGGTGACCCAGGCCAGGGCCGAGCTCGCCGACCTGATCAACCGCGTGGTGTACGGCGGTGAGCGGGTCGTCGTGACCCGGCACGGGAAGCCGCTCGTCGCCCTTGTCTCCGCCGATGACCTGCGGCGGCTGGAGGAGGCCGAGGGCGCGGTCGAGGAGCCGGTGATCAGCACGGTGGCGGGGCTGCGCGAGGTCGCGTCCGCCTCGCGTGAACACGGCCGCTTCGGCATCGCCGCGGAACACCGGGGCCCGGGCCCTTCCTGACCCCGGCGCCCAGCCCTCATGGAGTCGCGGCTGTCGCGTGCGGCCCCGGCGGCACGACTGCCCGCAGTCGGCGCCCCTCCAGGGGCGCGGGGAACTGCGCGACCGGCTCCCACCGGCCCGCACCCGGCGTACAACAGTCCCCGGCACCCCGGCACCCCGGTGGCCGTAAGGCCCGCTGCGCAACCCAGCGCTGCGGGGTGCCGCCTGCGCCCACCTGTGCCGCCCCGGCGGCACGGCCGCCCGCGACCGGGCGGGGCCGGCGTCGTCGGCGGGCCGCCGGGCGGTGCGCGACCACGTAGACCCGCGCACCCCCCTCCGCCACAGCGGGGGTGCGCGGTCGTTCCGGAAGGGGGCGGGTCAGTTCGCCAACGCCGGCTCACGCTCGGGCGCCTCCCGCGCAGGCGCCGCCCTACGCACACGCACCGCGTGACCCACCAGCACCGCCCCCAGTCCCAGCACCGCCCACCACGTCAGCGTGAGCGCGGGCCCCACCGCTGCCGCCCCGTCGAAGAAGGACACCGAGCGGAGCAGCGACACCCCCGCACCCGGCGGCAGCCACTGGCCGATCGCCCCGGCCGGCTCCGGCAGCATCTCCGGCGCCGAGGCGGCACCCGAGAACGGGTTGCCCAGCAGCATCACGAGGAGGGAGCCCAGCCCGAGACCGGGCCGCCCGAACAAGGCCGCGAGCCCTGCGACCGCCCCGCTCACGGCCAGCGTGGCCAGGGCGAAGGTGCCCGCCACGGCCCACCAGTCGCCCGGCAGGGCAGCCAGCCAGCTGTGCGCGAGGGCGGCGGCGACCACGCCGACCAGCGTCGCGGAGCCGGCCAGCGCGGCCACCGCGACGACACCGCGCAGCCCGAGCACCGTCACCGCCACCCCCGCGCCGATCCCGGCCAGCGCCAGCGGCAGCACGCTCGTGTTCAGCACCGCCCCGCGCGGGTCGCTCGCCGCGGCCGGCACCACGTCCTCCGTCACGACCTCCCCGCCGGAAGCGGCCGCCCGCTGCTCCACCGCCTGCTGGAGCAGCTGCGCCACCGCCGGGCTCGCGGCCGACGCGGTCAGCAGCTTCGGGCCCTGCCCGGTGACGACGACCGCCCCGTACACCTCGCGGTCCTCGATCGCGGCACGGGCCGCGGACTCGTCCGGGTAGCGGTGGAGGTCGAAGGCGCCCTTCTGCTCCTCCAACTGCCGCGCGAGCGGCGCGGTCGCCGAGGACGGGCCCGCCACGCCGAGCGGCAGGTCTCTCGGCGCCGTGCGGGCCGCCGGCCAGGCGAAGGCCCACAGGGCGAGCGCCACCAGGGTGGGGATCAGCACCAGGACGGCCGCGATCCGGCGGTGCTGCGTCAGGGACGTGGGAGACATCCTGGACTCCAGTAAAAAGAAGGATCGTTCGTTTTGTGTTGACCTCACCGTCCCGCCGATCCGTTCCCTTGTCAAGAAGGAATGTTCGTTTTAGGTTGGCGGCATGGCTCGCGTATCCCCGGAACACCTCGAAGCCCGCCGCCGGCAGATCCTCGACGGCGCCGCGGTCTGCTTCGCCCGCAACGGCTTCCACGCCACGTCGATGCAGGACGTGCTGAAAGAGGTGGACCTCTCCGCCGGTGCCGTCTACCGGTACTTCAGCGGCAAGGAGGAACTGATCGCGGCCATCGCCTCCGAGGTGCTCGAGACGGTGCGCGGGACCCTGGAGCAGGCCGCCCAGGAGAGCCCGCCGCCCACCCCCGACGTGATGGTCCCGCGCGCCCTGACCCTGATGCGGCAGGTGCGGCCGGCGACCCTGGAGACCGGGGAGTGGCTGTTCCCGCGGCTGATGATCCAGGTGTGGACCGAGAGCACCCGCACACCGTCGCTGACGGCCGTGCTGGCCGAGGGCTACGCGAAGATCCGCGAGGCGTGGGGCGGCATGGCGCGGAGCTACCAGGACGCCGGCCTGCTGCCCGAGGACGCCGACGTCGACGCGATGGCCCGCGCGATGATCGCGCTCGTGCAGGGGTTCGCCGCCCAGATGGCGATGTTCGGCGACATCCCCCCGCAGGTCCTCGCCGACGGCACACGCGCCCTGATGGCCACCGGCCGCCCCGCCTCCCCCGCCTGAGCCGGGAGGGACGCCTGCCTCGTTGGCGGCTGGCCGCGCCGCTTCCGATCGACCTGGTGACGACACGCCGTGCCGGGCCCGGTAACCGCGCCGGGGCGTCGCGCGGTTAACGTCCTCGAAACGCCGCCCGGCTAGCCTCCGGGTCCACGCCACCGGGGAGCCTTCCCGTGGCCGCGGCCACCGGGCCCCGCACGGCCCGGAGCGAGGACGGTGAGGTGGATGCCGTGCAACTGACCCCGCACGAGCAGGAGAGGCTGCTCATCCATGTGGCGGCCGACGTGGCGGCGAAGCGCCGCGAGCGCGGGCTCAGGCTCAACCACCCCGAAGCGGTCGCGCTCCTCACCTCGCACATCCTCGAGGGTGCCCGCGACGGCCGTACCGTCGCCGAACTGATGGCGTCCGGGCGGAAGGTGCTGACCCGGGACGACGTCATGGAAGGCGTCCCCGAGATGATCCCCGACGTGCAGGTGGAGGCCACCTTCCCGGACGGCACCAAGCTCGTCACCGTCCACGACCCCATCGTCTGACGGAGGAGCGCCGTGACACCCGGAGAGATCCTGTTCGCCGAGGGCCCGATCGTCTACAACGAGGGCCGCGAGACCACCCGCCTCACCGTCCTCAACGCGGCCGACCGGCCCGTGCAGGTCGGCTCGCACTACCACTTCGCCGAGGCCAACCCGGGCCTGGAGTTCGACCGTGCCGCGGCCCGCGGCAAGCGGCTCGACGTCCCCGCCGGCACCGCCGTACGGTTCGAGCCCGGCATCCCCGCCGAGGTGCGGCTGGTGCCGCTGGCCGGGACGCGCACCGTACCCGGGCTGCGCGGGGAGACGGGGGGCGTGCTCGATGCCTGAGATCTCCCGGGAGGCGTACGCCGACCTGTTCGGGCCGACCACCGGCGACCGGATCCGGCTCGCCGACACCGATCTGCTGATCGAGATCGAGGAGGACCGCTCGGGCGGCCCCGGACGCTCCGGCGACGAGGCGGTGTTCGGCGGCGGCAAGGTCATCCGCGAGTCGATGGGGCAGTCCACCGCCACCCGCGCCGAGGGCGCCCCCGACACCGTGATCACCGGAGCGGTCGTCGTCGACCACTGGGGCGTCGTCAAGGCCGACGTCGGCATCCGTGACGGCCGGATCACCGGCATCGGCAAGGCCGGCAACCCCGACACGATGGACGGGGTCCATTCGGACCTGGTCATCGGCCCCGAGACCGAGGTCATCGCCGGCAACGGACGGATCCTGACCGCCGGGGCGATCGACGCGCACGTCCACTTCATCTGCCCGCAGATCGCCGACGAGGCGCTGGCCTCCGGCATCACCACCCTGGTCGGCGGCGGCACCGGACCCGCCGAGGGCTCCAAGGCGACCACCGTCACCCCCGGCCCCTGGCACCTGGCGCGGATGCTGGAGGCGATGGAGGCGTACCCGCTGAACATCGGGCTGCTCGGCAAGGGCAACACCGTGTCGCAGGAGGCGCTGCTGTCGCAGATCCGGGGCGGCGCCGTGGGGCTGAAGCTGCACGAGGACTGGGGTTCCACCCCGGCCGTCATCGACGCCGCGCTCACCGCGGCCGACCGGACCGGCGTGCAGGTCGCCATCCACACCGACACCCTCAACGAGGCCGGTTTCGTGGGCGACACGCTCGCCGCGATCGCCGGACGCGGCATCCACGCGTACCACACCGAGGGTGCGGGCGGCGGACACGCCCCGGACATCATGACCGTGGTCTCCCAGCCGCACGTGCTGCCCAGCTCCACCAACCCGACCCGCCCGTTCACCGTCAACACCGTCGAGGAGCACCTCGACATGCTGATGGTCTGCCACCATCTGAACCCCGCCGTCCCCGAGGACCTGGCCTTCGCGGAGTCGCGGATCCGGCCGTCCACCATCGGTGCGGAGGACGTGCTGCACGACCTCGGCGCGATCTCGGTCATCTCCTCCGACTCCCAGGCGATGGGACGCGTCGGTGAGGTGATCATGCGGACCTGGCAGACCGCCCACGTGATGAAGCGCAGGCGTGGGGCGCTGCCCGGCGACGGCCGTGCCGACAACCAGCGGGTGCGTCGCTATGTCGCCAAATACACCATCAACCCGGCCGTCGCGCAGGGCATGGCAGGCGAGATCGGCTCGGTGGAGAGCGGCAAGCTGGCCGATCTCGTGCTGTGGGAGCCGAAGTTCTTCGGGGTGAAGCCCCTTCTCGTCCTCAAGGGCGGCCAGATCGCCTACGCGCAGATGGGCGACGCCAACGCGTCCATCCCCACCCCGCAACCCGTGCTGCCCCGGCCCATGTTCGGCGCGATCGGCCGGGCGCCCGCGGCCAACTCGGTCAACTTCGTGGCGCGGGAGGCCCTCGACGCGGGCCTGCCCGACCGGCTGGGCCTCGGCAAGCGGTGGGCGGTCATCGACTCCACCCGCTCGGTGACCAAGGCGGACATGCGGGAGAACGACGCCCTGCCGGAGGTGAGGATCGACCCCGACAGCTTCGCCGTGCGCATCGACGGGGAACTGGTCGAGGCGACACCGGCCGAAGAACTCCCGCTCGCCCAGCGCTACTTCCTCTTCTGATGTCCAGGGCAGCACTGCTCGTCCTGGCCGACGGACGGTTCCCCGCCGGCGGGCACGCCCACTCCGGCGGGGCGGAGGCCGCCGTCCACGCGGGGCGGATCACCGGGGCGGCGAGCCTGGAGGACTTCTGCCGGGGGCGGCTGCACACCACGGGGCTGGTGTCGGCCGCGGTCGCCGCGTCCGCCGCGTTGGGTGTGGACCCGGGGGCGTTGGACGCGGCCGCCGACGCCCGTACGCCGTCGCCCGCACTGCGTGCGGCGGCACGCAAGCTGGGGCGCCAGTTGCTGCGCGCTGCCCGTGCCACCTGGGCGAGTCCCGAACTGGACGCCCTGGCGCGGCGGTTCCCGAAGGGTGCCCACCAGCCGGTGGTTCTGGGGGTGGCCGCGCGGGCTGCCGGACTCGGGGCGGAGGATGCGGCGCACTGCGCGCTGTACGAGAGCGTGGGTGGGCCCGCGACGGCGACGGTACGGCTGCTCAGTCTGGACCCGTTCGACGCGACGGCGGTCCTCGCCCGTCTGGCGCCGGAGGCGGATCGCGTGGCGGAGACGGCGGTACGGGCGGCTCATCGGGTCGTGGAGGAAGGCACCGGCGCGCTGCCGGCGGCGTCGGCGCCCCTGCTGGAGGTCTACGCCGAGGCGCATGCGGCCCGCGTAGGACGGCTGTTCGCGTCATGAACGCCGTGCGGGTGACGGCCCGATTCCTGCCGGAAACGGCCGGGTCGGCGCGGGAAGCACGTCGGCGGGTACACCCGTCGGCCCACCGGGGGTGTGCGTTCGGCTTGTCGCCGGGTGCGGGTGCGCGGGGGGTGTTCGCGCGGTTCCCCGCGCCCCTGAGGGTGTCGACGCGGAGGCCCGTTCAGCTCACCGAGGCGCGCCCGGGTGACCGCCCGCCTGCCGAGGTCCGCACCGGCGACCGCCTCCCGAGGCCCGCCCGGCGCCCGTGCGTCCACCGGCTCCGGCCCTCGATCCCGACAACCCCGACCGTCCGTTCCCCTGCCGACCCGGACGTGACGCAACCCCCGGAGGTGCCCCATGCATCGTGATCACATCGACCCCCATCCCGGGCCCGCCGTCATGGGCGCCGACGCCCGGCGGCCGGACGGAGCGCGTCGTGCCCTGCGGATAGGGCTCGGCGGGCCCGTCGGGTCCGGGAAGACCGCGACCGTCGCCGCGCTCTGCCGGGCGCTGCGGGACGAAGTGTCCCTGGCCGTCGTGACCAACGACATCTACACCCGCGAGGACGCCGACTACCTGCTCAGGGAGGCGGTCCTGCCCCCCGAGCGGATCACCGCCGTGGAGACCGGCGCATGCCCGCACACCGCGATCCGGGACGACATCTCCGCCAACCTCGAAGCCGTGGAGGACCTGGAGGAGACGGTCGGCCCGCTGGACCTGGTCCTCGTCGAGTCCGGCGGGGACAACCTCACCGCCACCTTCTCCAAAGGGCTGGTCGACGCGCAGATCTTCGTGATCGACGTGGCGGGCGGGGACGACATCCCGCGCAAGGGCGGCCCCGGCGTGACCACCGCCGACCTGCTGGTCGTCAACAAGACCGACCTCGCGCCGTACGTCGGCTCCGACCTCGGGCGCATGGCGGTCGACGCCAAGGCCCAGCGGGCCCACCTGCCCGTGGTGTTCCAGTCGCTGCGGGAGCAGAGCGGGGTCGCGGAGGTGGCCGGCTGGGTGCGGGAGCGGCTCGCCGCGTGGGCGGCGTGAACACCGCGGGAGTCCGGGCCGAGGTGCGGGTGCACGCCCGCGCGGACGGCCGGGGCGGCTCCGCGCTGCCCGTCCTGGAGAGCCGTGGCCCGCTCACCCCGCGGCGCACGCGGGGGAGCGGTGCCGCGGCACACGTCCTGCTCGTCGGCGCCATGAGCGGTCCGCACGGCGGGGACCACTTCACGGTCCGGGCCGACGTCGGCCCCGGGGCACGGCTACGGCTCGGCTCGGCCGCCGCCACCCTCGCCCTGCCGGGCCAGCACGGCGGGCAGGCGCGCCAGGACGTACGGATCACCGTGGCCGAGGGCGGCGAACTGCACTGGCTGCCCGAGCCGTTGATCTCCGTCACCGGCAGCGAGCTCGCCGTCCGCACCCACGTCGACCTCGCCCCGGGGGCCCGGCTCGTCCTCCGCGAGGAACTGGTCCTGGGGCGGGCCGGTGAGGAGCCCGGGCGGCTCACCTCCCGGCTGACCGTACGGTTCGACGGAAGCACGGTCCTCGACCAGGAACTGGACTGCGGCCCCGGCGCACCCGGCGGCTGGGACGGGCCGGCCGTGCTCGGCGGGCACCGGGCCGTCGGGCAGCTCGTCGTGGCCGACCCGGAGTTCGCGGAGAAGCCGGTCGCCTCCGCCGCGCCCGGGAACGGGACGGCCGTGCTGCCGCTGGCCGGTCCCGCCGTGCTCGTCAGCGCGGTGGCGGCGGACGCCCTGCGGCTGCGGCGCCTGCTGGACGCGGCACAGGGCTCCTTCGCCCCGGCACCCGCCTGACGCGCTCCCGCGTCCGCTGTCACACCTCCCGCGTCCGCATGCGACAACTCCCACGTCCGGTTACCGGATTGGCAAAGGAAACGTATCCCCTCTGTCCCCCGCGGCGTCCGGGGAGCGAGGATCCTCCCCCGTACCCATCGAAACCCTGTACGGGGAGGCCCCTTTGAGGGACAGCAGACCGAAGAGGCGGGTGGCGGCGCTCGGTTCGGCCGGCGTGCTCGTCACGGCGACACTCATAGCCGGCGCCGTCGCGGCGCCCACGGCGAGCGCGACGGCCGCCCACGAGAGCAAGGACCGCGAGGCCAAGGGCGTTGCGGTCGCGGCCGCCCGGGCCGCGAAGACCGGCATCGACTGGCGGGACTGCCCCGCCGACTGGAACCTGCCCACGCCCATCCAGTGCGGCTGGGTCTCGGTGCCGCTGGACTACGCCAAGCCGAACGGCAAGCAGATCAAGCTCGCCGTCGACCGCATCGGCAGCACCGGCACGAAGAGCGAGCGCCAGGGCGCGCTGCTGTACAACCCCGGCGGCCCCGGCGGTTCCGGTCTGCGCTTCCCGACCCGGGTCACCGCGAAGAACCCCGTCTGGGCCAACACGGCCAAGGCGTACGACTTCGTGGGCTTCGACCCGCGCGGCGTCGGCAAGTCCGCGCCCATCTCCTGCGCCGACCCGCAGGAGTTCGTCAAGGCGCCCAAGGCCGACCCGGTGCCCGGCTCCGAGGCCGACAAGCGCGAACAGCGCGCGCTGGCCCGCGAGTACGCCGAGGGCTGCTACGAGCGCAGCGGCGCGATGCTGCCCCACATGACCACGCCGAACACCGCGCGCGACCTCGACGTCATCCGCGCCGCCCTGGGCGAGAAGAAGCTCAACTACCTGGGCGTCTCCTACGGCACCTACCTCGGCGCCGTGTACGCCACCCTGTTCCCGGGCCACGTGCGCCGCATGGTCGTCGACAGCGTCGTCGACCCCTCGCGGCAGAAGATCTGGTACCAGGCCAACCTGGACCAGGACGTCGCCTTCGAGAGCCGCTGGGCGGACTGGCAGGACTGGGTCGCGAAGAACGACGCCACCTACCACCTCGGCACCACCCGGGCCGCCGTCCAGGCGCAGTGGGTGAAGCTGCGCGCCGCCGCCGCGAAGAAGCCGCTCGGCGGCGTCGTCGGCCCGGCGGAGCTGCTCGGCTTCTTCCAGAGCGCCCCGTACTACGACTCGGCGTGGGCCTCGACCGCCCAGATCTTCAGCCAGTACGTCGCCGGTGACGCCCAGGCGCTGATCGACGCCGCCGCCCCGGACCTCACCGACGCGGCGGGCAACGCGGCCTCGGAGAACGGCAGCGCCGTCTACACCGCCGTGGAGTGCACCGACGCCAAGTGGCCGACGAACTGGCGCACCTGGGACCGCGACACCACCAGGCTGCACCGCGACCACCCGTTCCTGACCTGGTCCAACACCTGGATGAACCTGCCCTGCGCCACCTGGCCGGTCGCCCAGCGGACCCCGGTCGAGGTGAAGACCGGCAAGGGCCTGCCCACGGTGCTGATCGTCCAGTCCGAGCGGGACGCGGCCACCCCGTACGGCGGTGCCGTCGAACTGCACAAGCGGCTCAAGGGCTCCCGCCTGATCACCGAGCGGGACGCCGGCTCGCACGGCGTCACGGGCCTGCTCAACCCTTGCGTGAACGACCGGGTCGACACCTACCTGCTCACCGGCACGGTGGACCGCTCCGACGTGACCTGCGCCCCGCACGCCACGCCGAAGCCGTAGCCGTTGCAGTCGCACGACCGTGAGGGGCGGCCGGAGTGTTCCGGCCGCCCCTCACCCGTGTCCGCGGTGCTCATCGCAGCGGCATGCGCGGCGTGCGCCGCTTCTCCTCCGCCTTGCGCTCGGCCTCCGCCGCCTTCACGTCGGCCGCGTACCGGTCGACGTACTCCTGCTCGGAGAGGGAGAGGATGGCGTACATGATCTCGTCCGTGACGGCGCGCAGGATCGCCTTCTCGTTCTCCATCCCGGCGTAGCGCGAGAAGTCCAGCGGCTCGCCGAAGCGGATCGTCACCGGATGGATCCGGGGGATCTTCCGGCCGGGCGGCTGCGCCTCGAACGTGCCGATCATCGCGCAGGGGACCACCGGGACGCCCGCCTTGAGGGCCATCACCGCGACACCGACCTTGCCCTTGTACAGGCGCCCGTCGTGCGACCGTGTGCCCTCCGGGTAGATGCCGAGCAGTTCCCCCTTGCCCAGCACCCCGAGCCCCTTGCGGATGGCCGCCTGCCCGGCGTCCTTGCCCGAGCGGTCGACGGGGATCTGGCCCGCGCTGTGGAAGAAGAACGCCGTCAGCCGCCCCTTGATGCCGGGCCCGGTGAAGTACTCGGCCTTGGCGAGGAAGGTGATGCGCCGCTTGAGCACGGCCGGCATCAGGAAGTGGTCGGAGAACGACAGGTGGTTCCCCGCCACGATCGCGGCGCCGGACGACGGAACATGCCCCAGGCCCTCTATTCGAGGCCGGAAGACCAGTCTCAGGAGCGGGCCCAGCAGCACGTATTTGAGCAAGTAGTAGAACAAAAGCACGCTCCTCGACTCTGGGAAGGCGGGGTCGCCGCGTTCCAGCAGGTCATCCGGCACGTCGTGAACTGCCAGTCTAGGACCGGGAGACGGGGCCGGGCACCACGTTCGACGGGAACCGGAACGCACCGCCCCGGACGGCCCGCCGCACGGCGTCCGGCCGCCGCCCGCACGCCCGCGGGTACGCTCGTCGGTATGCGGATCTCCGTCTCCTCCGACATGGACGAACCCGTGGCCCGCGCCCTCCTCGCCGAACTGCGCGAACGCGGCCACGAGGTGCGCACGCACGGTGCCCTCAGCCCCGGGGACGACCCGCGGTGGGCGGCCTGCTCCGAGGCGGCGGCCCGAGAGGTCGCCGACGGCACCGCCGACCAGGCGGTGGTGTGCTGCTGGACCGGCACCGGTGCCTCGATCGCCGCCAACAAGGTGCCCGGCGTCCGGGCCGCCCTGTGCGCCGACGCGTACACCGCCGACGGCGCCCGCCGCTGGAACGACGCCAACGTGCTGGCGCTGAGCCTGCGTCTCACCTCCGTCCCGCTGCTCAGGGAGATCCTCGACGCCTGGTTCGCCGGCCGGCCCAGCGAGGACCCCGAGGACCGGTCGAACGTGGAGCGGACGGCGCGCACCGACCGGGCGCGCACCAGCTCCTGACCGGCACGGGGCACGGGACGCAAGTGTCCGCAGGGAGTCGTCACAGCCGTACGACGACCAGCGCCGTGTCGTCCGTGGCGCCCCCGGGCGGCAGCAGTTCCCGCAGCACCGTGTCCGCCAGCGGCTCGGGCTCCAGCGTCCGGTGCCGGCACAGCGCGTCGGCCAGCCGCCGCAGCCCGGTGTCGATGTCCTCACGGCGCCGTTCGATCAGCCCGTCGGTGTACAGCACGAGCGTCGCCCCCGGCGCGAAACCGGTCGACGCCTGGGGCCGGGGCCTCGGTTCCGGGCGGGCGTCGAGCGGCGGGTCGGTGGCCCGGTCGAGGAACTCCACCCGTCCGTCGTGGTGGAGCAGCACCGGCGGCGGGTGACCGGCACTGCTGTAGGTGACGACGAGCCGGTCGAAATCGATGAAGGTGGTCACCGCGGTCGCCGACTCCGCCCCGTCCACCACATGGGCGTACCGGCCCAGCACGTTCAGCGCCTGGGCCGGCCCGTCGGCCACCCGGGAGGCGGCGCTCAGCGCGCTGCGCAACTGGCCCATGACACCGGCCGCCTCCAGGCCGTGCCCCACCACGTCGCCCACCGACACGCCGATGCGGTGGCCGCCCACCAGGTCGACCAGGTCGTACCAGTCGCCGCACACGTTCAGCGCGCCCACCGCGGGCCGGTAGCGCACGGCGGCCCGGTGATGGCCCATCTGCCGGCTCGCCGGGAGCATGGCCTTCTGCAGCACCAGCGCCACCTCGCGCTCCCGGGCGTGCGCCTCGCGCAGCCGGTTGTTGAGCTCCTGCAGCTCCCGGGCGCGCGTGTACAGCTCGGCCTCCAGCACCCGGCCCGCGGCGTCGCCCGCCGAGCCCCGGGCGCGTACGAACTCGGTCACCTCCTCGATCCGGTGCACGATCAGCCGCACCCGTCCGTCCGGCGCCAGCACCGGGCTGTTCACCGGGGACCAGTAGTGCTCCTGCCAGTTCCCGGAATGCTCCGGGCTCTCGACGTCGTAGCGCTGCAGCGCCATCGCGTCGCGCTCACCGGTGGCCAGCACCCGCAGCAGCGAGGCCCGCAGATGGTGCGAGTTCTTCGCCTCGCGTACGTTCACGGGCTCCGGGAACACCTCGAACACGTGCCGGCCCAGCAGGGACTCGCGCGCGCGGCCGGTGCCGCGCACATAGGCCTCGTTGACGTCCGCGAACACCAGGTCCGGGGTCAGCAGCGCCACCATGCCCGGCAACGCCCGGTAGACCGCCTCGTAGTCGATCGACGCCTGCGCCATGACCCCGCCTCACTCCGGCGGCGCGGTCAGCGACTGCTCCGCCCAGATGATCTTCCCGTCCGGTACGAACCGGGTGCCCCAGCGCTCGGCGAGCTGCGAGACCAGCAGCAGCCCGCGCCCTCCCTCGTCCATCGCGCGGGGGTGACGCAGATGCGGGGCGGTGGCACCGCCGTCCAGCACTTCGCACACCAGCGCCCGCTCCCGGATCAGCCGCAGCCGGACCGTCCCGGAGGCATGCCGGATCGCGTTGGTGACCAGCTCGCTGACCAGCAGTTCCGTGGTGAACATCAGGTCGTCGAGGCCCCAGCGGGACAACTGGTCCTGAGCGGTCCTGCGGGCGTCGGCCACCACGGCCGGGTCCGGCGCCAGTTCCCACACCGCGACCTGCTCGGGCGCCAGCCGCCTGGTCCGGGCCATCAGCAGGGCCACGTCGTCGTGCGGGCGGGACGGGACCAGCGCGTCGACCACGGACCGGCAGCCGACCTCCAGCTCGCCCGCCGTCCTCTCCAGGACCCGCCGCAGCCGCTCCCGGTCGGCCTCCGTGCCGTCCCCGCCGTGCGCCAGCAGGCCGTCCGTGTGCAGCACCAGCGTGCTGCCCTCGGCCAGGGACAGTTCCACCGCCTCGAACGGCGGGCCGCCCACGCCCAGCGGCGGTCCCTGGGGCAGGTCCACGAAGCCGACCGCGCCGTCCGGAGCGACCACGGCGGGCGCCGGATGGCCCGCGGCGGCCATCGTGCACCGGCCGTCCGCCGGGTCGTACACGACGTACACGCAGCCGGATCCCACGGAGTGGCCCGTGCCGTCCCCGTCCCCGTTCTCCCCGTCCCCGTCCTCGCCGTCGCCGTCGTCCCGCGCCGACCTCGACGCCAGGTCGTCCAGGTGCGCGAGCACCTCCTCGGGCGGCAGGTCTATCGCGGCCAGCGTCCGCACCGCCGTGCGCAGCCGCCCCATGGCCGCGGCGGCGCCGATGCCGTGCCCCGGCACCTCGCCCACGACCAGTGCGACCCGGGCGCCGGACAGCGGGATCAGGTCGTACCAGTCGCCGCCCAGGCCGGTCAGCTCGTCGGCCGGCCGGTAACAGGCGGCCACCCGCACGGCGTCCTGCTCGGGCAGCCGGCGCGGCAGGAGACTGCGCTGGAGGACGAGGGCGGCGTCCCGCTCCCGGGTGTAGCGCCGGGCGTTGTCCACACAGACGGCGGCGCGCGAGACGAGGTCCTCGGCCAGGTGCAGGTCGTCCGCGTCGAAGGGGTTCTGGCGGCGGCGGAAGAACGTGGTGATGCCCAGGGTGACGCCACGGGCCCGGATCGGGACGATCATCACGCTCTGCAGTCCCAGCTCCAGAAAGGTGGACTCCCGGCCGCCCGGTGTCCCCACGGCCCACTCGACGCCCAGCGGGTCGAGCTGCTCCTGCCGCCAGGACCGGCCCGTGGTCAGACACCGCACCGGCGGCGAGTCGGCCAGGTAGGTGACGACCGCGCCGCTGTCGACGACGGTCCGCGGCAGGTCCTCGAACAGCGACCGGTGCCCCGCCCGGCGCAGCGGCACCCGCGCGGACCCGGCGAGCGGCTCGGGGGCCGGCTCGGCGCCCCGCAGCACCGTCTCCAGCAGGTCGACGGTGACGAAGTCGGCGACCCCGGGCACGGCGACGTCCGCCAGTTCCTGCGCGGTGTTCATGATGTCGAGGGTGCGGCCGATGTACTCGCCGGCCCGGTCGAGCAGGGCGAGGCGCTGCCGGGCGCGGTGCCGCTCGGTGATGTCGACGACGGTGTAGTACACGCCCATCGGGCGGCCCCGGTCGTCCTCCAGCCGGGTGAACGACAGCATGTGCGCGGTCTCCCGCAGGGGCGCCGAGCGCACCCGGCCGACGTGCTCGTAGTCGACGACCTGCTCACCGGTCTCCAGCACGTGCCGCATCCGCTCCTCGACGGCGTCGCCGTTCATTCCCGGCTGGACGTCCGCGAACCGCAGGCCGAGACGCTGCGCGGCGGGACCCCCACCGAACTGCTCCAGGGCGGCGTTGGACCACACGTAGCGCAGGTCGGTGTCCACGATCGCGATGCCGATGGGGTTCCCGGCGACGATCTGCTCCAGCACGGCGCGGCTCATGTCCCAGCCGGGGGCGTCGGCCAGCTCCGACAGCAGCACCAGCAGCGAGCCGGGGCCGCGCGGCGCCGCGGTCGGGGCGACCCGCACCATCAGCTCGACCGGTTGCCCGTCGCGGTGCCGGGCGGTCATCAGCCCCGCCCATTCGCTCTCGCACAGGCACCGCTCGATCAGGTCCGGCACCCGCTGTGCGTCGTCGGGTTCGAGCAGGTCGGCGAACTTGCGGCCCACGGCCTCCACCGAGGTGTGGCCCAGCAGCCGTTCCGCCCGGGTGGTCCAGCCCGCCACCAGGCCGTGCGGGTCCAGCAGCAGGGGCGCGGCGTCGGCCACGTCGAACCCCTGTCGGGTTACTCCCCGCTCCTTGTGTCCGTCCACGGACGGCCTCTCTGTCGCTGAGAGTGCTCTGTCGCCTTTGTCCCCATTCCTTCCCCCATCTTCACCCCGGGGACGGTCCGGGGGCTCCCCGGGCGTGGGCCACCGGTGCACGCGGTCCGGACCCGGGGCACGCCGACGCCCCCGCCGTGACACCCGGCGGGGGCGGTGACGACCGGGGTCAGGCCCCGGTCGTCGACCGGGGTCAGGCCCCGTTGCCGATGACCTTCTCCAGCGTGCGCAGCGCCTCCCGGAGCTCCTCCGCGGTGATCGTCAGCGGAGGCGCCAGACGCACGGTCGAACCGTGGGTGTCCTTCACGAGGATGCCCTCGCGCATGAGGCGCTCACTGATGTCCCGGCCGGTGCCGAGCGCCGGTTCGACGTCCACGCCCGCCCACAGGCCCCGGCTGCGGAACCCGGTGACGCCCTTGCCGACGAGCGCCTCCAGGCCCTCCCGCAGGACCACGCCCAGCTCCGCCGCCCGCCGCTGGAACTCACCCGTCTCCAGCAGTTCCACCACGGCCGTGCCCACCGCGGCGGCCAGCGGGTTCCCTCCGAAGGTCGACCCGTGCTCACCCGGACGGAGTACCTGGAGCACCTCACGCCGGGCCACCACCGCCGACACCGGCACGATGCCGCCGCCGAGCGCCTTGCCGAGCAGCACCACGTCCGGCACCACCGACTCGTGCTCCACGGCGAGCGTGCGGCCGGTGCGGCCCAGGCCCGACTGGATCTCGTCGGCGACGAACAGGCAGCCCGCGCGCCGCGTCAGCTCCCGCACCCCGGCCAGATAGCCGTCGTCCGGCACCACCACGCCCGCCTCGCCCTGCACGGGCTCGATCAGCACCGCCGCCGTCGTCTCGTCGACGGCCGCCTCCATGGCCGCGAGGTCGTTGTACGGCACCACCCGGAAACCCGGGGTGAACGGGCCGAACCCGGACCGCGCGACCTCGTCCGTGGAGAAGCTCACGATCGTCGTCGTGCGGCCGTGGAAGTTGTCCGCCGCCACCACGATCGTCGCCCGGTCGGGGGGGACTCCCTTGACATCGTAGGCCCATTTGCGGGCCACCTTGATGCCGCTCTCCACCGCCTCGGCGCCGGTGTTCATCGGCAGCACCATGTCCAGGCCGGTGAGCGCGGCCAGTCGCTCCGCGAACCCGGCGAGGCGGTCGTTGTGGAAGGCGCGCGAGGTCAGCGTGAGCCGGTCCAGCTGGCGGTGCGCCGCCTCGATCAGCGCCGGGTGCCGGTGGCCGAAGTTCAGCGCCGAGTAGCCGGCCAGCATGTCCAGGTACCTGCGGCCCTCGACGTCCTCCACCCAGGCGCCCTCCGCGCGGGCGACGACCACGGGCAGCGGGTGGTAGTTGTGCGCGAGGACCGGCTCCTCCGCGCCGATCAGCTCGGCGGACGAACGCGTACGGGCGACAGAGGTCATGAGCGGATCTCCTGAGTGCAGCACTTGATGCCCCCGCCCGCCTTGTGGAACTCGGACAGGTCGACGGGGACGGGAACGTAACCGCGGTCGGCCAGCCGGTCGGCGAGGGCCGTCGCCTCCGGCGAGACGAACACATGACGGCCGTCCGAGACGGAGTTCAGGCCGAAGGCCATGGCGTCCTGGCGGGTGGCGAGGACGGCGTCCGGGTACAGCCGCTCCAGCACCTCACGGCTGCCCGGCGAGAACGCCTCCGGGTAGTACACGACGTTCTCCTCGTCCAGCACGAACAGCGCCGTGTCGAGGTGGTAGAAGTACGGGTCCACCAGCGTCAGGCCGATCACCGGCACCCCGAAGAACTCCTGCACCTCGCGGTGCGCCTCGGGGGTGGTGCGGAAACCGGTCCCGGCGAGGATCCACCGCCCGGCGGGCACCAGGTCGCCCTCGCCCTCGCACACCGACTCCGGGTGCTGGACGTCGAACCCCTGCGCCTTGAACCAGGCCTCGTACGGCACCGACTCCGGGCGCCGCTCCGGCGCGTGGAAGCGGGAGCCGAAGACGCGGCCTCCCACGACGACCGCCGCGTTCGCGGCGAACACCATGTCGGGCAGCCCGGGCAACGGTTCCACGGTGTCCACGGTATGGCCGTGGCGGCGGTAGGCGTCGACCAGCGCCAGCCACTGCCGCCGGGCGAGTGAGACGTCGACGGGACGGTCGGGACTCATCCACGGATTGATCGCGTACCGCACGGCGAAGAACCGGGGTTCGCAGACGAGGAAGCGCCGTGGGCGCGCCACACGTGATTCGGGCACGAAGGAGTTCCTCCGCTTCACACGGTGTCAACAGGGGGTGACTCCACGGTAGGAACGGAGCCTCACGGCCGACAAGCGACGGATCCTGCGCGTCCACGCAGGAACACTGCGTCTTTCCGCCCTTCAGCGCACGTCCGGTGCGTCGTCCGGGGCGGGCTGCGTCACTCCTGCCTCAGGACTGTCGGGCAGCAGGTGCGACAGCACCATCACGCTGATCGTCTTCCGGATGAACGGCTCCTGGCGGATGCGCTCCAGCACCTCCTCGAAGTGCTCCACGTCCCGCGCCCGCACGTGCAGCAGCGCGTCGGCGCCCCCGGTCACCGTCATCGCCGCCGCGATCTCCGGATGGTTGCGCACCACCTCCGCCAGCCGCCGCGGCGGCGCCGCCCCCTCGCAGTACACCTCCACGTACGCCTCCGTGCGCCAGCCCAGCGCGGAGGGCCGCACGGTCGCCGTGAACCCGGTGATCACCCCGGTCTCCCGCAGCCGGTCCACCCGGCGCTTGACCGCCGTCGCCGACAGGCCGACGGACGCCCCGATCTCCGCGAAGGACGTCCTGGCGTTCGCCATCAGAGCGGTGACGATCTTCCGGTCGAGTTCGTCGAACGGCGTGGGCCTGCTGTTCATGCGGGCACTGTATCCACGCCGGCCCCACGGCCACCCCGCGTCCGCCCGGAGACGGCCGGGCGCCGGAGCGCCCGGCAACGCCCTTGTCCGGCACGTAGTCCCGACCCGGAGATCCCCCCTACACTCCACCTTCATGCTGCGCGCCCTCGCCGTCGACGACGAACGCCCCTCGCTGGAGGAGCTGCTGTACCTGCTGAACGCGGACCCGCGCATCGGCAGCGTGGAAGGCGCGGGCGACGCCACCGAAGCCCTGCGCCGCATCAACCGCGCGCTGGAGAGCGGCCCCGACGGGCCCGAGGCCATCGACGTCGTCTTCCTGGACATCCAGATGCCCGGCCTCGACGGACTGGACCTCGCCCGGCTGCTCACCGGCTTCGCCCGGCCGCCGCTCGTCGTCTTCGTCACCGCCCACGAGGACTTCGCCGTCCAGGCCTTCGACCTCAAGGCCGTCGACTACGTACTCAAACCCGTCCGCAAGGAGCGGCTGGCCGAAGCGGTCAGGCGGGCCGCCGCCCAGCGCGGCACCACCCCGCAGGGCCCCGCCCCGCGCATCCCCGTGCACGAGCCCGACCCCGACCACATAGCCGTGGAACTCGGCGGCGTCACCCGCTTCGTCGCCGTCGACGACATCACCCACGTCGAGGCGCAGGGCGACTACGCCCGCCTGCACACCGACCGCGGCAGCCATCTCGTGCGCATCCCGCTGTCCACCCTGGAGGAGCGCTGGCGCTCCCGCGGCTTCGTCCGCATCCACCGCCGCCATCTGGTCGCCCTGCGCCACATCGGCGAACTGCGGCTCGACGCCGGCACGGTGAGCGTCCTGATCGGGTCCGAGGAACTCCAGGTCAGCAGGCGCCACACCCGCGAGCTGCGGGACCTGCTGATGCGCCGGACCACGGGCTGACGGGGGAGAGGACCACATGCCCCAGGAACCCGCCGAACGCCGGGTGGTCGTCACCGGGCCGCCCCGCCGCGCCCGCCGCACCTCCGGCTACTACCGCCCCCGCACCGAGATCGACGAGCAGACCACCCTCGGCCACACCTACGTCCGCACCCTGATGCGCATCCAGCTGCGCGCCGGACTCACCGTGTTCGCCGTCCTCGCCCTGCTCATCGGCCCGCTGCCACTGGTCTTCGCCGCCGCCCCGGACGCCCGCCGCCTGGAGTGGGCCGTCCTCGGCTTCGGGCTCTACCCCCCGCTGGTCCTGCTCGCCCGCTGGTACGTGCGCCGCGCCGAACGCAACGAACGCGACTTCGTGCGGCTCGTCGAGGACCGCTGAGACCAGGGGACCGGCACCACCGTGAACACCGCCTACGCCGTCACCGCCGTCGCGCTCGTCGCCGTCGCGACCGTCCTCGTCGGCGCCTTCGGCCTGCGCATATCGCGCACCACCTCCGACTTCTACGTCGCCTCCCGCACCGTCGGCCCCCGGCTCAACGCGGCCGCCATCAGCGGCGAGTACCTCTCCGCCGCCTCCTTCCTGGGCATCGCCGGACTCGTCCTGATCCAGGGCCCGGACATGCTCTGGTACCCGGTCGGCTACACCGCCGGCTACCTGGTGCTGCTGCTGTTCGTCGCCGCGCCGCTGCGCCGCTCCGGCGCCTACACGCTGCCCGACTTCGCCGAGGCCCGGCTCTCCTCGCACACGGTGCGACGGCTCGCGGGCACCCTCGTCGTCGGGGTGGGCTGGCTGTACCTGCTGCCCCAGCTCCAGGGCGCGGGACTCACCCTCACCGTGCTCACCGACGCCCCCGACTGGCTCGGCGCGGTGATCGTCGCCGTGGTGGTGACGGTGATAGTGGCCGCCGGCGGCATGCGCAGCATCACCTTCGTCCAGGCCTTCCAGTACTGGCTGAAACTGACCGCCCTGCTGGTGCCCGCCCTGTTCCTGGTGCTCGCCTGGCAGCGCGACGGGGCGCCCAGCCACGCCTTCGACGAGCCCGCCGAGTTCCGCGAGCAGCGCGTGGTGCGCGTCGACGGCACCGTCGACCTGCGCATCACCTCCCCGCTCACGGTGACCGTGGACGGCACCGTCGACGGCCGCGACCACACGGGCACCGAGGTCCACCTCCCCGCCGGCACCCACCGCGTCGACAGCGGCACCCGGCTCACCTTCGCCGCCGGCGCGGAGGTCCCCACCACCGGCAACGGCGCCGACGACGCCCTGTCGCCCTCCCGCGCCGAGAGCCGCACCGAACGCCCGCTGTACGCCACGTACGGGCTGATTCTCGCCACCTTCTTCGGCACCATGGGCCTGCCGCACGTGGTGGTCCGCTTCTACACCAGCCCGCACGGGGTCGCCGCCCGCCGCACCACCGTCGCCGTCCTCGGCCTGATCGGCGCCTTCTACCTGCTGCCCCCCGTCTACGGCGCCCTCGGCCGGCTGTACGCCCCCGAGCTGACCCTCACCGGGGACGCGGACGCCGCCGTCCTGCTGCTGCCCGGCCGGATGATCGGCGGCACCGGCGGCGACCTGCTGGGCGCGCTGGTCGCCGGGGGAGCGTTCGCCGCGTTCCTGTCCACCGCCTCCGGGCTCACCATGGCCGTGGCCGGGGTGCTCACCCAGGACGTGCTGCCCTCGCGCGGCGTACGCCACTTCCGGCTCGGCACCGTGCTCGCCATGGCCGTGCCCCTGGCCGCGAGCATCCTGGTCGGCGGGCTGCCGGTGGCCGACGCCGTGGGCCTCGCCTTCGCCGTGTCCGCCTCGTCGTTCTGTCCGCTGCTGGTCCTCGGCATCTGGTGGCGCCGGCTGACGCCGCCGGGCGCGGCGGCGGGGATGCTGGTCGGCGGCGGCTCCGCGTTCCTCGCCGTGGCCGCCACCATGGCCGGCTATCCGGGCGCCGGGCCCTGGCACGCGCTGCTGGCCTGGCCCGCCCTCTGGTCGGTGCCGCTGGGCTTCCTCACCATGGTGCTGGTCTCGCTGGCCACCCCCGGCCGGGTCCCGCCCGGCACCGCCGCGGTCCTGGCCCGCTTCCACCTGCCGGAAGAGCTGCGTACGGAGGTGTCCGCGTGATCGGTTTCCTCGCCGGACTGCTCGTCGCCGTGCTGCCCCTGCTGGCCGCCGGGTTCTGGCTGGGCCGGCGCACGGCACGGCCCGCCGGCCTCGCCGGACTCGGCACCCCCGTCGAGCACGCCACCTTCGAGACCCTGCACACCGCCTCGCTGGCCACACCCCCGCTGCGCGCGGGCCTCACCGAGGAGACCGCCCGCAAGTCGGCCCGCAAGCTGCGCTCCCTGCTCGGCACCGACGCCCTGTGCCTCACCGACCGCGCGGAGGTCCTCGTCTGGGACGGCGTGGGCGCCCACCACCGCGCCGAGATCATGGAGCGCCTCACCGGCCCCCTGGACACCGGCCGCGGCGAGGCCTTCCCGCTCAGCTGCGACACCCCGGACTGCACCGTCCGCTGGGCGGTCGTCGCCCCGCTCACCGTCGACGACCGGGTGCACGGCGCGCTCGTCGCCTGCGCGCCCCGGGAGTCGGCGGTGCTGGTGCGGGCCGCCGGGGAGGTCGCCCGCTGGGTCTCCGTCCAGCTGGAGCTCGCCGATCTGGACCAGTCCCGCACCCGGCTGATCGAGGCGGAGATCCGGGCCCTGCGCGCGCAGATCTCCCCGCACTTCATCTTCAACTCGCTCGCGGTGATCGCGTCCTTCGTGCGCACCGACCCCGAGCGCGCCCGTGAGCTGCTGCTGGAGTTCGCCGACTTCACCCGCTACTCGTTCCGGCGGCACGGCGACTTCACCACCCTCGCCGACGAGCTGCACGCCATCGACCACTACCTGGCGCTGGTGCGGGCACGTTTCGGCGACCGCCTCTCCGTCACCCTGCAGATCGCCCCCGAGGTGCTGCCGGTCGCCCTGCCCTTCCTGTGCCTGCAGCCGCTGGTGGAGAACGCCGTCAAGCACGGCCTGGAGGGCAAGGCCGACAAGTGCCACATCCAGATCACCGCGCAGGACGCGGGCGCCGAGGCCCTGGTGGTCATCGAGGACGACGGCGCGGGCATGGATCCCGACCTGCTGCGCCGCATCCTCGCCCGCGAGGTCAGCCCCACCGGCGGCATCGGCCTGTCCAACGTCGACGACCGGCTCCGCCAGGTCTACGGCGACGACCACGGCCTGGTCATCGAGACGGCCGCGGGCGCGGGCATGAAGATCACCGTCCGGCTGCCCAAGTACCAGCCGGGCGTGCACCTGGCGGGGCGGCTCACCCCGCGGTGAGGCGAGCCGCCCCCGGACGGGGTGCTCAGGTGCTGCGGGTGGCCACCATCCCCAGAGTGATCAGCCCCAGGACGACCCAGCCGAACCACAGCCAGCCGTTGCTGCCGAGCGCCACCGTGTAGGCCGTCACGGCGACCAGGGCGCCGACGGTGAGCACTCCCATGGTCTTGATCGAGGTGGAACCGTTCGTGGTACCGGGCATCGCGACACCCTCCTCCTGGTTCGGTCCCTCCATGGTGCCCCGGTTTCCCGGATCGAGGCCGGTGCGGGAGCTGACCGAGGCCGGTGCCGGAGCTAACCGCGCGCGTTGAGCGAGGCCAGGTAGGCGTTGTACGCCTCCAGCTCCTTGTCGCCGTCCCGATCGGCGGCGCGGTCCGTGCGGCGGGCCTGCCGCTGGTCGGAGGCGTACCACTGGAACAGCAGCGCGATCAGCACCAGGACCGACGGGACCTCGCTGAACGCCCAGGCGATGCCGCCGGCCGCGTTCTGGTCGGACAGGGTGTCGATGCCCAGCGACGCGGGCGGGTCCTGGAAGGTGGTGACCATCGGGGTGGAGGCCATCATCAGCGCGATGCCGAAGAACGCGTGGAACGGCATGCCCGCGAACAGCTCCAGCATCCGCATCAGGTGCCCCGGCCGGTGCGGACCCGGGTCCACGCCCATGATCGGCCAGAAGAACACCAGGCCGACGGCGAGGAAGTGCACCATCATCGCCGCGTGCCCGACCGCCGATCCCATAAGGAAGTCGAACACCGGGGTGAAGTACAGGGCGTACAGGCTCGCGATGAACATCGGGATGGTGAACAGCGGGTGCGTGACGACCCGCATGTAGCGGCTGTGCAGCAGCATCAGCAGCAGCTCACGCGGTCCCTTGCTGCCGCGCACGGCCGCCGGGGGCAGCGCCCGCAGCGCCAGGGTGATCGGGGCGCCGAGCAGGAGCAGGATCGGCGACACCATGCTGATGACCATGTGCTGCACCATGTGCACGCTGAACATCACCATGCCGTAGTCGTTCAGCGCCGTGCACATCACGAGCCCGATGCTCAGCACACCGGTGACGAACGCGACCGTCCGCCCCACCGGCCACTTGTCACCGCGCCGCACCAGCCGGACCACGCCCCAGCCGTACAGCGCGAGCCCCAGCAGGCAGGCGACGAGGAAGAACGGGTCCGCCGACCAGGCGAGCCCTCGCCCCAGCGTGAACGGCGGCAGATCCATGGTCATGCCGTGCCCGCTGTGATCCATCGGCCGGCTCCCTTTTGATCCAGGTTGTACGCAATCGGTCCGCACCAGACTAGAACCGCCCCCGGCGACGTCCGTCACCGGGGGCGGTCTGTGAGGCCCGTATCACGCGCCGGGCGGCGGCCGGAGGATCAGAGCACGCACTCCGCCTCGGCGTACCGCGCCTCGGGCACGGTCTTCAGCGTCTCCACCGCCTCCGCGAGCGACACCATGACGATGTCGTTGCCGCGCAGGGCGGTCATCCGCCCGAAGTCGCCGCGGTGCACGGCCTCCACCGCGTGCCAGCCGAAGCGGGTGGCCAGCACCCTGTCGTACGCCGTGGGCGTCCCGCCGCGCTGGACGTGCCCGAGGATGACCGGGCGGGCCTCCTTGCCGAGCCGCTCCTCCAGCTCCAGGGAGAGCTGCCGGGCGATGCCGGCGAACCGCTCGTGGCCGTAGACGTCCTTGCCGCCCTCGTCGAAGTCCATGGTCCCGGCCTTCGGCTTGGCGCCCTCCGCCGCGACGACGATGGCGAACCGCTTCCCGGCCGAGAAGCGCTCGCCGACCTTCGCGGTCAGCTCGTCGATGTCGAAGGGTCGCTCCGGCACCACGATCGCGTGCGCGCCGGCCGCCATGCCGGAATGCAGCGCGATCCAGCCCGTGTGCCGGCCCATGACCTCCACGATCAGCACGCGCTGGTGCGACTCGGCGGTGGTCTTCAGCCGGTCCAGCGCCTCGGTGGCCACACCGACGGCCGTGTCGAACCCGAAGGTGACGTCCGTGACGGCGATGTCGTTGTCGATGGTCTTCGGCACGCCCACTATCGGCAGACCGTTGTCGGACAGCAGCCGGGCCGCCTTGAGGGTGCCCTCACCGCCGATGGGGATGATCGCGTCCAGACCGAGCTCCTCGACATGGCCCCGGGCCCGCTCCACACCGTCCCGCAGATGCTCGGGACGCACCCGGGAGGAGCCGAGGATGGTGCCGCCGCGGGCCAGGATGCCGCCCACCGCGTCGAGGTCGAGCTTGAGGTAGTCGCACTCCAGGAGGCCCTTCCACCCGTCGCGGAAGCCGATGACCTCGTCGCCGTGGTCGACGACGGCACGGTGCACGACGGACCGGATGACGGCGTTCAGGCCGGGGCAGTCGCCGCCGGACGTGAGGACACCAATGCGCATAGCCCGAAACAACCTTCTCGAAGTGGGCCGGGACCGGACCGCGCTGTCCGGCTCGATCCCCGCCACCCTAGCCGCTCCGGGGGGCGGTGCCGCATCTCGCGTCCGCCTGCTGGACCACCCCGCTCACCTGTGCGGAGGAGACGTCAGACGGGCCGGTACAGGCCTGTCCGACGCCTCCCGCACGGTGCTCGGTCAGCGCCTCATGCGGGCTGCTGGGCGGCCGCGATGCGCTCGTTGCGCAGGGCCTCGTACCACCGGTCGTCGGTCGGCGGCAGCGCGTTCACGTCCAGCGCGAGCTTCAGCAGCAGGTCCGCGATCTGCGGGTTGCGGGCCAGCACGGGGCCGTGCATGTACGTGCCGAAGACGGTGTCGTTGAACGCGCCCTCGGTGCCGTCCCCGGTGCCGTTGCCGTTGCCGAAACGCACCTGGGCGAACGGGCGGGCGGAGGGGCCCAGATGGGTGATGCCCTGGTGGTTCTCGAACCCGGTCAGCGGGGGCAGCCCCAGCTGCGGGTTGACGTCCCCGAGCACGTCACCCACGCACCGGTCGCCCTCGCCGCGCACCGACACCACGTCGAGCAGGCCGAGGCCGGGCTCGCGCTGGCCGAGGTCGTTGATGAACTCGTGGCCGAGGATCTGGTAGCCGGCGCACACCGAGAAGACGATCGCGCCGTTCCCCACGGCCCGGTGCAGGCCCCCGTCGCGGCGCAGCCGCTCGGCGGCCAGCCGCTGCGGACGGTCCTCACCGCCGCCGATCAGGTAGATGTCGCCGGAGGTCGGGATGGGCTGGTCGCTGCGCACGTCGAGCCGCGCCACGTCCAGGCCGCGCTGCCGCGCACGGCGCTCGACGACCAGTACGTTGCCCTGGTCGCCGTAGGTGCTGAGCAGGTCCGGGTAGATCCAGACGACCCGCAGCTGGTTGTCGCTCACTTCAAGTCCCCTGAGGTGTCGTGGGTCAGTTGCCGACGCGGCGGCGCAGGTCCTGGAACGCGGTGTAGTTGGCGATGACCTCGATCCGGCCCGGCGGAGACATCTGGATCGCCTGGTCGAGGTTCTCGCACACCTGGAACTGCTGGTTGGCGACCTCCAGACGCACCGCGAGGTCCAGCTTGCGGTCACCGATGACGCAGATCGGGTGGCCGGTCAGCCGGGTGTAGTCGACGTCCCACAGCCAGGAGGTGTCGGTGCCGTCGGCGGAGCGCGCGTTCACCGAGAGGATCACCGGGGTCGGCGGCGGGTCGATCAGGGAGAACGTCTCCAGCCAGCCGGCGGGGTTCTTCGCGAGCAGCAGGCGCAGGTCACGGCCCTGGAACTGGACGACGTCGTAGCGGCCGGCCACGGCCTGCACCTGGTACATCCGCTCCAGGGCGACCTGCGGCGGCACCCCGAAGACGGCGGCGACGGCGGCGGAGGACGCGGCGTTGGCCTTGTTGGCGCGGCCCGGCAGCTGGAGGTGGATCGGCCAGGCGGAGCCGTGCGGGTCGAGCACATGGTCGCCGGAGAGCGCCCAGCTCGGCGTGGGGCGGCGGAAGCCGCACTCGCCGCAGAACCAGTCGTCGCCGGGGCGCTGCATCACACCGCCGCAGGACGGGCAGGACCAGGCGTCGTCCTTCCACATCTGGCCGGCGGCCACCCAGATCACGTTGGGGGAGGACGAGGCGGCCCACACCACCAGCGGGTCGTCGGCGTTGGCCACGACGACGGCCTTGGTGCCGGCCAGGCCCTCGCGCCAGTTCTCGGCGAGCATCCGGGTCTCCGCGGCGCGGTCGAGCTGGTCGCGGGAGAGGTTGAGCAGCGCGATGCACTTCGGCTCGGTGGCCTGGGCGACGCCGACGAGGTACTTCTCGTCGACCTCGATCACACCGAAGCGGGACTCCGCGCCGGCCGCGAGGGCCGAGGTGATGCCGGCCGGCATGTTCGCGCCGAGGGCGTTGGAGACGACCGGGCCGGCCGCCTTGAGCGCCTCGGCGATGAGCCGGGTGGTGGTGGTCTTGCCGTTGGTCGCCGAGACGAGGGTCACGTCCAGGTGCTGGGCGAGCCGGGCGAGGAGATCGGGGTCGAGTTTGAGTGCCACCCGGCCGCCGATCACCGAACCGCTGCCGCGTCCCGCGGCGCGGGACGCCGCTGCGACCGCCTTTCCGGCGGTCACGGCCAGCTTGGCCCGCGGCGTGAGCGGGTCCGAGTTGCCTGCCATCAGTTCTCGATCCTCCTTGCGTACGCGCCGCGTCTGTGCCTGACGGCCACGTGGTGTGGGCTCAGCCTATCGAGATCCATTCGCCCTCCTGAACCGTGGCCTCCATCGTGAGACGGGGCGGGGTCGCTAGGACCGTACCCTTGCCGCCATGCGACACGGCTCCATCCCCGGCGTCCACGGACGCGTCCGGCCCCTCACCCTGCTCGGCGACCCGGTGCTGCACGCGCCCTGCGCGGAGGTCACCGACTTCGGTCCGGAACTCGCCCGGCTGGTGGACGACTTGTTCGCGACGATGTACGCGGCGCGGGGCGTGGGCCTGGCCGCGAACCAGATCGGGGTGCCGCTGCGGGTGTTCGTCTTCGACTGCCCGGACGACGAGGAAGTGCGCCATCTGGGGCACGTGGTGAACCCGCGGCCGGTGGTGACGGACGGTGTGGTGGTGCGCGGCCCCGAGGGCTGTCTGTCGCTGCCCGGCCTGGAGGCGGGGACGGAGCGGTACGACCATGCGGTGGTCGAGGGCGTCACCGTGACCGGGGAGCCGGTCACCGTGCACGGCACGGGCTTCTTCGCCCGGTGCCTCCAGCACGAGAGCGACCATCTGGAGGGCACGGTCTACGCCGACCGGCTCGCCGGCCGCCGCCACCGCAAGCTGATGCGTCAGGTCTCCCGGGCCTCCTGGCACCGCCCGGCCTGACGGCCGTGCCGGGAGCCGCGGCTCCACCGCCCCGCCCGAGCCGGGCCCCGGTCCGGGGTTCAGAACCCCGGACCTCCGGCCTTGTCGCCCGCGGCCGCCAGGCGGCCCCACAGCAGGTCGGCCAGGCTGCGCACCAACTCGGCCCGCGAGCAGGGGCGTTCGCCCAGCCACCAGTCGCCGGCCGCGTGCATCATGCCGACGATGCCGTGGCCCCAGACCCGGGCCAGCTGGTGGCTGCCCGGTCCGAGGTCCAGGCGCTCCTCGATCACCTGCGCCAGCTCCTCGCCCATCCGGCGCAGCAGCGGCGCCGAGTGCTTGCCGACGTCGAAGGTCTGGTCGCTCGGCGCGCCCTCCGCCGGGTGCATCAGGAAGCGGTACACCTGGGGCCGCGCCTCGATCGCCGACAGGTAGGTGTCCAGGGTGGCCTCGACCCGCTCCCGCCGCTCCGCGGGGGCGTCCAGGGCGGCCCGCAGCGAGGACAGCAGGGCGTCGGTGTGCCGTTTGGCCAGGGCGGCGTAGAGTCCCCCCTTGTCGCCGAAGTGCCGGTAGAGGATCGGCTTGGTGATGCCGGCCTCGGCGGCGATGGCGTTCATCGAGGCTCCCGGGCCGTCGCGGAGCACCACTCGGTCGGCGGCCTCCAGCAGCTCGCGCCGGCGTCGGTCGGCGGACCGCTGCTGCTCGGTCCGCTGTGTGGTGTCCATGTGCTCTCCCCACCCGTGCTGAATCGGTGACGCCTGCGCAAACTAACACTGACCACGGTCCGGACATCGAACGGGATACCGACCCGTCCTGGGGAGTTGACTTTTCCTACTTGCCGGTAACAGACTGGGGTTACCGCAAGTAACACGCACGTGTGCCGCCGCTGGAGGAGTCATGGCCGAGTTCACCATGGAGCTCAACGACGAACAGAAGGAGGTGCGGGACTGGCTGCACGGCTTCGCCGCCGACGTCATCCGCCCCGCCGCCGCCGAATGGGACGAGCGTGAGGAGACTCCCTGGCCGGTCATCCAGGAGGCGGCCAAGGTCGGCATCTACTCCCTGGACTTCTACGCCCAGCAGTACTTCGACGCAACCGGCCTCGGCATCCCCATGGCGATGGAGGAGCTGTTCTGGGGCGACGCGGGCATCGCGCTGTCGATCGTCGGCACCGGCCTCGCGGCCGTCGGCGTCCTCGCCAACGGCACCGAGGAGCAGATCGGCACCTGGATCCCGCAGATGTACGGCGACGCGAACGACGTGAAGGTCGCCGCGTTCTGCTCCTCCGAGCCCGACGCCGGCTCCGACGTGGCGTCGATGCGCACCCGCGCGGTGTACGACGAGGCCAAGGACGAGTGGGTCCTCAACGGCACCAAGACGTGGGCGACCAACGGCGGCATCGCCAACGTCCACGTCGTGGTCGCGGTCGTCGACCCGGACCTCGGCTCCAAGGGCCACGCCTCCTTCATCATCCCGCCGAACACCCCCGGCTGCTCGCAGGGCCAGAAGTTCAAGAAGCACGGCATCCGCGCCTCGCACACCGCCGAGGTCATCCTGGACAACGTCCGCGTCCCCGGCTCCTGCCTGCTCGGCGGCAAGGAGAAGCTGGACGAGCGCCTGGCCCGCGCCCGGGAGCGGGCTAAGAAGGGCGGCGAGCGCGTCAAGAACGCCGCCATGGCCACCTTCGAGGCGTCCCGCCCGGCCGTCGGCGCCATGGCGGTGGGCACCGCCCGCGCCGCCTACGAGGTCGCCCTGGAGTACGCCCAGACGCGTGAACAGTTCGGCCGCCCGATCATCGACAACCAGGGCGTCGCCTTCCAGCTCGCCGACATGCGCACCCAGATCGACGCCGCCCGCCTGCTGGTGTGGCGCGCCTCCTGGATGGCGGTCAACGGCAAGCCGTTCACCGCGGCCGAGGGCTCGATGTCGAAGCTGTTCGCCAGCGAGACCGCCAAGAAGGTCACCGCCCAGGCGATCCAGATCCTCGGCGGCAACGGCTACACCCGCGAGTACCCGGTCGAGCGGATGCACCGGGACGCCGCCATCTACACCATCTTCGAAGGGACGAGCGAGATCCAGCGCCTGGTGATCGCCCGCACCCTCTCGGGCATGCCCATCCGCTAGCGGCTGCCCCCACGGAACGACCCGGCGGTGCGGGCGGCACCGCCGGGTCTCACGTTTCTCGTGGTGTCCGTCACGGCGTGGTGCCGCTGCTGTGGGCGATGCACGCGACGTCGATCCGGTCGGCGAGCTTCGCGAGTTCGATCGTCAGCGCGGCGACCGTGTCCTCGTCGAGCCCGCCCTCGCCGGCCTCGACCAGCCGGACCCACCGGCCTCCCACCGTGCGCAGCAGCTTGCTGACGTCGGCGGCGGCCACCTGGAGGGTGCCGCGATCGTCGACGATCAGAGGCAGTGTCACTTCGCGGTTCACAGTCGGGATCGTAGCCGTGCGGGCGTCACGCGCCGTGCCAAACCGTGGTGATGTTGCAGAACTCGCGGATTCCGTGCCCGGACAGCTCACGCCCGTACCCGGAGCGCTTCACCCCGCCGAACGGGAACGCCGGGTGGGACGCCGTCATGCCGTTCACGTACACGCTGCCCGCCTCCAGATCCCGCACGAACCGGTCGATCTCCGCCTCGTCACGGGTCCAGACGTTGGAACTCAGCCCGAAAAGCGTGTCGTTGGCGATCAGTACCGCTTCGTCCAGGTCGTCCACGCGGTAGAGCGTGGCGACCGGCCCGAAGGTCTCCTCCCGGTGGATGCGCATCTCCCGGTCGATCCCGGCCAGCACGGTCGGCGGGTAGAACCAGCCGGGCCCGTCCGGGCGTTCGCCACCGCACAGCACCGTGGCGCCGGCCCGCACGGCGTCGTCGACCAGCTCCTCCAGGTCCTCGCGGCCCTGTTCGCTGGAGAGCGGACCGACGTCGGTGTCCTCCTCGGTCGGGTCGCCGACCTTCAGCGCCTTCATCCCGGCGACGAACCGCTCGGCGAAGGCGTCGTAGACGTCCGTGTGCACGATGAACCGCTTGGCGGCGATGCAGGACTGCCCGGCGTTCTGCACCCGGGCGGTCACCGCGACCTCGGCGGCCCGGTCCAGGTCGGCTGACGGCATGACCACGAACGGGTCGCTGCCGCCCAGCTCCAGCACCGTCTTCTTGATCATCTCCCCGGCGGTGGAGGCGACGGCCCGGCCCGCGGGCTCGCTGCCCGTCAGGGTGGCCGCCTTGATCCGCTCGTCCCGCAGCAGGTCGTCGATCGCGGCGGAGCCGATCAGCAGGGTCTGGAAGCAGCCCTCGGTGAAGCCCGCGCGGTGGAAGAGGTCCTCCAGGTACAGGGCGGTCTGCGGCACGTTCGACGCGTGCTTGAGCAGCCCGACGTTGCCCGCCATCAGTGCGGGGGCGGCGAACCGCACCACCTGCCACAGCGGGAAGTTCCACGGCATCACCGCGAGCACCGGCCCCAGCGGCCGGTAGCGCACCAGCACCCGGGAGGCGCCGGAGTCCTTCACGTCGGAGGCGCCGGGCTCCTCGTCGGCGAGCAGCCCGGCCGCGTGGTCGGCGTACCAGTGCATCGCCTTGGCGCACTTCGCGGCCTCCGCGCGGGCCTGCGTGATCGGCTTGCCCATCTCCGTGGTGATCACCCGGCCGATGGCGTCCTGGTCCTCGTCCAGGATCTCCGCGGCCCGGTGCATCAGGCGGGAGCGTTCCTCGAAGGCCGTCGTCCGGTACGTGCGGAACGTGGCCTCCGCGAGCTGGAGCCGGCGTTCCAGCTCGTCCTCGTCCATGGGGTGGTACGTCTTGACGGTCTCGCCGTTCGCCGGATTCACCGTGGCGATGTGCATCACTGGCCTCCATGGGACGGGCTGTGCTCTGACGACCTTCCCGCGCGCCGGTGGGCGCCGCAACGCGGGAGGGCCTCTCAGAGCGAGTGCTCCGCCAGGCGGTCCAGAAACGCGGTCTGTGCGGAGACGACCACCTCTCGGGCCCGCTCCAGGGAGAACCAGGCGACCCGGTCCAGCTCCGGGAAGTCCCGCGTCCGTCCCGACCTGGGCGGCCACTCCATGGTGAACGTGCCGGGCACCACGGCCGCCGGGTCCAGGTCGGCCTCCACCGCCCAGGCGGTCACGGTCTTGCCGCCCGACTGGCGCACCTCCCCGAGAGGCACCGCCTCCCCGTCCGGCGGGGGCAGCCCCAGCTCCTCCTCGAACTCGCGGCGCGCCGCCTCCCAGGCGGGCTCGTCGGGCTCGTACTCGCCCTTCGGCACCGTCCACGCGCCGGCGTCCCGGCGTGCGTAGAAGGGGCCGCCCATGTGACCGAGCAGCACCTCGACGCCCACGCCGGTGCGCCGGAACAGCAGCAGCCCGGCGCTGCGGGCCTTCGTCACGGCCGTACCTCCGGGTGGGCGGCGAGCAGGGTCTCGACCGTGTCCGCCTCCTCCGGGCGCTTGTCCTCGCGGTAGCGGATCACCCGGGCGAAGCGCAGGGTGACACCGGCCGGGTAGCGGCTGGAGCGCTGCAGGCCGTCGTAGGCGATCTCCACGACGAGTTCGGGACGCACGGTCACGGTGTAGCCGCTCTCGTCGACCGCGATCTCCCGCAGCCGCTCGGTCTGCCACCGGAGCATCGCGTCGGTCATGCCCTTGAACGTCTTGCCGAGCATCACGAAGCCGCCGTCGCCGGCGCGGGCGCCCAGGTGCAGGTTGGACAGCTTCCCGGTGCGCCGCCCGTGACCCCACTCGGCGGCCAGCACCACCAGGTCCAGCGTGTGCACCGGCTTGACCTTCAGCCAGGACGCGCCGCGCCGCCCCGCGCTGTAGGAAGCGTCCAGGGCCTTGACGACGACGCCCTCGTGCCCGCGCTCCAGCGTCTCGGCGAGGAACCGCTCCGCCGCGTCCAGGTCCTCGGGTCCCGACACCACCGTGCGCCGCACCCGCATCGGTTCCGGGACCAGCCGGGCCAGTTCCGCGTGCCGTTCGGTGAACGGCAGGTCCAGCAGGTCGCGGCCGTCGACCGAGAGCGCGTCGAAGAACACCGGGGCGACGGGCGTCTCCCGGGCCGCCGTCACCACGTCCACCCGGGACCCGACCCGCCCGGCGGTCTCCTGGAAGGACCGCGGCCGCCCCGTGCCGTCGAAGGAGATGACCTCCCCGTCCAGGATGAACCGCCCCACCGCCAGCTCCCGCGCCGCGGCGGTCACCTCGGGCAGCCGGTCCGTGATGTCGTCCAGGGTGCGGGTGTGCACCCGCACGGTGTCCCCGTCGCGGTGCACCTGGACGCGGATGCCGTCGAGCTTCTCCTCGACCGCGCAGGCACCCAGCTTCCCGACCGCCTCGGCGACCGAGGAGGCGCTGTGCGCCAGCATCGGCTGCACCGGACGCCCGACGGTGAGCCGGAACCGCTCCAGGGCCCCGGGCCCGTCCGCCAGCAGTGCCCCGGCGACCGGCTGCAGGGACCCGGCGAGCATCACCGCCCGCCGTACGTCCGCCGGGGCCGCGCCCGTCGCCCGGGCCAGCCCTTCCACCGCCACCGCGTCCAGCGCGCCCTGCCGGACCTCGCCGGTGAGCAGCCCCACCAGGAACCGCTGCTCCGCCTCGGTGGACGCGCCCAGCAGCTCGCCGACCAGCCGGCCGCGTTCCGCCTGCGAGCCGGGCCCGGACACCTCGGCGAGCCGGGTGAGCAGCGCGTCCACCTCGCGCACCGTCAGGGACGGCTCGGCGGCGGGCGCGACCGGACGGCCCAGCACCTTCCAGCCGACGCCGATCCGCCCCTGCGGCAGCCGGCCCGCCAGATAGGGGATGACCACCGGGACGTCGTCCGGCCCGGCCTCCCGGAACAGCTCGGCGAGCAGGTCGGTCTTCCGGGACCGCGCCGAGGTGGCGGCCACCTCCTGGGACACCTGGGCCAGCCGGGACAGCAACATGCAGCCATGGTGCTACGGAGGCGGGCCCTCCACACCCGCGCCGCGCACGGTCATCCGGCGATCGCCGCGTCCAGGTCCGTCATCCGCAGGTCCCCGACGACCGCGGTCGCCGCCCGGTACCCGCCGCTCGCCGCGTGCACCACCTGCTCGGTGAACCCGATCGCGTTGCCCGCCGCCCACACGCCCGGCACGCTGGTCAGCCCGTTCCCGTCGACGACCGGGTACGTCCCGAACGGCGTCCGGTCCATCTCCGCGCCCAGCCGTTCCAGCAGCCCCGTCTGCGGCACCGGACGCGGCCCCACGAACAGCACGGACCGGGGGTGCACGGTGCCGTCGGACATCCGCACCCCGGTGAGCCGGTCGTCCTCGGCCACCAGCCCGGCCACCTCGCCGGGCACCACGCCCACCCCGGCCGCGGCCAGCCGCCGCAGGTCGAGGTCGGTCAGCTCCTCCTCGGCGACCCGGTGCAGGAACAGGGTCGTGTCCTTCGACCACCGGGACACCATCAGCGCCTGGTGCACGCTCATCGCGCTCGACGCGAGCACCCCGAAGGGCTCGTCGCGCACCTCCCAGCCGTGGCAGAACGGGCAGTGCAGCACGTCCCGTCCGAACCGCTCGGCGACCCCGGGGACGTCCGGCATCTCGTCCTTCAGCCCGGTGGCCACGATCAGCCGCCGCGCGCGCACGCTCCGGCCCTTCTCCAGCGCCACCGTGAAGTCCTCGCCGGGGGTGACGTCCACGACCAGGTCCCGGACCAGCTCCACGCCGTAGCGCGCGATCTCCTCCCGGCCGAGCGCCAGGAACTCGGCGGGCGCCATCCCGTCCCGGGTCAGATAGCCCTGCATGTGCGCCGAGGGGGCGTTGCGCGGCTCGCCGGCGTCGACCACCAGCGTGCGGTGCCGGGCCCGCCCCAGCACCAGCGCGGCGGACAGTCCCGCCGCTCCTCCTCCCACCACGACCACGTCGTAGCGGCTTTCCGTGCGGTCCGTCTCGTTCGTCGTCTGCATGGCGACCACCTCCACCACGACGGTCGCCCCGGACGGCGCGGATTGACAAACAACTTTGCCGAAACTGCAATGTGCGCATGGTGACGGACGACGTTCTCGCGAAAGTGGGCCCCCGGCTGCGCCGGATCAGGAAGGAACGGGAGGTGACGCTCTCGGCGCTGGCGGAGGCGACCGGCATCTCGGTCAGCACCCTGTCCCGGCTGGAGTCCGGGCAGCGCAAACCGGGCCTGGACCTGCTGCTGCCGATCGCCCAGGCCCATCAGGTGTCGCTGGACGAACTGGTCGGCGCGCCCCCGGTGGGTGATCCACGGGTGCGCGCCCGGCCGATCGAGCGGGGCGGGCGCACCCACTGGCCGCTCACCCGGCAGCCCGGCGGCCTCCAGGCGTACAAGGTGCTCGAACCCAAGCGGAAGCTGGAACCCGACCCGCGCACCCACGAGGGCTACGAGTGGCTGTACATCCTCTCCGGCAGGCTGCGGCTGGTGCTGGGCGACCACGACGTGGTGCTGACGCCGGGGGAGGCCGCCGAGTTCGACACGCGGGTGCCGCACTGGTTCGGCTCGACGGGGGAGGGGCCGGTGGAGTTCCTCAGCCTGTTCGGACCGCAGGGGGAGCGGATGCATGTTCGGGCGCGGCCGAAGACGGGCTGAGCGGGACGGTTCCCAAGAGGCAAGCGACCGCTTAGTATGCGGGGACCCGGTCAGCGAAGACGACGTTCCCCGTCCCGTGGAGGCCCCGCATGCAGGCATGGCAAGTGCACGAACTCGGCGAGCCGGGCGAGGTGATGCGCCTCGCCGACGTCGAACGGCCGACCCCCGGGGAGGGGCAGGTGCTGCTCCGGGTGCGCGCCGCCGCCGTCAACTTCCCGGACGCCCTGATGTGCCGGGGCCAGTACCAGACGCGGCCGCCGCTGCCGTTCACGCCGGGCGTGGAGATCTGCGGCGAGACCGAGGACGGCCGCCGCGTGATCGCCAACCCGGCCCTGCCGCACGGCGGTCTCGCCGAGTACGCCCTCGCGGACGCCGCCGCCCTGCTGCCCGCGCCGGACGCGCTGGACGACGCCGAGGCCTCCGCCCTGCACATCGGCTACCAGACGGCCTGGTTCGCCCTGCACCGGCGGGCCCGCCTGGAGGCCGGCGAGACCCTGCTCGTGCACGCCGCCGCGGGCGGGGTGGGCAGCGCCGCCGTGCAGCTCGGCAAGGCGGCCGGGGCCACCGTCATCGGTGTGGCCGGCGGCGCCGCGAAGGCGGCAGTGGCCCGCGAGCTGGGCTGCGACGTGGTGATCGACCGGTGCGAGCAGGACGTCGTCGCCGCGGTCAAGGAGGCCACCGGCGGACACGGCGCGGACGTGGTCTTCGACCCGGTCGGCGGAGACGCGTACACCCAGTCCGCCAAGACCGTCGCCTTCGAGGGCCGCATCGTGATCGTGGGCTTCGCGAGCGGCACCATCCCGAGCCCCGGCCTCAACCACGCCCTGATCAAGAACTACGCGATCCTCGGCCTGCACTGGGGCCTGTACAACACCAGGAACCCCGGGATGGTCCGGCACTGCCACGAGCAGCTCACCGAACTCGCAGCCAAGGGCGCGATCAAGCCGCTGGTGAGCGAGCGCGTCCCGCTCGCCGGGGCCGCCGACGCCGTGCAGCGCGTCGCCGACGGCGTCACCACGGGCCGCGTCACCGTGCTGCCGTCCCTGGAGAACGGAGCCGCCGCATGACCGACGCCGACGAACTGCGCCGCCGCACCGCCGCGTTGCTGACCGCGCACCCGCCCGCCGAGACCGAGCGCCTGGACTTCCTGCGGGCCCGCTTCGACGCCGGACTCGCCTGGGTGCACTTCCCCGAAGGGCTCGGCGGGCTGGGCCTGCCGCGCTCCCTCCAGGCCGTCGTCGACGCCGAACTGGCGGCCGCGGACGCCCCCGACAACGACCCGCGCCGCATCGGCATCGGTCTGGGCATGGCCGCCCCGACGATCCTCCAGTACGGCACCGAGGAGCAGAAGGCGCGCTTCCTGCGGCCGCTGTGGACCGGGGAGGAGGTCTGGTGCCAGCTCTTCAGCGAGCCCGGCGCCGGCTCCGACCTGGCCGCGCTCGGCACGCGCGCGGTCCGTGAGGGCGACGACTGGGTGGTGAACGGGCAGAAGGTGTGGACGTCCAGCGCCCATGTCGCCCGCTGGGCCATCCTCATCGCCCGCACCGACCCGGACGTGCCCAAGCACCGGGGCATCACCTACTTCGTGTGCGACATGACCGACCCCGGCGTCGAGGTGCGGCCGCTGCGCCAGATCACCGGCGAGGCCGAGTTCAACGAGGTGTTCCTCACCGACGTCCGCATCCCCGACAGCCGCCGCCTCGGCGAGGTCGGCGACGGCTGGCGGGTCGCCCAGACCACCCTGAACAACGAGCGCGTCGCCATCGGCGGCAGGCGGCTGCCCCGCGAGGGCGGCATGATCGGCCCGGTCGCGAAGACCTGGCGTGAACGTCCCGAACTGCGCACCCACGACCTGCACCAGCGGCTGCTGAAGCTGTGGGTCGAGGCCGAGGTCGCCCGGCTCACCGGCGAACGCCTGAGCCAGCAGCTCGTCGCCGGACAGCCCGGCCCCGAGGGCGCCGGCATGAAGCTCGCCTTCGCCCGCCTCAACCAGGAGATCAGCGGCCTGGAGGTCGAACTGCGCGGGGAGGAGGGGCTGTTGTACGACGACTGGACCATGCGCCGCCCCGAACTGGTCGACTTCACCGGCCGTGACGCCGGCTACCGCTATCTGCGCTCCAAGGGCAACAGCATCGAGGGCGGGACCAGCGAGGTCCTGCTGAACATCGTCGCCGAGCGCGTCCTGGGCCTGCCCGCCGAGCCGCGCACCGACAAGGACGTCGCCTGGAAGGACCTCGCCCGATGAGCGATCTGCTGTACTCGGAGGAGGAAGAGGCGCTGCGCGCCGCCGTCCGGGACCTGCTCACCGACCACTGCGACGCCGCGTCCGTGATCGCCCGGATCGAGTCGGACGCCCCGCACGACCTGTCCCTGTGGAAGGCGCTCGCCGACGGCATGGGGCTCGCCGGCCTGCTGGTGCCCGAGGACAGGGGCGGCCAGGGCGCCACCCACCGCGAAGCCGCCGTGGTCCTGGAGGAGCTGGGACGCGCGGTCGCGCCGGTGCCGTACCTGACGAGCGCCGTGGTGGCCACCGAGGCGCTGCTCGCCTGTGCGGACGGCGACGGCCTGCTCGCGGACCTGGCGTCCGGACGGGTGATCGGCGCGCTCGCCGTCGGCCTGCACACCGCCCCCGGCGCCGCGTACGCCGCCGTCCGCGCGGACGGCGGCACCCTGCACGGCGAGCTGACGGGCATCGCGGACGCCGCCGTCGCCGACGTCCTGCTGGTGCCGGCGGACGACGGCGGGCTGTACGCGGTGACGGCCGACGCGGTCACCGTCACCCCGCAGACGTCCCTCGACCTCACCCGGCCCCTCGCCCGCGTCACCCTCGACGGCGCCCCGGGCCGCCGCGTCGGCGACGCGGAGCCCGCCGTACGCCGCGCCCTGAGCGCGGGGGCGGGACTCCTCGCCTCGGAGCAACTCGGCGTCGCCGAGTGGGCGTTGACCGAAACGGTCCGGTACCTGAAGGACCGCAAGCAGTTCAACCGCCCTGTCGGCGGGTTCCAGGCGCTCAAGCACCGGCTCGCCCAGCTGTGGCTGGAGGTCGTCCACCTGCGCGCCGCCGCACGGGCCGCCGCCGACGCCCTCGCGACCGGCGAGGACACGGACGTGTCGGTCACCGTGGCGCAGGCCTACGCCGCCCCCGTCGCCGTCCGCGCCACCGAGGAAGCGGTGCAACTGCACGCCGGCATCGGCATGACCTGGGAACACCCGGCGCACCTGCACCTCAAGCGCGCCAAGGCCGACTCGATCGCCCTCGGCACGGCGGGCGCCCACCGCGAGGCGCTGGCCGGCCTGGTCGAACTGCCCGCGCCCTGACCGACCCGTCACCACGGACACCGGCGGCCCGCCCCCGAGGGGGCGGGCCGCCGACGTACCCGCCCCGAGATGAACGGGTGACGGCGAACCGGCCAACTCCTCGCACGTCTCTGCTTCTTGCGCGCCGCGGGACCCCATACTCGCTGGGACCCCGTACGGCACCTCAGGGAGGCAGAGCATGGCCCTCACCACCCGTCGCAGAGCCCTCACCGCCCTCGGCGCCGCCCTCGCGAGCCCGGCCGTCCTCCCCACGGCCCACGCGTCGGCCGGCCAACCCCCGCACCGGCCACGCCCGTTGTGGCGCGCCCACGCGCACAACGACTACGAGCACCCCCGCCCCCTGTTCGACGCCCTCGACCACCGCTTCGGCAGCGTCGAGGCGGACGTGTACCTCGTCGGCGGACAGCTCCTCGTCGCCCACGACCCCGAGGACCTCGACCCCGCCCGCACCCTGGAGTCCCTGTACCTGGACCCGCTCGCCGCCCGCGTCCGCGCCCATCACGGCCGGGTGTACCGCGGACACCGCGGCTCGCTCCAGCTCCTGATCGACCTCAAGACCGAGGGCGCGTCCACCTACGCCGAACTCGACCGCCGACTGCGCGGCTACGGGGGCCTGTTCACGACGTACGCCCACGGCAGGGTGCGGACCGGGCCGGTCACCGCCGTCGTCTCCGGCGACCGTGCCGCCCGCGCGCCCATGGAAGCGCAGCAGGTTCGCCACGCCTTCTACGACGGCCGGCTCACCGACCTCGGCGGCCCCGCGCCGGCCTCCTTCGCGCCGCTGATCAGCGACAACTGGACGCTCCACTTCACCTGGCAGGGCGTCGGCGCCTTCCCCGACGCCGAGCGCCGGAAACTGCGCGCCCTGGTGCGCACCGCTCACGCCCGCGGGCAGCGGGTGCGCTTCTGGGCCACCCCGGACGTGCCGGGTCCGGCCCGCGACGCGCTCTGGGGCGAACTGGTCGCGGCGGACGTCGACCACCTCAACACCGACGACCTGGCGGGCCTCGAAGCGTTCCTCGACGCCCACGGGAAGGCGTGACACCACACGTTCGGAGGACAGGTCAGCCGCCCGGACGAACCCTCCGCTACGCCACACTTGCGGCCGAACGCCGCGAAACAGGTGTGGCGGAGGAGGTTGACGATGGCCATTTCCATCTCTGTGGTGCTGCTGCTCTCGGTCCTGGCGGTGATCTTCCTGCGCAACGGCGGGCTGAAGATCTCCCACGCCCTGGTGTGCCTGCTGTTGGGGTTCTACCTGGCCAGCACCAGCATCGCGCCCACGATCCACAGCGGCCTCACGGCGACCGCCGACATCGTCGGCAGCCTGAGCCCGTGAGACCGGCCGGGCGCGCCGCTTCGTAAGGGGAAGTTGCTCGCGTGACGGCGACCGCGCCGGGCGGGTGGCGGTGGCAAGGGCTGCGGGCGGTGGCAGGTCAACTGCGGCGCCGTCGTAGCCGTTCGCGCAGTTCCCCGCGCCCCTGAGCACGCGGCCCGACCGTCACCCCAGGGGCGCGAGGAACTGCGCGACCAGCCCACACCGGGCCGCGGTTGGCGTGGGGGGTGCGGTCCCCGTCACCCTTCAGGGGCGCGGGGAACTGCGCGACCGGCCCCCACCGGGCCGCAGGTGGCTTGGAGAAGCGGCCCGACCGTCGGCCTTAAGGGGCGCGGGGAACTGCGCGACCAGCCCCCACCGGGCCGCAGGTGACTTGGAGAAGCGGCCCGACCGTCGGCCTTAAGGGGCGCGGGGAACTGCGCGAACCGCCCCCACCGCGCCGCAGTGGCGCTCGCTCCTGGGGCGGCCGGCCCCCGGCCGGTCCCGGCCCCCGGCCGGTCCCGGCCCCCGGCCGGTCCCGGCCCCCGGCCGGTCCCGGCCTCGGGTGAGTTGGATGAGAACGGCGACGCTCAGGCGTGACCACCCGTCACGCCTGCGGTCAGACCTGTTCCGCCACCACCACAGGGTCGTCCAGAACACCCCGCACGACGGAGTGCGCGGCGCCCAGCAGGGGGCCCTGGGGCCCCAGCGCGGACACCGACACCGTGCAGGCCGGTCCCGCGGTGCGCCGGCCCAGCTCGGAGCGCAGGGACGGCAGCAGCCAGGGCGACAGCCCGGACAACGCGCCGCCCAGCACCACGCTCTCGGGGTCCAGCAGATTGGCCGCCCCCGTCAGGGCGATGCCGAGCGCCGTGCCCGCGTCGTGCAGGGCACGCCGTACGGCGGCGTCGCCCTGTTCGGCGCGGCCCGCGAGCAGGCCCACCCGGTCCTCGCCGGGCTCGAGTCCGGCCGCCCGCAGCACCGCCTCCTCACCGGCGTACTGCTCCAGGCAACCCCGGCCGCCGCACGCGCAGGCGGGACCCTCGGGCCACACCGGCACATGGCCGAGCTCGCCCGCGAAACCCCGGTTGCCGTGCAGCACCCGGCCGTCCACGACGACCGCCGCACCGATACCGATCTCGGCCGAGACGTGCAGGAAGTCGCGCGGGGTGTCCTCGCCCAGCCACAGTTCGGCCAGCGCTCCGAAGTTGGCCTCGTTGGCCACGGTGAGCGGAAGCTTCGCGGGGAGCAGCGCGCCGAGGTCCGTGTCGAGCCACCCGAGGTTCGGCGCGCGGACGACGGTCCGGGCGTCGCGGGCCACCAGGCCGGGGACGGCGACCGCGAGTCCGGCCGGCCACAGTCCCTCGCCCTCCGCCTCGGCCACCACCCGGTGGATCAGCTCGGTGAGTTCCGCGAGCACGGGCTCGGGGGAGCGGTCCCGGTTCGCCACGTGCCGCACCGCCCGGGCGCGGACCTCTCCGCGCAGATCGACCGCGCACACCGCGAGGTGGTCGACGCCGATTTCGGCGCCGATACCGGCGGGGCCCCGCCCGCTCACCGCCAGGGCCGACCCGGGACGGCCCACGCGTCCGGGCCGCTCGGGGCCCAGCTCCTCCAGCAAGCCGGTGCGGATGAGTTCGTCGACCAGTGTGGACACCGCGGCGCGGGTCAAACCGATGCGGGAGGCGACGGCGGCCCGGGACAGCGGCCCCTCGGCGCGGACGGTGTGCATCACCCGCGAGAGGTTGCGGCGGCGCATGCCCTGCTGGGTGTCGGGCAGGTCACGCCCCTGACCTGCGGGACGGGCCTTGTGCAGCGGTGCGCTCATTCCTCCGTCATTCCTCGGTTCTGGGGCGCCCGCGCCCGGCGGACGTCCACGGCGGCCGGCGCGGGGCCGCCGTGGGGCGGTCGCCGGTGGAGCGGATCCGGCCGCCCGTGGCGGCCGGTGGCGCGTCAGCCGTTGTCCGTGCCGCGCTCCAGCAGCGGGGCCGCGTCGGAGAGTACCCCGGCCAGCCGGGACAGGGTCTCCTCGTCCCGCTCCACCGCGTCCAGCACCGGACCGGCCGCCGTGTTCCAGCGGCGGGCGACCGCGGCCGGGTCCTCCCCGGTGAGCAGTCCGGCCGCCTGGGCCGCCGCGCCCAGCGCGACCAGTTCCTTGGCCTCCGGCACCTGCACGGGACGCCCGGACAGCCGCCGTACGGTCTGCTGCCAGGCCGTGCCGCGGGCGCCGCCGCCGATCAGCAGAAGCGGGGCCGAGGGGTCGGCGTCCTGGTCGAGGACGAGGTCGAGGGCGGCCAGCAGGGAGTACACGGCGCCGTCGTAGGCGGCCTGGAGCAGCTGGCCGCCGGTGGTGTCGTGCCGCAGGCCGTGCAACAGGCCCGAGGAGTGGGGGAGGTTGGGGGTGCGCTCGCCGTCCAGGAAGGGCAGCAGCGTGACACCGCGGCCCGGCTCGACGGCCTCGCGGTCCAGGCCGAGCAGGGCGGCGACCCGGTCCACGGCGAGCGTGCAGTTGAGGGTGCAGGCCAGCGGCAGCCAGTCGCCGCGCGCGTCGGCGAAGCCCGCCACCGTGCCGGTCGGATCGGTGGGCCGGTGCTCCGACACCGCGTAGACGGTGCCCGAGGTGCCGAGGCTCATCACCGGTGTGCCGGGACGCACGCCGAGGCCCAGCGCGGCGGCGGCGTTGTCGCCCGTGCCGCACGCCACCAGCGTGCCCTTGGAGAACGGCAGGTCGTGTCCGTCGCGCACGGTGCCGGCCACCTCGCCCGGCCGCACCACACGCGGCAGCAGCGCCGGGTCGAGCCCCACGTGCGCCAGGATCTCCTCGTCGTACGCCTCCGAGGCGGACGCCCACCAGCCGGTGCCCGAGACGTCACCGCGGTCGGTGGTGCCCTGCCCGGTGAGCCGCTCGGTCAGGTAGTCGTGGGGCAGGCGCACCGCCCTCGTGGCGCGCACCGCGTCCGGCTCGTGCTCCGCCAGCCAGGCCCACTTGGTGACCGTGAAGGACGCGGTGGGCAGGCTGCCGGTGCGCTCGGCCCATGCCTTGGCGCCGCCCAGCTCCTCCACCAGCCGGCTCGCCTGGGGGGCCGACCGGACGTCGTTCCACAGCAGCGCCGGGCGGACCGGCTCGCCGTGCTCGTCCAGGGTGACCAGGCCGTGCTGCTGGCCGCCGATCGACACGGCCGCGGCCTCGTGCGCGGCCTCGCCGCACTGCCGCAGCGCCTCGGTCAGGGCGTCCCACCACTGACGCGGATCGCTCTCACGTCCCGCGCCCGACGTCACCGTGTGCGGCGCCTGGCCGCTCGCGACGACCCTGCCGGTCGTCACGTCGACGACCAGGGCCTTGGTGGACTGGGTGGATGTGTCCACGCCGACGACGAGCGGACCCTCGGCTGCTGACATCGGTCTCTCCCTCTTCCGCGCCCCGGCGGGGTGTGTCTCTTCCCAGAAATGCTCCTGCATACTAATTTGTAAACCGCCATGACGAAATAGTCTCAGCGAGCAAGGAGCCGCGGCATGAGCTACCAGCCCACCCCCGAGGACAAGTTCACCTTCGGCCTGTGGACCGTCGGCTGGCAGGGACGGGACCCCTTCGGCGACGCCACCCGCGGCGCCCTCGACCCGGCCGAGTCCGTCCGCCGCCTCGCCGAGCTCGGCGCCCACGGCGTGACCTTCCACGACGACGACCTCATCCCCTTCGGCGCGAGCGACAGCGAGCGCGCCGAGCACATCAAGCGCTTCCGCCAGGCGCTGGACGAGACCGGCATGAAGGTCCCGATGGCGACCACCAACCTGTTCACCCACCCGGTGTTCAAGGACGGCGGCTTCACCGCCAACGACCGTGACGTGCGCCGTTACGCGCTGCGCAAGACCATCCGCAACATCGATCTCGCGGCCGAGCTCGGCGCGCAGACCTACGTCGCCTGGGGTGGCCGTGAGGGCGCCGAGTCCGGTGCCGCCAAGGACGTCCGGGTCGCCCTCGACCGGATGAAGGAGGCCTTCGACCTCCTCGGCGAGTACGTCACCTCCCAGGGCTACGACCTCCGCTTCGCCATCGAGCCCAAGCCGAACGAGCCCCGCGGCGACATCCTCCTCCCGACCATCGGCCACGCCCTCGCCTTCATCGAGCGCCTCGAGCGCCCGGAGCTGTACGGCGTGAACCCGGAGGTGGGCCACGAGCAGATGGCCGGCCTGAACTTCCCGCACGGCATCGCACAGGCCCTGTGGGCGGGCAAGCTGTTCCACATCGACCTCAACGGCCAGTCCGGCATCAAGTACGACCAGGACCTCCGCTTCGGCGCGGGCGATCTGCGTGCCGCGTTCTGGCTGGTGGACCTGCTGGAGACGGCCGGGTACGAGGGCCCGCGTCACTTCGACTTCAAGCCGCCGCGGACCGAGGACTTCGACGGCGTGTGGGCCTCGGCGGCCGGCTGCATGCGCAACTACCTGATCCTCAAGGAGCGCGCGGCCGCCTTCCGCGCCGACCCGGAGGTCCAGGAGGCGCTGCGCGCGGCCCGTCTGGACGAGCTCGCCCAGCCGACCGCCGGCGACGGCCTCCAGGCGCTGCTCGACGACCGGTCCGCCTTCGAGGACTTCGACCCCGAGGCCGCCGCCGCCCGCGGCATGGCCTTCGAGCGCCTCGACCAGCTGGCGATGGACCACCTGCTGGGCGCGCGGGGCTGAAGCTCCGGCGGCCGGGATGCACCCGTTCGGGGCGGGTCCGGCTGACTGTCACAGCGCCGCGCTTCCGTGCCGTCAGGCACGGGGGTGCGGCGCTGTTGTGCGCGGGGAAAGGTGGGCGCGGGGGCAGGTGTACGGCCCGGCCGAGGCGGACGCGGCACGGGTGCACCACCACGCGTGCTCACTCGCCCCCGCATCCGGTTCGTTTGCGCGGGGCGCGCCCCCGGCGCGGGGAGTGTGGCGTTCCGGGGACGCGTGCCACGACTGGCGGGCGGTATCCCCGCCGTCTCCTCGCGCAAGGCCGGGGCCACGGCGACCATGGTGTGCATGGCCACGCCTCCCGTACCGCCCCAGAAGCCGCCCGGTCCGCCGGACGACGCACCACCGCCTCCCGGTGACGGCTTCGGCCCGCCCTCCCACGGCGAAGGGCCGGCGTCCGGCCCGCCCGACGACCACGACGGCGGCCCGGGACGCGGCCCCGGCCGGCGCCGGCTCCTGATCGTGCTGCTCGCCGTGATCGTGGCGGCCCTGATCGTCTCCATCGTCGTGCTCACGACGTCGGACGACGACGGGCCGGACCGGGAGCCCTCCGAGACCGCCACGGACACCGGTTTCCCCTCGCTGGACCTCCCGTCGGAGTTCCCGACCGGGCTGCTGCCCTCGGGTTTCCCCACGGAGCTGCCCTCGGACTTCCCTTCGGGTTTCCCCTCCGGGTTCCCCACGGAGCTGCCTTCCGGATTCCCGAGCGACCTGCCCTTCGACCTGCCGAGCGGCCTCGCGTCACTGCTGCCGGCCCTGGGTGCGGAACCGCCCTGACGTTCCGCCGTGTCCTGTGGGTACCCGCGTGGTGTGAGGTGGGTCACCATGGAGACGCCGGAATCCCCGCTTCAGGCGGAGACCCTGCGGAGACCTTAGGGGGCGCATCTCAGGGACGTCTCAGGGTGGCGGTCCGGAACCGCCGCCGGCGCGGGCCCGTTTTCAGGTCAGAGAGCGGCAGTGGCCGCGAAGGAGGCGACGCACATGTCGAAGAACGCCAAGATCGCCGCGGGGGGTGTGGCGGCCGGGCTCATCCTGCTGATCTGGCTGCCCTGGTGGGCCGCGCTTCTGATCATCCTAGGAGTCCCGGCGGCCGCCTACCTCGCCCTGGACCCCTCGCAGCGGCAGCGGCTGCGGAGGAACACGCGCAAGGAGCTGGGCCGCTGAGACGCGGCACCGCGTACTGACGTACGCCTGTCGGCGGGAGCGGGGGACAGCAGGCGCCGCGTCCGCTCGGGCCGGAGCGGACGACGGCCCGACTGGACGGTCAGAGCGGCCGTACGGCCATCTGGTCCAGTGCCTCCAGGAGACCCGGCAACTCCGGGCCCCTGCCCACCGGCAGGACCTCGCCGGGCTCGTCGTCGAGCAGGACGAAGGCGATGTCGTCCGTCCTCGCGACCAGCGACCAGCCCGGTCCGTCGGCGCGCAGGGTGCGCGCACCGCCCGGCGCGAAGGAGGAGCGGACCCGGCCCAGCGGCGGCGGCGAGTCGACGTAGGCGCGCGCCTCGGACAGCACGCGGCGGACACCGCTGTGCCCGCCCGCTGTCGCCGAAGCCTCGCCGTCCTCACCGTTCCCGGCGCCGTCCCCGGAACCGTCGCCGGCCTCGGAGGCCGTACCCGGCGTCGGGAACGCCGAGTCGTCGACCTGCTCCCGCCATGTCGCCCACTGCAGCGCGATCTCGTCCGCGCCCAGCCGCCGCTGGGCCGGGCCCCAGACCTCTCCGTCGGGCGGCGTCAGCGGGGGCATGTCCGCCATGTCCGGGCCGGGATCGTGCGGCGCGGGCACGTTCGGTGCGGCCACGGCCACCGCGAGGGGCCAGCCGGGCAGCGCGGCGACGACACTGCGCTCGTCCGGCGACAGGTCGTGCTCCATGCCGCAGTCCCAGGAGGCGATCGCCACGGCGACCAGCGAGACGTCGTCGACGACCACGGTCCACCGGGCGCCTGCCCCGTCCTGGCCGAGTACCAGTCCGTATCCGTCGGCCACCGGCGGAAGACCGAGCGCCGCGCAGGCCTCCGGATAGTCGTCGCCCAGCACGCTCGGGAACTTCGCGGGCGTCAGCAGCGCCGCCGTGAGCACGTAAAGCGCGTCGTCGGCGGCGGCGACGGCTTCCTCGTCCGTCCCGGCCATCCCAGCCTCCCCATCGGTTCGTCCATCGGCGCGCACCCTATGCCGACCCTCATGTCCTTGTCACGACCCCGCAGTCCTGCCCGGAGCTGCAGGTTTCCGGCCGGAGGGGGCGAATCGACCACACCCGGCACCCCGTTGCCGGGGCCGCGCCGCACCTCCACGGAAGCGCCGGCGCCACCCGGCGGGGGCAAGCCACCACCCGGCGGGGGCAAGCCCTCACCCGGCGGGGACGGGCACGCTCAGTCCGCGTGCACCGCCAGCGCCAGGAACCGGGTGTCCTCGTCGACGTAGGAGGTCATGCGCCAGCCCGCCTCCGACAGCAGTGCGCGCAGGTTCGGTTCGGCGCGCAGGTCGTCCGGCGTGAGCTCGCGGCCCTGGCGCGCGGCGAGTGCGGCCCGGCCGATCGGATGGAACAGGGCCAGCACCCCGCCGGGGCGCACCACCCGCGCGATCTCCCGCAGGTTCGCGGCCGGGCGCGGCAGATGCGCGATCAGCCCCGCCGCGAACACGGCGTCCAGGGAGGACGGGCGCAACGGGAGCGCCGCGACGTCCGTCAGCAGCAGCGCGCCGTCCGCGTCCCGCCCGGCGCGCGCCGCCTCCCGCAGCATCGCCGGGGTCAGATCGGCGCCCAGCACCACCCCGGACGGGCCCACGGCCGCGCGCAGGGCGGGCAGCGCCCGTCCCGTGCCGCAGCCCGCGTCCAGGACCCGGCCGCCCTCACGCAGCCCGAGCTCGGCGACCGCGGCGGCGTAGGCCGGACCGTCGTCGGGAAACCTGCGGTCCCAGCCGGCGGCGCGGGCGGTGAAGAACTCCTGCACGTGTGTGTGGTCGTCGCTCATGCCCCGCATGATCCCTCACCGGAACCGGCGACACCTTGTGCGCACGTTCGACCGTGATGCGGTCGTACCCCGGCACCGGTGCGTCATTTTTGCGCCGCTTTCGAAACGCGCCCCCTCCGCGCTCCCACGCCCCCTAGCGTCCCCGGGTCATGGGACATCTGGACCACGCCACCCTGGGGTGGCTCACCCCCGTGCTGTCGTACGCGATGGCCTGCGTCGGTGCCGCCCTCGGACTGCGCTGCACCGTCCGCGCGCTCGCCGCCACCGGCCGCGTGCGGCGCAACTGGCTCCTCACCGCCGCCTCGGCGATCGGCACCGGCATCTGGACCATGCACTTCACGGCCATGCTCGGCTTCGGCGTGAGCGGCACCGACATCCGCTACGACGTGCCGCTCACGCTCCTGAGTCTGGTGGTCGCCATGCTGTTCGTCTGCGCCGGTGTGTTCGCCGTCGGACACCACCCCGGCCGGGTCAGGGCCCTGCTCCTCGGGGGGCTCACCACCGGACTCGGCGTCGCCGGCATGCACTACCTGGGCATGGCCGCCGTGCGGCTGCACGGCGAGGTCGGCTACGACCCCGCGCGGGTCGCCCTGTCCGTCCTCATCGCCGTCGTCGCCGCCACGGCCGCGCTCTGGGCGGCGCTCGCCATCCGCTCCCCGGCCGCGGTCACCGTCGCCTCCCTGATCATGGGCGCCGCCGTCAGCAGCATGCACTACACGGGGATGTTCGCCGTCAGCGTGCGGGTGACGCCCTCCGGTGACCCGCTGCCCGGCGCCGGCGCGATGTCGTTCGTGTTCCCGCTCGCGGTCGGCCTCGGGGCCTATCTCTTCATCACCTCCGCCTTCGTGGCGCTGTCCCCGGCGGCCGGGGAACGCCATCCCCCCGCCTCAGCCCCGCGACCGGTCGAGCACACCGCCCCCTGACCGTGCCCCCGCGGCGCCCGCCACCCGTCCGGCCCGCCCTTCCGAGCGAGGAGTCCATGCGCACACCCCGGAGGACCCCGACCGCCCGTACCGAGGCGCCGCCCCCGCCTCCCGTACGCGGCCGGCGCGCGCACGCCGGACCACCGGCCGACGAAAGCCCGCTGTCCTCGGCGGAACCGGAACCGGAACCGGGCTCGGCGGGCGTGGCGTCCGGGCGCGGGCCGAGCGGCCCCCGGACCGTCCGGGCCAAGATCATCTGCCTGCTGATGGTGCCGGTCGTCTCCCTGCTCGCCCTGTGGGGGTACGCCACCGTGACCACCGCCCAGGACGTCTCCCGGCTGCGGCAGGTGCAGCGCGCCGACGACGCCGTCCGCACCCCGGTCGCCGCCGCCGTCGCCGCCCTCCAGGCGGAGCGGGCCGCCGCCGTCCGCCGCTCCTCCGACACGGCCGCCATCGGCGACACGGAGCTCACCCGCCTCGCCCGGAGCACCGACCGGGCCGTGGCCGCCCTGCGGCTCGGCGGGGACCGTACCGTCGCCGACGGCCAGGCGCTGCCCCGCGCCGTGGCCGACCGGCTCGGCACCTTCGTCACCGCCGCCGAGCGCCTGCGCCCCCTGCGCGCGGCGGTGCGTGAAGGACGCGCGGGATGGGCGCAGACGTACGACCGCTACACCGGCACCATCGCCGCCGCCTTCGCCGTGGACGGTGCCCTCACCGGTATTCAGGACGCCGAACTCGGCTCCGACGCGCGCGTACTGCTCGAGTTCTCCCGGGCGGAGGAGGCCCTCGCACAGGAGGACGCGATCCTGGCCGCGGCCCGCCTGCACGGCAGCCTCGCCGGGGAACGGCTGCGGCTGTTCACCGGCGCCGTGGAACTGCGCCGTACGCTCACCGCCTCCGCCGTGCCCGACCTGCCCCGAGCGGCCGGCACCACGTGGAACGCGCTCGCCGAGGGCCGTTCCTACGCCGTCCTCTACACGGCCGAGGACAAGATCCTCGCCGCCGGCCCGGGAGCGCGGGCGGCCGAGGCCGTACCGGAGAGCACCTGGGACGGCGCGCACGCGGGAGTGCGGAAGGACATGCGGACGGTCGGGCGGCAGGCGGGGACGTCGGTCGCCGACCGCGCCGACCCCGTCGAGCGCGGGCTGATCGGACCGGCCGGCGCCGCCGTGCTCTTCGGCCTCCTCGCCGCCGCGGCCTCCCTGGTCATCTCGGTCCGCATCGGACGCGGCCTGGTCGTCGAACTGGTCGGCCTGCGCGACGACGCCCTGGACATCGCCCACCGCAAACTCCCCGAGGCGATGCGCACGCTGCGCTCCGGCGGCGAGGTCGACATCCACGCCGAGGCACCGCCCGGACCGCCCGCGCAGGACGAGACCGGACAGGTCGCCGAGGCCCTCGGCACCGTGCACCGCGCCGCCCTGCGGGCCGCCGTGGAGCGCGCCGAACTGGCCGGCGGCATCAGCGGCGTCTTCGTCAACCTCGCCCGTCGAAGCCAGGTCCTGGTGCACCGTCAGCTGAGCCTGCTGGACGGCATGGAACGCCGCTCCGAGGACCCCGGCGAGCTGAGCGACCTCTTCCGCCTCGACCACCTCACCACCCGGATGCGGCGCCACGCGGAGAGTCTGATCATCCTGTCGGGCGCTGCCCCCGGCCGCGCGTGGCGCAAGCCCGTGCCGCTGACCGACGTGGTGCGCGCGGCCGTCTCCGAGGTCGAGGACTACGCGCGCGTGGAGGTGCGGCAGTTCGCCGAGACGTTCGTCACCGGCGCGGCCGTCGCCGACCTCACCCATCTCCTCGCCGAGATCATCGAGAACGCGGCCCAGTTCTCGCCGCCCCACACCCGGGTGCGCGTCTCCGGCGAACCCGTCGGCACCGGCTACGCCGTCGAGGTCGAGGACCGGGGCCTCGGCATGGGCAAGGACGCCCTCGCCGAGGCCAACCGCCGCATCGCCGAGTCCGAGGCGCTCGACCTGTTCGACAGCGACCGGCTCGGCCTCTTCGTGGTCAGCAGACTCGCCGCGCGGCACGAGATCAAGGTGCACCTGAGGACGTCGCCCTACGGCGGTACGACAGCGGTCGTCCTGCTCCCCACCGCGCTGCTCGACGACCGGGCCGCGCAGGAACGTCCCGGCACACCGGCCGCGGCACCCCGCGAGGACCACCCGGACCCGCGGGTGCCCGACGGCGTCCCGCAGCGCCGGGCCGTTCCCGCCCCGGCCGTTCCCGCCCCGGCCGTTCCCGCCCCTGCCGTCCCCGCACCCGACGGCCGGAGGGCCCTGGTGGCCCCCGTCGCCGACCCGTCCGACCACGCAGCCCTCCGCCGGCCCGGCACCCACCCGCGCCCGGCGGACGACGGCACCGCCACCCACCGTCCTCCGGGAGCCGCCACCTTGCGCCTGCACCGCCCCGAGGAGCCGGCCGGCTCCGACGACCTGCCCCGCCGCGTGCGCCAGGCCAGCCTGGCCCCCCAGCTCCGGGACGGCCGCCCCGAGCAACCTCCGCCCGCACGGCACGACGGCCCCGACGACCGCACCCCCGAACGCGTACGGGACCGCATGACGGCCTACCGCGACGGCTGGACCCGCGGGGGCGGCCGGCCGCCCGGCACCGCCCGCGGCACGGCGCGGCCCAGCAGCGAAGGAGACCCCGCATGATCCAGGAACCCCGCGCCGGCGCCGGCCGGCGCTCCGGCGAACTCGACTGGCTGCTCGACGACCTGGTGCTCCGCGTCGGCGACGTGCGCCATGCCGTGGTGCTGTCCGGCGACGGACTCGCCATGGGCGCCTCCCACGGCCTCGGACGCGAGGACGCCGAGCACCTCGCCGCGGTCGCCTCCGGCTTCCACAGCCTCGCCAAGGGGGCGGGCCGGCACTTCGGCGCGGGCGGCGTGCGCCAGACCATGGTCGAGATGGACGACGGCTTCCTGTTCGTGGCCGCCGCGGGGGAGGGGTCCTGCCTCGCGGTGCTGACGTCCGTGAGCGCCGACATCGGCCTGGTGGCCTACGAGATGGCACGACTGGTCAGGCGCGTGGGCGAGCACCTGGACACCGCCCCGCGCGTCGGCGCACGGCCGCCGGCCGCGGGATGAGACGAGGAAGCGGTCCGAGCAGATGACGGAGGACACGACGGGCGCCGCGCAGGGGCCGGAGCCCCATGCGGCCGCCCTGCCTGAACCGGGGCCCCATGCGGCCGCCCTGCCTGAACCGGGCAGCTGGACGGGCATCCGGCACGAGCCGGACAGTCGTGCGGGCGCCCTGCACGAGCGGGGCTGGTCGGGCACGCCGCGTGAGACGGGCGGCCTGGCGGGGGCCCCGCGCGAACCGGGCTGGGCGGCGGCCCCGCGTGGGCCGGGCAGCCACGCGGGCGCGTCGCACGAGCCGGTGTCCCATGCGGTCGACCCACGCGGACCGGGCAGTTATGCGGACGCCCCGCCTGAGTCGGGCAGCCGGACGGGTATCGCGTGGGATCCGGGCGGCCAGGCGGGCGCCCCGCGTGAGCCGGGCCGGGCGGGGACCCCGCGTGAGCCGGGCGGTCACGCGGGCGTGTCGCAGCCGGTGTCCCGCGCGGACGCCCCACGTGAGCCGGGCAGTCAGTGGTACGACCACGAGGCCGGTCCGCTGGTCCGGCCCTACGCCGTGACCGGGGGGCGCACCGAACCCGGCCCCTCAGGCGTGCGCTTCGACCTGATCGCCCTCGTCACCTTGGATCCGGCCGCGCCTGCCGCCGGTGACCCGGCGCTCGGCCCGGAGCACCGCGCCCTGATCGACCTGTGCCGCCCCGAGACGCAGTCCGTCGCCGAACTCGCGGCCGGCGCCGACCTGCCCGTCGGCGTGGTCCGGGTCCTCCTCGGCGACCTGCTCGAACGCGGCCGGATCACCGTCAGCCGGCCCGTACCCCCCGCACACCTGCCCGACGAGCGGGTGCTCCGCGAGGTCATCGCGGGGCTGCGGGCGCTGTAGCCGAGCACCCCTCGTCACCACCGGAGCCACGTCCCGGCCCGCCCGGGCCCGCGGCCACTCCCCGTCCCCGGCGCCCCGTGGCCGGCCCTCACGAGAGAAGCGAACGATGGTCCCTGAACACCCCGACGCCCCCGCCGGCGAGACGACCGCGCTGGCGCTGAAGATCCTGGTCGCCGGCGGATTCGGCGTGGGGAAGACCACGCTGGTGGGCGCGGTCAGCGAGATCCGGCCGCTGCGCACCGAGGAACTGCTCAGCGAGGCCGGGCGGACGGTGGACGACACCGAGGGCGTCGACCGCAAGGTCACCACGACCGTCGCCATGGACTTCGGCCGCATCACCATCCGCTCCGGGCTGTCCCTGTACCTCTTCGGCACCCCCGGCCAGGACCGGTTCTGGTTCCTGTGGGACGAACTGGCGCAGGGCGCCCTGGGCGCGGTGGTCCTCGCCGACACCCGCCGCCTGGAGGACTGCTTCCCCGCGGTGGACTACTTCGAGCACCGGAAGATCCCCTTCGTGGTCGCCGTCAACTGCTTCGCGGGCGCCCGGCAGCACGACGCGGGTGACGTGTGCCGCGCGCTCGACCTCGACGGGGGGACACCCGTGGTGCTGTGCGACGCCCGCGAGCGCGACTCCGGCAAGGAGGTGCTGATCCGGCTCGTCGAGTACGCGGGGCGCATGCACACCGCCCGGCTGCTGGACTCGGTGGGGTGACGGCTCGGCCGGCGCGACGGGTCGACGGCGGGGCCGGCCGGCGCTGTCAGTCCGCCACGCCCTTCTCCGCCAGGACCTTGTCGACCGACACCCGGACCAGAAGCTCACCGGGCACGCCGTTGCGGGCCCCGAACTCCTCGGCGCGCTCCTCACCCATGTACCGCGCGCCGATCCGGGCGGCCCAGTGCCGCAGCTCCCCGGGGTCCTCCGACAGCAGCGCCCGGCCCTCCAGCACCACGTAGGCGAAGGGCGGCCGGTCGTCGTCGACGCAGAGCGCGATCCGCCCGTCCCGGGCCAGGTTGCGCCCCTTCACGGTCCGCGCGCCGGTGTTGAACACCACGTCGTTCCCGTCGAGCACGAACCAGATCGGCGCCAGGTGCGGGCGGCCGTCGGCCCGGACGGTGGCCAGTTTGGCGGTGCGGGTCCCCGACGAGACGAACTCCCGCCACTCTTCCTCGGTCATCTTCTGTCCCATGGCTCTCATCTTCCTTGCCCGGGGCCCGGTCGTGGGGAAGGCTGGCGCAGGGACCCTCCCGACGGAGGCCACCACACGGGGCACACACGGGGACAACAGGGGGAGACACACGACATGGGCCAGAACCAGGGACTCGACTGGCTGCTGGACGACCTGACCCGACGCGTCGAACACGTACGGCACGCGCTGATCCTGTCCAACGACGGGCTGGTGACGGGGGCGAGCACCGGGCTGCGCCGCGAGGACGCCGAGCACCTGGCCGCGGTGTCGTCCGGACTCCACAGCCTCGCCAAGGGGTCGGGGCGGCACTTCGGGGCGGGCGGGGTGCGCCAGACGATGATCGAGTTCGACGACGCGGTGCTCTTCGTCACCGCCGCGGGCAGCGGCAGTTGCCTGTGCGTGCTCAGCGGCGCGGAGGCGGACATCGGGCACATCGCCTACGAGATGACGCTGCTCGTCAACCGGGTCGGCGAGAACCTGGACGTCGGCACCCGGCGACCGGAACCGGGGGCAGGGCTCTGACCTGCGCCTTCGTCGTCGCGACGGAGGTTATCCACAGGCTCACCACGCTGAGTGACGAAACGGATACGGTCTTTCCCGTGGCAGGCGGGCGCAACCGGCGCCGGCCGCCCGCACTCACGGGGAGACGCGCATGTCCCGACAGCAGACGGCTGCCACGCCGCGACCGGTCACGGCACTCGGCGCGGTACGTGGCACGGCAACCGAGCCCGTTACGGCGGAGGGCGCCTGGGTCACGACGGGGCGCGCCGCCCGTGAACTCGGCCTGCGGCGCACCGAGTTCGACCTCGCCGTGCGACTCGGCCGCATCCGCACGGCGCCCGGGCGGGACGCCGGGGAGCGGAGGGTCACCCACGCGGAGATCGAACGGCTCCGCGCCGGACCGGGCTTCCCGAAGTCCCTCCGCCGCAGTGTGCACGCCGTGGGGACGGCGGAGGGCGCGGACCTCCTCGACGTACCGAAGTCGCGGTTCACCCGTCTGGCGCGGCTCGGGCTGCTGGTGCCCGTGACGTTCTACCTGAACCGCTATCGCGCCGTCGTCTGGCTCTATCTCGCCGACGAGCTGCGGCTGTTCGGCGACGACGACAAGAACACGCCCCTGCTCACCGGGCGAACGCCCGAGGGCCTGCGCGGTCTGCTGGACTCCGGGATCGACCTGCGCCCGCGCAACTGGCGCAGCCGGCACCTGGGCTTCCTGCTCCGCGAGTCCGACGACCCCTGGGCCCGCGCCGGGGCCGTGGCGTCCTTCCTCGGCCCGCTTCGGGTGACGGAGGTGGTGAAGGACCCCTACGACCGTTCCTACCTCAACGGGTTCCGCCGACGGCCGCCCGGGGGTGGCAGCCCCGACTCACCGGCGGCGCTGCTGAGAGAGCACCTCATGACGGCCCAGGACGCGGACGAGATCGACTGGCTGCGGGCCGACCTGGCCCGGCTGACGGACGAGGCACGCGCGCATCGCCCGGCACCCCGGCCGGGCCCTGTCCGGCCCACGTCCCACCGCCCCGCAGCCGCCCACCACTCCGCAGCCGCCCACCACCCCCTACCGGCCCACCGCACGGCACGGGTCACCGCCCCGGCCACGGCCCCGGTACGGCACGAGGCCCCCGCCGGGCAGGCAGCTCCGGCGCGCCAGAAGTCCTCAACCGGCCCCGGGCGGGGGAGATGCCGCGGCCTGCTCGGCCGCTGGCGCCGGCGGACAGGCCTGACCCGCGGAGTGCGGTGAACCACGGTCCGCCGCATCCCGTGACTCAGAGCGCCCGGAACAAACCCTCCTGGACGACGGACACCAGCATCCGCCCCTCCCGGTCGTAGATCCGGCCGCGGGCCAGCCCGCGGCCACCCGTGGCGATCGGTGACTCCTGGTCGTACAGGAACCACTCGTCCGCACGGAACGGCCGGTGGAACCACATCGCGTGGTCCAGCGACGCCATGTCGAACCCGCGCGGACCCCACAGCGGCTCCACCGGGATCCGCACCGCGTCCAGCAGCGTCATGTCGCTGGCGTAGGTCAGCGCGCAGGTGTGCACCAGCGGGTCGTCCCCGAGCGGGCCGACCGCGCGCATCCACACCGCGCTGCGCGGCTCCGCGCCCTCGACCTCGTCGGGCTTCCAGCGCAGCCGGTCGACGTAGCGGATGTCGAACGGCTGACGGCGCGCCATCCGCTCCAACTGCTCCGGCAGCGCGCCCAGGTGCTCACGGATCTCGTCCGCGACCGTCGGCAGCGACTCGGGGTCCGGCACCTCGCGGGCCGGCGGCAACTGGTGCTCGAAGCTCCCCTGTTCAGGCTTGTGGAAGGAGGCGGTCAGATTGAAGATGGTGCGGCCCTGCTGCACGGCGGTGACCCGGCGGGTGGTGAACGACCTGCCGTCCCGCACACGCTCCACCTGGTACACGATCGGCACCCCGGGCCGGCCCGGGCGCAGGAAGTACGCGTGCAGCGAGTGCACCGGACGGTCGCCGTCGGTGGTACGGCCGGCGGCGACCAGCGCCTGGCCGGCCACCTGCCCGCCGAACACCCGCTGCAGGGACTCCTGCGGGCTGCGGCCGCGGAAGATGTCGACCTCGATCTGCTCCAGGTCGAGCAGGGCGACGAGGCTCTCGGCGGGATTCGTCATGGGCGCGCTTCTCCTCTGCTCACAACTGGCCGACGGCGGTGACCCGGACGACGGCCCGGCCCTCCGCGTCGGAGGCGGTCAGGTCGACCTCGGCGCTGATGCCCCAGTCGTGGTCGCCGTTCGGGTCGTCGAAGATCTGGCGGACCCGCCACAACCCGTTCTCCGGCTGCTCCTCGATGATCAGCAGCTTCGGACCGCGGGCGTCGGGGCCGGTGCCGAGCTCCTCGTACTCGTCCCAGTACGTGTCCATCGCCTCGCCCCACGCGTCGGCGTCCCAGCCCGCCTCGGCGTCCATCGCGCCCAGTTCCTCCACCTGGTCGAGCGCGGCCAGCTCCACGCGGCGGAACAGGGCGTTGCGGACCAGCACCCGGAAAGCACGCGCGTTGGCGGTGACCGGCTTGACCTGGTCGGCCTTCTCCTGCGCCTCCTCGGCGGTCATCACCTCCGGGTTGGCCAGCTGCTCCCACTCGTCCAGCAGGCTGGAGTCGACCTGACGCACCGTCTCGCCGAGCCAGGCGATCAGGTCCTCCAGGTCCTCCGACTTCAGGTCGTCGGGGATGGTGTGCTCCAGTGCCTTGTAGGCGCTGGCGAGGTAGCGCAGCACGATGCCCTCGGTCCGGGCCAGCTCGTAGTGCGACACCAGCTCCGTGAAGGACAGGGCCCGCTCGTACATGTCCCGGACGACGGACTTCGGCGACAGCGGGTGGTCGCCGACCCACGGGTGACTCTTGCGGTACGTGTTGTAGGCGTGGAAGAGCAGTTCCTCCAGCGGCTTGGGGTAGGTGATGTCCTGGAGCCGCTCCATGCGCTCCTCGTACTCCACCCCGTCGGCCTTCATCGCGGCGACCGCCTCGCCGCGCGCCTTGTTCTGCTGGGCGGCGAGGATCTGGCGCGGGTCGTCCAGCGTGGACTCCACCACGGACACCATGTCCAGCGCGTACGACGGCGACTCGGGGTCCAGCAGCTCGAACGCGGCGAGCGCGAACGTCGACAGCGGCTGGTTCAGCGCGAAGTCCTGCTGCAGGTCGACGGTGAGGCGGACGATGCGTCCCTCCGCGTCCGGCCGGTCCAGCTTCTCGACGATGCCGCCGTCCAGCAGCGAGCGGTAGATGGCGATCGCCCGCCGGATGTGGCGCAGCTGCTGCTTGCGCGGCTCGTGGTTGTCCTCCAGCAGCCGGCGCATCGCCTCGAAGGCGTTGCCGGGACGGGCGATCACCGACAGCAGCATCGTGTGGGTGACGCGGAAGCGGGAGGTCAGCGGCTCCGGTTCGGACCCGATGAGCTTCTCGAAGGTCTGCTCGCTCCAGGCGACGAATCCCTCGGGCGCTTTCTTGCGGACGACCTTGCGGCGCTTCTTCGGGTCGTCGCCCGCCTTCGCCAGCGCCTTCTCGTTCTCGACGACGTGCTCGGGTGCCTGGGCCACCACGAAGCCCTCGGTGTCGAAACCGGCCCGCCCGGCGCGCCCCGCGATCTGGTGGAACTCCCGCGCCCGCAGCGTGCGCACGCGGGTGCCGTCGTACTTGGTGAGCGCGGTGAACAGCACCGTGCGGATGGGCACGTTGACGCCCACACCGAGGGTGTCGGTGCCGCAGATGACCTTCAGCAGACCCGCCTGCGCCAACTTCTCCACCAGGCGCCGGTACTTGGGCAGCATGCCGGCGTGGTGCACCCCGATGCCGTGCCGCACGTACCGGGAGAGGTTGCGGCCGAACTTGGTGGTGAAGCGGAAGTTGCCGATCAGGTCGGCGATCCGGTCCTTCTCCTCCCGCGTGCACATGTTGATGCTCATGAGCGCCTGCGCCCGCTCCACAGCCTGCGCCTGCGTGAAGTGCACGATGTACACCGGCGCCTGCCGGGCCTCGAGCAGATCGGTCAGCGTCTCGGTGAGCGGCGTGTAGCGGTACTCGTAGGACAGCGGCACGGGGCGTGTCGCCGAGCGCACCACGGCGGTGGGACGGCCGGTGCGCCGGGTGAGGTCCTTCTCGAAGAAGGAGACGTCGCCGAGCGTCGCCGACATCAGCACGAACTGCGCCTGCGGCAGCTCCAGCAGCGGGATCTGCCAGGCCCAGCCGCGGTCCCCCTCGGCGTAGAAGTGGAACTCGTCCATCACGACCTGGCCGACGTCGGCGTCCTTGCCGTCGCGCAGCGCGATCGAGGCGAGCACCTCGGCGGTGCAGCAGATCACCGGGGCGTCGGCGTTGACGGACGCGTCACCGGTGAGCATGCCGACGTTCTCGGTGCCGAAGATCTTGCAGAGTTCGAAGAACTTCTCCGACACCAGCGCCTTGATGGGGGCGGTGTAGAAGGTGACCTCGTCCCGCGCCAGCGCGGCGAAGTGGGCCGCCGCGGCGATCATGCTCTTGCCGGAGCCGGTGGGCGTCGAGACGATGACGTTCGCCCCCGACACGACCTCGATCAGCGCCTCCTCCTGGTGCGGATAGAGGGTGAGACCGCGTTCCTGCGCCCACGACTCGAAGGCTTCGTACAGGGCGTCGGGGTCGGCGGTCGGCGGCAGCTGATCGATGAGGGTCACCACCCCATCTTGCCTGCCCGCACACCCGATGCGGGAATCGGCTGTCGGCTCGAAGATCACTACCGCTACGCTGTGTCGCCGGCGCGGCGTCGACGCACCCGGTCAACCGGGCGGCGGCACAAGAGGAATGGGGCGGGCACAGGCGATGATGGGACCAGCACACTCACTGTCGGGCGCCGCCGCCTGGCTCGGGGTCGGCGCGGCGACGGCCGCGGCCGGACACCCCATGCCCTGGCCGGTCCTGCTGGCCGGTGCGCTGATCTGTGCCGGTGCGGCGCTCGCCCCGGACCTGGACCACAAGGCGGCCACCATCTCGCGGTCCTTCGGACCCGTGTCCCGCTGGCTGTGCGAGATCGTCGACAAACTCTCCTACGCCGTCTACAAGGCGACGAAGAAGAAGGGCGACCCCCGTCGCACGGGCGGCCACCGCACGCTGACCCACACCTGGCTGTGGGCGGTCCTCATCGGTGCCGGCACCTCGGCCCTGGCGATCACCGGCGGCCGCTGGGCCGTCCTGGCCATCCTCTTCGTGCACATGGTGCTGGCGATCGAGGGGCTGCTGTGGCGGGCGACGCGCGGCTCCAGCAGCGACGTCCTGGTGTGGCTGCTGGCGGCGACCAGCGCGTGGATCATCGCCGGCATCCTCGACGAACCGGGCCAGGGTGCGAGCTGGCTGTTCACCGAGCCGGGGCAGGAGTACCTGTGGCTCGGCCTGCCGATCGTCCTGGGGGCGCTGGTGCACGACATCGGGGACGCGCTGACCGTCTCCGGCTGCCCGATCCTGTGGCCCATACCGGTGGGCCGCAAGCGCTGGTACCCGATCGGCCCGCCGAAGGGAATGAGGTTCCGGGCCGGCAGCTGGGTGGAGCTGAAGGTCCTGATGCCGGTGTTCATGGTGCTCGGCGGAGTGGGCTGCGCGGCGGCGCTCAACGTGATCTGAACGGACCGGCGCGGGCGCGCTCAGCCGGAGCTTTCACCGCCGTACCGGCGCTCGAAGCGGGCGACGCGGCCCTCGGTGTCCACGGTCCTGGCCTTGCCCGTGTAGAACGGGTGGCTCTCCGAGGAGATCTCCACGTCCACCACAGGGTAGGTCTCGCCGTCGTCCCACTCGATGGTCTGCTCGCTGGTCGCGGTGGACCGGGTGAGGAAGGCGTATCCGGCGGCCCGGTCGCGGAAGACGACCGGACGGTAGTCGGGGTGCTTGTCCTTCTGCATGGGTGCTCCTCGGGCGGCTGGGGCCCTCGTTCGTGGCGGGGCGCGGCCGGGTCAGCCGGGCAGGGTGTCCTCGTCGACGACGTGCATGGCGGCCTCCTCGGCGGAGGAGGCGGCCCCGTCGATGCCGACGTCGCTGGCGACCAGCGCCTCCTCCTGGTCCTCGTGCACCCCTTCGTCGGGGGCGACGAGCCGGCCGGAGCGTGCCGCACCGACCTCGTTGTCCAGGAGTTCCCCGTCGGTGCCGGAGGAATCACCGAGGTCGTCGCCGTCCGCCGCCCGCAGGTCCGGCAGCTCCTCGGCCAGCCGCTGGTCCAGCGTCTCGCCGTCGTGCCGCTCGGCCGCGGTCACGCCGTAGTGCTCCACGGCCCAGGGCCGCTCCGGAGGGGACCAGCCCCGGTCGAGGGGATCGTCGACACCGTCGGTCTCCAACGTGTCCTCGGCGTCCAGCAGGCCGGCGTCGTCCTGGATCTCGGACGCGTCGGGCTGGTAGACGTCGTCTCCCCAACCGTCACCGCTGTTCACGGACACCTCCAGGGGGTGGGGCGGGCCCTCGCCCGCCGCGGCCCGTACCGGGCCGGGTCCACGGGCACCGCGGCCGTCCGTGCCCGGTACGCCGGGCGTCGGGCGCTCCCCGAACCGATGCCTGCTTCCAGCCTTCCACCGGATCTCCCCACCCCGCAACGCCACGCACCACCACGCCCCGCGCGCACCGGGCTCCGGACGGCATCGGACCGGCACCGCCCGCGTGGCGGTGCCGTCCGAAGGGGTGAGGGTGCCGACGGGCCCGGCCGTACCCGCACAGGGGCTGTAGCGCCCAGGGGGGCCGCCGGTCCCGGGTACGTCCCGGAACCGGCGGCCCCCGGGCCGAGCCGTCAGCCGTGCCAGGAGCGCCACAGCGCCGCGTACGCCCCGTCCGCGGCGACCAGCTCGTCGTGGCTGCCCAGTTCGGCGATACGGCCGTCCTCCACGACGGCGATCACGTCCGCGTCGTGGGCGGTGTGCAGCCGGTGGGCGATGGCGACGACGGTCCGCCCGTCCAGGACCCGGGCCAGGGAGCGCTCCAGGTGACGCGCCGCGCGGGGGTCGAGCAGCGAGGTCGCCTCGTCCAGGACCAGGGTGTGCGGGTCGGCCAGCACCAGCCGGGCCAGCGCGATCTGCTGCGCCTGCGCCGGGGTGAGGGCGAACCCGCCCGAGCCGACCTCGGTGTCGAGGCCGTCCGCCAGCGCCCGCGCCCACCCGTCGGCGTCGACCGCCCCGAGCGCCGCCCACAGCTCGGCGTCTTCGGCGTCGGTGCGGGCCAGCCGCAGGTTGTCGCGCAGGGAACCGACGAACACGTGGTGCTCCTGGTTGACCAGGGCCACGTGGGAGCGGACCCGTTCCGCGGTCATCCGGGACAGCTCCGCGTTGCCGAGGGTGACCCGCCCCTCCCGGGGCGCGTAGATCCCCGCGAGCAGCCGGCCCAGCGTCGACTTGCCCGCGCCGGAGGGGCCCACCAGGGCCAGCCGGGTACCCGGCGGAACCTCCAGGGAGACCGTGCGCAGGACGTCCACACCCTCCCGGTAGCCGAAGTGCACGCCGTCCGCGCGCACCCGGCGCCCGTCGGGGGCCACGTCCGGGTCCCCGGCGTCGGGCTCGATGTCCCGTACGCCGACCAGCCGGGCCAGCGACACCTGCGCGACCTGCAGCTCGTCGTACCAGCGCAGGATGAGCCCGACCGGGTCCACCAGCATCTGCGCGATCAGCGCGGCCGTCGTCAGCTGGCCGACGCCGATCCAGCCTTGCAGCACGAACACCCCGCCGATCATCAGGACCGAGCCGAGCACCGTGACATGGGTGACGTTGATGACCGGGAACAGCACTGAGCGCAGCCACAGCGTGTAGCGCTCCCATGCCGTCCACTCCTCGACCCGCCGATCGGTCAGCGCGACGCGGCGGGGACCGAGGCGGTGCGCCTCCACCGTCCGCCCGGCGTCCACGGTCTCGGCGAGCGCGGCGGCCACCGCCGCGTATCCCGCCGCCTCCGAGCGGTAGGCGCCCGGTGCCCTGCGGAAGTACCAGCGGCACCCGGCCACCAGCAGCGGCACCGCCACCAGCACCGCGGGTGCCAGCTCGGGCGCCGTCACGACCAGGCCGCCCAGCAGCAGGGCCGCCCACACCACACCGATCGCTAGCTGCGGCACGGCCTCGCGCATCGCGTTGCCGAGCCGGTCGATGTCGGTCGTGATCCGCGACAGCAGGTCACCGGTGCCCGCCCGCTCCAGCACGCCCGGCGGCAGCCCGACCGACCGCACCAGGAAGTCCTCGCGCAGGTCCGCCAGCATCCGTTCGCCGAGGGTCGCCCCCCGCAGCCGCACCTGCCGCACGAAGGCCGCCTGGACGACCAGGGCGACCACGAACAGCGAGACGGTCAGCCCCAGGTGCAGCTCCCGCGCGTCGTCCGAGACCCGCTCCACGAGTCCGCCCAGGAGATACGGGCCGGCCATGGAGGCGATCACGGCCACCGTGTTCACGGTGATCAGCAGCAGGAACGCGCGCCGGTGCCGGCGCAGCAGCTCGCTCACGTACGCGCGCACGGTCGCGGGCGCGCCCACCGGCAGCGTGCTGGCCGCGGTCGGAGCCCCCGGGTCGTACGCCGGTGGCGCCACGCCGATCATGCCGTCTCCTCGATCTCTTCGAGTTCTTCCAGTTGCTCCAGTCCGTGCAGGACCTTGTCCGCCCGCGGCCCGCCGTCCTCGCCGCCGTGCCCGGCAGACGCCGTCGCGTCCTCGGTCTCGCGGGTCACCACGGCCCGGTAGCGAGGGTCGGTGCGCACCAGCTCCCGGTGGTCGCCGACCGCCGCGACCGTGTCGCCGTGCAGGAACACCACCCGGTCCGCGCGGTCCAGGAGCAGCGGGGAGGAGGTGAACACGACGGTGGTCCGGCCGGCCCGCAGGTCGCGCACGCCCCGGGCGATGCGGGCCTCGGTGTGGGAGTCGACGGCCGAGGTCGGTTCGTCCAGGACGAGCACCTCCGGGTCCGTGACCAGCGACCGGGCGAGGGCGAGCCGCTGTCGCTGCCCGCCGGACAGCGACCGGCCGCGTTCGGTGATGCGGGCGTCCATCGGGTCCTCGGCGCCCAGCGACCCCTGGACCAGTGCGGCCAGCACGTCCCCGCACTGCGCGGCCTCCAACGCCGCCTCCGGGGCGACCACCCCGGACGCGGGCACGTCGAACAGGTCCCGGAGCGTGCCGGAGAGCAGCACGGGATCCTTGTCCTGCACCAGGACGGCCGTGCGGGCGCTGTCCAGAGGCAGTTCGTCCAGGGGCACCCCGCCGAGCAGCACCGCGCCGCCCTCCTGCGTGGCGTGCCCGCCGAGCCGTTCGGCCAGCCGTCCCGCCGCGTCCGGGTCCCCGCACACCACGGCGGTGAGCCGGCCGGCGGGGGCGAGCAGCCCGGTCTCCGGGTCGTACAGGTCGCCGGCCGGCACCTCGGCGGGACGCGTCCCGCCGGTGTCCGTGGCCCGCTCCAGCGCCAGCACCCGCGCGGCACGCCTGGCCGAGGGACGCGAGAAGGAGTAGGCCATCGCGATCTCCTCGAAATGGCGCAGAGGGAACGTAAGGAGCATCACCGAGCTGTAGACGGTGACCAGTTCACCGACGGTGATCCGGCCCTCGCGGGCCAGGTGGACGCCGTACCAGACCACCGTGACCAGCAGCAGTCCCGGCAGCAGCACCTGCACGGCGGCGATCAGCGACCACATCCGCGCGCTGCGCACGGCGGCGTGACGGACCTCCTGCGAGGCGCGCCGGTACCGGTCGAGGAAGAGGTCCTCGCCGCCGATGCCGCGCAGCACCCGCAGCCCGGCGACGGTGTCCGAGGCGAGCTCGGTGGCCCGTCCGGCCTTCTCGCGCTGGACGTCCGCGCGCCGGGTGGCCCGGGGCAGCAGCGGCAGCACCGCGAGCGCCAGCACGGGCAGTCCCACGGCGACGACGACACCCAGGGCGGGCTGGTAGACGAGGAGGCCGACGGTGACGACGACGATGGTGACCGCGGCGGCGGTGAACCGCGACAGGGCCTCCACGAACCAGCCGATCTTCTCCACGTCACCGGTGGAGACGGCGACGACCTCGCCCGCGGCCACGCGCCGGGTCAGTACGGAGCCCAGCAGGGCGGCCTTGCGGCCCAGCAGCTGCTGCACCCGGGCGGCGGCGGTGATCCAGTTGGTGACGGCGGCGCGGTGCAGGAAGGTGTCGCCGACCGCGACGCCCGCGCCGGCCAGCGCCATCAGGCCGCCGGCCAGTGCGAGCCGGCCGGCGGAGCGGTCGACCGCGGCCTGCACGGCGACACCGACGCAGAACGGCAGCGAGGCCACGGAGAGGAAGTGCAGCAGGCCCCAGGCCAGCGCCTTCAGCTGGCCGGTCAGCTGGTTGCGGAAGAGCCACCGCAGGAATCGAGGGCCCGAGCGCGCGTCGGGCACGCCCGGATCGGCATACGGAAGGTCTTGGATCTGCATGGCGTCCCAGGGGCTCGATCAGGGGCTGCGGTCCGTCAGCGGACGGCGACAGCAAACCGTGACAGGTTGGCTCCGCCGCCCACCGCCCGGCAACCGGTTTTTCCCGGCCACCGGCCCGTGTCCCTCAGGCGTCAGCCGGCCTCGCCGGCCCGCCCTGCGCGGGGGGCCCGGCCGGCCCCTCCGCGCAGGGCGGTGCGGCCGGGCCGTCCACCAGGGTGTTCATCAGCTCGCCGAGCAGCTCCCGCTCCCGCTCGCCCAGCGGGGCGAGGATCTCCTCCGCGGCCGCGCGGCGCACCGCGCGCAGTTCCCGCAGCGCCGCGCGCCCGTCGTCGGTGAGCTCGATGCGGATCACCCGCCGGTTGGCCGGATCGGGGACCCGCCGCACCTTGCCGTGCGCCTCCAGCCCGTCGACCAGGGTGGTGACGGCGCGGGGCACCACCTCCAGCCGCTCCGCGAGGTCGGCCATGCGCGGCGGCGACCCGTAGTGCGCGAGGGTGCGCAGCAGCCGGGACTGGGCAGGAGTGATGCCGAGCTCGCGCCGCTCCAGATGCCGCTTCTGGATGCGGTGCACCCGGCGGGTGAGCCGGAGCAACTGCTCGGCCAGCAGGCCGTCGGGGTCGGGGGCGGTCATGCCCGGAACAATATCAGGACGCCGTTCATTGTGAATATAGGTAACAATGAGCGGGGTCCGCTTCCAGGGCCCGGCCCGCACACTGGATCCGGGCCGTTCCCGGGACCCCGTCCGCCCGCACAGTTCGCAGAGCCCGCCCGCAGAGTTCGCCAAGCCCGCCCGCAGAATCCGCCCACCGGCGGGGCCGCCCCGGCCCCCGGATCCGGCCCGAAGGAGACCATGCACCCCGACCACGTACCCGCCTGGACCCCACCCGCCGGAGCCGAGAAGGAACCCCGGCAGGTGCGGCGCATCCTGAGACTGTTCCGCCCCTACCGTGGCCGCCTCGCGATCGTCGGACTGCTCGTCGGAGCGGCCTCGCTCGTCTCCGTCGCCACACCCTTCCTGCTGAAGGCGATCCTCGACGTCGCCCTGCCCCAGGGCCGCACCGGCCTGCTCAGCCTGCTCGCGCTCGGCATGATCCTCAGCGCGGTGCTCACCAGTGTGTTCGGGGTGCTGCAGACCCTTATCTCGACGACCGTGGGCCAGCGCGTCATGCACGACCTGCGCACCGCCGTCTACGGCCGGCTGCAGCGCATGTCGCTCGCCTTCTTCACCCGCACCCGCACCGGCGAGGTCCAGTCCCGCATCGCCAACGACATCGGCGGCATGCAGGCCACCGTCACCTCGACGGCGACCTCCCTGGTCTCCAACCTCACCAGCGTGGTCGCCACCGTGGTGGCGATGCTCGCGCTCGACTGGCGGCTGACGGTGGTCTCGCTGGTCCTGCTGCCGGTCTTCGTGTGGATCAGCCGCCGCGTCGGCAACGAACGCAGGAAGATCACCACCCGGCGCCAGAAGCAGATGGCCGCGATGGCGGCCACGGTCACCGAGTCGCTCTCGGTCAGCGGCATCCTGCTCGGCCGCACGATGGGCCGCTCCGACTCCCTCACCGCCGCCTTCGCGGAGGAGTCCGAGCGCCTGGTCGACCTGGAGGTGCGGTCGAACATGGCCGGCCGCTGGCGGATGGCGGTCATCACGATCGTCATGGCCGCCATGCCCGCGGTCATCTACTGGACGGCCGGCCTCGCCCTGCACTCGGGAGGCCCCGAGGTGTCGATCGGCACGATCGTCGCCTTCGTCTCGCTCCAGCAGGGCCTGTTCCGCCCGGCGGTGAGCCTGCTGTCCACGGGCGTGCAGATCCAGACATCGCTCGCCCTCTTCCAGCGCATCTTCGAGTACCTCGACCTGCCCGTCGACATCACCGAGCGCGCCGACCCGGTGCGCCTCGACCGGGTCAAGGGCGAGGTCCGCTTCGAGAAGGTCTCGTTCGGCTACGACGGCAAGGGCGGCCCGGTGCTCGACGGCATCGACCTCACCGTCCCGCCGGGCGGAAGCCTCGCCGTCGTCGGCCCGACCGGCGCCGGCAAGTCCACCCTCGGCCACCTCGTCCCCAGGCTGTACGACGTCACGGGCGGCCGGGTCACCCTCGACGGCGTCGACGTCCGCGACCTGGACTTCGACACCCTGGCCCGCGCGGTGGGCGTCGTCTCGCAGGAGACGTACCTCTTCCACGCCACGGTCGCGGACAACCTGCGCTTCGCCAAGCCGGACGCCACCGACGAGGAGCTGCACGCGGCGGCGAAGGCCGCCCAGATCCACGACCACATCGCCGCACTGCCCGACGGGTACGACACCGTCGTCGGTGAGCGCGGCCACCGCTTCTCCGGCGGTGAGAAGCAGCGCCTGGCGATCGCCCGGACCATCCTGCGCGACCCTCCGGTGCTGGTGCTCGACGAGGCCACCAGCGCGCTGGACACCCGTACCGAGGCGGCGGTGCAGGCGGCCATCGACGCGCTGTCGGCCGACCGCACCACGATCACCATCGCCCACCGGCTGTCCACCGTCCGGGGCGCCGGCCAGATCGTCGTCCTCGACTCCGGCCGCGTGGCCGAACGGGGCACCCACGAGGAGCTGCTGGAGCGCGACGGGCGTTACGCGGCCCTCGTGCGCAGGGACGCCCGACTGGAGCCGACAAGATGAAGATATGCCGGTTTTGGGGCGGTATGCGGGTTACCGTGCCCGCATGCAGACGAACACTCCGTCACGGAAATCGATCCGACTGACGCGACGCGGCCGTTTCGCCCTGGCGACACTCGGGGCCGTGGTTGCCGGCACCGCCGTGGCGGTGCCGCTGCTGATCATGAACGGCGACGAGGAGCCCCGCCCGACCACCCTGGTGGTCCCCGCGGGATGGCGGGCGAGCCAGGTGTACGCCGCCATCGACAAGACCCTCGAACTGCCCGCCGGCACCACCAGGAAGTCCCTCGCCAAGGCGGACCTGAAGCTGCCGAACGAGGCCGACGGCAATCCCGAGGGGTACCTCTTCCCGGCCACGTACCCGCTCGCGGACAACACCACGCCGCAGAAGCTGCTGGCCCGCATGGTCGGGACCGCCAACAAGGAGTTCAACGGCGCCCCCGTCGCGGCCGGCGCGCAGCGCAACGCGATGAACGTCTACCAGGCGGTCACCGTCGCCAGCATCGTCCAGGCGGAGGCCGCCACCAAGGCCGACATGGGCAAGGTGGCCCGGGTGATCTTCAACCGGCTGGAGCGCGGGATGCCGCTGCAGATGGACTCCACCGTCGGCTACGCCCTGAACCGCGCCGCCGGGAGCACCACCCGCGCCGACACCGAAGTCGACAGCCCCTACAACTCCTACCGGCGCATGGGGCTGCCGCCGACCCCGATCGCCAACCCGGGCGAGGACGCCGTGCGCGCCGCCATCACCCCCGCCCCGGGCGACTGGCTGTACTTCGTCACGGTGCGGCCGGGGGACACCCGCTTCACCGCGGACTTCGCCCAGCACCAGCGCGACGTGGCCGAGGCCGACGCCGAGCGGAAGAAGTCCGCCGAGAAGTCCGCGCAGCCCTCCCCGGCGTAGCCGCCGCTCACGCCGCGGCCGGCTCCTCGGCCAGCAGCCGCCTGATCTCCCGCACCGCCGCGCGCCCCGCGCGGTTGGCGCCGATGGTGCTGGCCGAGGGCCCGTACCCGACGAGATGGATCCGCGGGTCGGCGACCGCCCGGGTGCCCTCCACGCGGATCCCGCCGCCCGGCTCCCGCAGCCGCAGCGGGGCCAGATGGTCGACGGCGGGCCGGAACCCGGTCGCCCACAGGATCACGTCCGCCGCCACCCCGCGCCCGTCCGCCCACACCACGCCGTCGGGCTCGATGCGGTCGAACATCGGCTGCCGGTCGAGCACGCCGTCCGCCAGGCCCCGCCGGATCGCGTCGTTCAGCGGCAGTCCCGTCACGGAGACGACGCTGCGCGGCGGGAGCCCCTGCCGTACCCGTTCCTCGACGAGCGCCACGGCCTCACGGCCGGCGTTCTCGTCGAAGGGCTCCTCGCGCCAGACCGGCGGCCGCCGGGTCACCCAGGTGGTGGCCGCCGCGTAGGGGGCGATCTCCAGCAGGTGCTGGGTGCCGGAGGCACCGCCGCCCACCACGACCACCCGCAGCCCGGCGAACGCCTCGGGCCCCGGGTACTGCGCGGTGTGCAACTGCCGTCCGCGGAAGGTCTCCTGACCCGGGTAGCGGGGCCAGAACGGGCGGTCCCAGGTGCCGGTCGCGTTGATCAGCGCCCGGGTCGCCCAGGTGCCGTGCGAGGTCTCCACCAGCAGCCGGCCGCCGGAACCCTCACGGACCGCGTGCACGTCCACGGGCCGGCGCACCCGCAGGTCGAACGTGCGCTCGTAACGGTCGAAGTAGGCGCTGATCACCTCGGAGGACGGCCGCAGCGGATCGGCGTCGGTGAGTTCCATGCCGGGCAGCGCGTGCATCCCGTGCACCTTGCCGTACGTCAGGGAGGGCCAGCGGAACTGCCAGGCCCCGCCGGGGCCGGGGGAGTGGTCCAGCACCACGAAGTCGCGGTCCGGCTCCCAGCCGGACCGCCGCAGGTGATAGGCGCTCGACAGCCCGGCCTGACCGGCGCCCGTGACGACCACCTCGACCTCGCGCATGTTGTTCACGTTTCTACCAACGCGGCGGGTGTCGTGGATCTTCCCAGGCGTGCTCCGCCGGGAAGCACGTGCGGTGCGTCAGGATGGAGCACATGTCCGATGCCTTCACCACCCGAGTCCTGACCCTCACCACCGGCTCCGTCGAGCGGGTCGTCGACATCACCCGCGACTGCGAGGCCTTCCTGCGGGAGGCCGCGGCCGGCCGGGACGGCCTGCTCAACGTCTTCGTCCCGCACGCCACCGCCGGCATCGCGATCATCGAGACCGGCGCCGGCAGCGACGACGACCTGCTGTCCGCGCTGCACACCCTGCTCCCCGCCGACGACCGCTGGCAGCACCGCCACGGCAGCCCCGGCCACGGCCGCGACCACGTCCTCCCCGCCTTCGTCCCGCCGCACGCCACGCTCCCCGTGATCAACGGCCGCCTGGAACTGGGCACCTGGCAGTCGGTGTGCCTGGTCGACACCAACAGCGACAACCCCGACCGGCAGGTCCGACTGTCGTTCCTCGGGTAGTTCCGCGACGTCCGTGACCGCGGGGGCGATCTCCGGCCGCCACCGGCCACCTGCCGGACAAGGACGTCCACTGCGCCGACGTCACCCGGAAGTAGCCGCCGGGACGCGGTGCCTCCCGTCAGCGCTCGGCCTCCTCGGCCGACCGGGCCTCAGCCCAGGGACCGCACCACGGTGACCGGGCAGTCCGCATGGTGCAGCAGCGCCTGGCTGACCGAGCCCAGCAGCATCCCGGCGACACCGCCGTGACCGCGCGCCCCGGCCACCACCAGTTGCGCCTCACGCGTCGCCGCCAGCAGGGCGGGCCGCACCCGGGCCCGTTCGAGGCGCGGCTGGACGAGGACCCCCGGATGCGCGTCCATCCAGGGCTTCACCGCCTCCTCCAGCAGCTGCCGGTGCCGGCGTTCGAGCTGGGGGAGGTCCACCACCACGCTCAGCGGATCGGCTGGACTCTCGTACGGGGTGGGCTCGGTCCAGGTGTTCCAGACGTGCATCGCCATCAGCGGCGCCCCACGCAGCTCCGCCTCCGTGAAGGCGAAGGACGCGGCGGCGTTCCCGGCGGGCGAGCCGTCCACGGCCAGCAGAACGGGACCTGGGGGTTCGGGCCGCCCGCGCACCACCATCACCGGGCCGTGCGCGTGCGTCGCCATCTGCAGGGCCGTCGACCCCAGCAGCAGTTCGCGGAACGCGCTCCGGCCACGGCGGCCCAGTACGGTCAGCACCGCGTGCCGCGCCTCGGCCCGCAGTACGGTCAGCGCCTCACCGGACACCACCGTGCGCACGACCTCCAGTTCCGGAAGGCGCTCGTGAACCCGCTGCTCGGCCTCGGCCAGTACCCCGTGGATCATCGGATCCAGGTCCGCGGAGCGTGCGAACGCGTGCACGATCCGCAGGCGCGCACCGCGCAGCCGTGCTTCCTCAGCCGCCATGTCGACGGCGTCGAGGCTGGAGGGCGAGCCGTCCACCCCGACGATCACCGTGTCGTCCACCACACACTCCCGTCCCCGGAAGGTGCCACCGAGTACCCCCGCCGGACGCCCGGTACGCGTCCGTTTTCCGGTCGATTGTCCGGAGCGCCCCGCTGACCTGGGACAACACGTAGTCCTCCGAGATCCTTGCCGTGGCTCCCGGGGCTGTCCATCCGTGGCAACACCCATGTTCCGGCCGATTGGCGGGATGGCACCATTACGTCGGTGAGGGTCGCAACCCGGTGCCGTGCGACGGTCCGTTGAGCCCCACGCGTCGGACGACATGAGAAGAACGGGAAGGGGACGGGCTGTGCCTGCTCCACGGATGAGCGCGACACCGCTGCCGGGCATCGGTGTGAAATACGATCTCACCACGCGTGAGCACGAGCACCTGTCCGTCATCGCGCACCGCGACGGTGCCCGGACGGTCAACGTGTACCGCTCCGACGACCCGGACGCCTGCGCCCGCTCGATGCGGCTGAGCACCGCCGAGTCGGCCGCGCTGATCGACGCGCTGATGCCGGCCCACCACAGCCCGAACCTGCTGCACACCACGGACCTGGGGCTGGTCGCCGAGCGTATCGAGCTGTCCTCCGTCTCCTACTGGAACGGGCGGCTGCTGGGCGAGACCCGGATGCGTACCGACACGGGAGTGTCGATCGTGGCCGTGCTGCGCAGGGCGGAGGCCATCCCCTCCCCGCCGCCGGACTTCCGGCTGGCCGGCGGGGACACCCTGATCGTGATCGGCACGCGCGAGGGCGTCGACGCCGCCGCCGAGATCCTCGGGCGGGAGTGAGCGCGTGCACTCTTCCGCGATCTTCCTCATCGAGTTCGGCGCGATCATCCTGGGCCTCGGCCTGCTCGGCCGCCTCGCCGGACGCCTCCAGTTCTCGCCCATCCCCCTGTACCTGCTGGCCGGCCTCGCGTTCGGCGAGGGCGGTCTGCTGCCGCTCGGCGCCAGCGAGGAGTTCGTGGCGATCGGCGCCGAGATCGGCGTCATCCTGCTGCTGCTCATGCTCGGCCTCGAGTACACGGCCACCGACCTCGTCTCCAACCTCAAGACGCAGTACCCCGCCGGTCTCGTCGACATGACGCTCAACGCCCTGCCCGGCGCCGCCCTCGCCCTGCTCATGGGCTGGGGGCCGGTCGCCGCCGTGGTGCTGGCGGGCGTCACCTGGATCTCCTCGTCCGGCGTCATCGCCAAGGTCCTCGGCGACCTCGGCCGGCTCGGCAACAGAGAGACTCCGGTCATCCTCAGCATCCTGGTTCTCGAGGACCTGGCGATGGCCGTCTACCTGCCGATCATCACCGCGCTGCTGGCCGGCGTCAGCCTCGCCGCGGGCAGCGTCACCCTCGCCATCGCGCTGGGCGTCGCCGGGCTCGTGCTCTTCGTCGCCGTCCGCTACGGCCGCGTGATCTCCCGCTTCGTCTCCAGCGACGACCCCGAGAAGCTGCTGCTCGTCGTGCTCGGCCTGACCCTGCTGGTCGCCGGTCTCGCCCAGCAGCTCCAGGTGTCGGCCGCCGTGGGCGCGTTCCTCGTCGGCATCGCCCTGTCCGGTGAGGTCGCCGAGGGCGCGCACAACCTGCTGGCGCCGCTGCGCGACCTGTTCGCCGCGGTGTTCTTCGTCTTCTTCGGCCTGCACACCGACCCGCAGTCCATCCCGCCGGTCATCCTCCCGGCGCTCGGCCTGGCCGTGGTCACCGCGCTCACGAAGATCGCCACCGGCTACTGGGCGGCCCGCCGGGCCGGCATCTCGCAGAAGGGCCGCTGGCGCGCGGGCGGCACCCTGGTGGCGCGCGGCGAGTTCTCCATCGTCATCGCCGGCCTCGCGGTCACCGCCGGCATCGAGCCCCAGCTCGGCCCGCTGGCCACGGCGTACGTCCTGGTCCTGGTCGTGCTCGGTCCGCTCACCGCCCGCTACACGGAGCCGATCGCGCTGCGCCTGGCCGGGCGCGGCACGACCCCGCCCGACACGATGCTGGCCCAGCGCTCGACGCCCGCCGCGGAGACGCTGGAGCCGATGGAGGACAGCGGCCGCGACCGCTGACCCCGCACCGCACCCGCACCACCGGCCCGGACAGCCCCGCGAGGGACTGCCCGGGCCGACGCGCGTCGCGGGGGCTCAGTCGGCCAGGCGCACCGGCATCAGCAGGGAGAAGGCGTGCTCGTCGTCGGGCCGGCGGATCGCGAGCGGCGCCGTGGGGGCGCCGAACTCCAGGACCAGCCGGTCGCGGGCTCCCGCGGCCAGCGCGTCCAGCAGGAACGCCCGGTTCACGGCGACGGGGTCCTTGGCGTCCGCCCCCTCCGGGACCGGGGCGACCCGTCCGCCGTCCGACACCTCCAGCACCGTCAGCTCACGGCTCACCGCGTTCCCCTCGTCCTCGTGCAGCCGGACGGGACCCGTGCGCACCGCCTCGGTGAGGGCCGGCACGTCCACCTCGGCACGCCGTCCGGCCGGCAGCCGCACCAGCCGGCGGTAGTCGGGGAAGTCCTGGTCCAGACACCGGCCGCCGGTCTGCCGGTCGCCCGCCTCCAGAGTCACGCGGCCGCCGTCCAGCAGGAGGCGGGCCTCGTCCGTGCCGTCCAGCAGCGCCCGCATCGCGTCGACGAGGGGGAGCGGCACGGTCGCCCGCACCCGCTCTCCTCGATGTCCCTCGGCGGCGGTGCGGGCCACGGCCATCCGGTACCGGTCCGTCGCCACCACACTCAGGGCGTCACCCTCCGCGTCGAGATGGACGCCGGCGAGCACCGGCAGTTCCGGGTCGGTGCCGGCCGCGAAGCGGACCGTGTCCAGCGCGGTGGACAGCCCGGGGCCGGAGACGGACAGCCGGACGGCGGTGCCGGCGTGGGGTGAGGTCATGGGGTTCTCCCTGTCGTCGAGTAGGGCTCGGAGCGCGGAGAACTCGGCGCGGGCGGACGACAGCCCGTCCTCCAGCCGGCGCAGATGCGCCTCCAGGAGCTGTCGTACGAGATCGGTGTCGGCGGCCGTCCAGCCGGCCAGGACCAGCCGGATGTCCGCCAGCGGCATGCCGGCCCGGCGCAACCGGGCCAGCACCCGTGCCTCGCCGAGCTGCTCCGGCGCGTACCAGCGGTAGCCCGTGACCGGGTCGACCCGGTCGGGCACCAGGACACCGGCACGGTCGTAGAACCGCAGGGCGCTGACGCCCAGCCCGCTGTCGCGGGCCATCTCACCAATGCTGCGCATTTCGCTCTCCACACCCCGGACCCTGCTGCCTCGACAAGGTCGAGGGTCAAACCCCGCCAGGCGCACCCCTGCGGGGGGCCCGCCACGGCACGTACGGCCGCACGGGTGACGGTGTCACCCGCACGGGCGGAGGTGGAACCCACGGCGTACCACCGGCGCGCGGCGGCGCGTTGCCCCTGCATGGACAGCACTGAGACGGCGCGGCGCCTTCTCGGGCACGACGCCGTGAGCCGGACCCGGCCGTACGCGCGACTGACCGGCGGTCACGTGGCGAACACACCGATCTACGCGGAACTCGTCGCGGAATGGCGGGCGAAGGGCCACACGGTCCCGGGGCACCGGGACGGGATGTGGGCCTCGTTCGCAGCCGAGACCCCGGGCGACCGCGCCCCGGTGCCCGCCGTGCCGTTCCGTATCCCCGTCCCGCTGCTGTCCCCGGAGGCTCCCGGGGAAGAGGGGCCGCGGCCGGACGTCACCAACGGTCCGCCACCGCCGGATCCGCGCTGACCGGGGCGAGCACCGCGAGCGTGCCGGTCGCCCGGCGCAGCGCCCGCTCCAGCGGCTCCGCCGCGTGCAGGGTGCCGTTGCCGTCCGGCGGGACCAGCCACTCGAGGCGTCCGGCGGGCCGGTACGGAGGCGGCACGGCCACCCACGAGCCCCGGCTCACGTGCCGCACGCCGAACCCCACCCACTCGCTCCCGGGGTCGGGTGGCAGGAAGAACCCCACGCGGCGTGCCGTGACGTCCACCAGCGTGGGGCCGGGCAGTTCGAGCGGATCCTGCCACAGCAGGTCCAGGGCCAGCAGCCCGAGACGGTCGGGCACGCTCAGCACGTCCCAGTAGCGGCCCGCCGCGAGCAGCGCCGTCCCCTGGCCGCGGTCCCACTGGCGCTTGCATTCCTGCGGGTCCGTGGCGGCCGCGGCCAGCCACTCGACGGCCTGCTTCCACCTGACGCTGTGCATGTCCCACCCCGGGCACGGTCGGCCGCGCCGCTCCGGGCGCGTGCGGTAGCGCCATATGTTCGTAGATATTTCTATCCATCGGAAGGGGTGGAGCGGATCGACGTTCACGGCGGGCACGCGGGCGGCCGCCCGGGACGGGACGGAAACACCCCCGGGACCGGGAACCGGCCGGGGGTGTCCGAGGGTCTCGGCGGGACGTCAGTCGTCCTGCTCCGCGCGCTCCGCGTCGCGCTTCTTGAGCCGGGCCGTCTCCTTGCGGACCTCGGCCTGGGTGGCGCGCTCACGCTCCAGCCACTCGGGGCGCTCCTGCTTCAGCGCCTCGATCTGCTCGGTGGTCAGCGGCTCGGTCACTCCGCCGCGCGCCAGACCGGAGATGGAGACGCCCAGCTTGGCCGCGACCACGGGGCGCGGGTGCGGTCCGTCACGCCGGAGGTCGCGCAGCCACTGCGGCGGATCGGTCTGGAGCGCGTTCAGTTCCGCACGTGAGACGACACCCTCCTGGAACTCGGCGGGGGTGGCCTCGAGGTACACACCCAGTTTCTTCGCCGCGGTCGCGGGCTTCATCGTCTGGGTGCTCTGGTGCTGCGTCATGGCGTCCAGGGTATCGAGCGTGTGCACGGCCACCGACCACGGCCGGTAACCTGGCCAGGTGACAGGCTCGGAAGTGTCCCCCTCGTTCCGGCTCGTGTACGTACCCGGTGTGATGCCCGACAAATGGGTGCGCGTCTGGAACGAGCGGCAGCCCGACGTCCCGCTGACCCTCACCCAGGTGCCCGTCGGCACGGCGCAGGGGCTGCTGTTGGACGGCGGCGCCGACGCGGGCCTCGTCCGGCTCCCCGTCGACCGGAGCGTGCTCAGCGCCATCCCCCTCTACACCGAGCAGACGGTGGTGGTGGTCCCCAAGGACCACCTGGTCACCGCGGCCGACTCGGTGACCCTGGCGGATCTCGCGGACGACATCGTGCTGCACCCGCTCGACGACGTGCTCGACTGGGAGACCCTGCCCGGGCGGCCCGCCCTGGAGCGCCCCGCCACCACGGCCGACGCGGTCGAGCTGGTCGCGGCCGGGATCGGCGTGCTCGTCGTGCCGCTGTCGCTTGCCCGGCTGCACCACCGCAAGGACCTCGCCCACCGCCCGCTGGAGGAGGCTCCCGCGTCGAGTGTGGCGCTGTCCTGGCCGGAGGGGGAGACCACGGACCTGGTGGAGGACTTCATCGGGATCGTGCGCGGCCGGACCGTCAACAGCACCCGCGGCCGCCGGCCGCAGCCGGCGCCGGAGAAGAAGCGCGAAGGCGCCGACCGGGCTGGCGAGGGCCGTCGCCGGCAGCCGCCCGCCGGGGCCGGCGGACGGGGCCGCCGGGCGGGAACCGGCGGCACGGCGAAGAACCCGCGGCGGGGCAAGCCGCGCCGCAGGTCCTGACCGTGGTCCGCGACCGCCCTACCGCACCGTCGGGGACGGCGACGGCGCCGGGGAAGCCGTGTTGAGGTCCTCCAGCTCCTTGGGGATCGGCAGGGACAGCACCGGCGCTCCCGCCTGCGGCGCCGGCGGGGTCACCTGCTCCCTGGGCATCTTCGGCGGGCTGGTCTGCTGGAAGTTGACCTGCTCGTGATTGACCAGCCCCGTCTTCTCCAGCACCGTGATGTGGTCGAGCACGGTGTCGTTGGCCTGGTCCGCGAGCTGCCGGATCAGCGTGTTGCGGGTGTTGGCCCGGATGTTGGCGATGGCGGGGAAGATCTGCCCGTGGGTCACCCGCATGATGTTCACCGCCGTGGAGTCGAACTCCTTGCCGTTCGTGGCCTTGACCGTCTCCACGAAGCCCTGCTGTTGCGGTGACGCCTGGTTCGGCAGCGTGATTCCGAGCTCCAGGGCGATTCTGCGGCAGCTGGCGTCCAGCCGGCCGTGGCCGACGACCAGGTGCTCGCCCGCCTCCTTCATCTCGGGCGTCGTACCCCGCTCCATCGCCAGCAGCCCCAGGGGGTGCTCCCACAGTCCGGCCGCGCGCACCTTCACCACGAAGTCACGGTCCGCCTCGGTCAGCGGGCCGTAGTTGGTGTTGGCGACCACCCGGTCCGGCTTGGTGGAAGTGGTCTGTACGCCCAGCATGGTGGGATAGGCCAGCGCGGTGAGGGTGAGGATCATGGCTCCGCCCACGAACGCGGTTCCTGCCGTGCTGCGCGAGATGCGCATCGTGCCTCCTGGGATAAGAACGGCCCAACACCAGGAAGTACGGACGGAGAGCGCGTAACAATCACCGTTCCGGAAACAATTTTCGGCCGCGTCGGAGCGACGCGGCCGGGGCACCGCCCGGACGCGTCAGGGGCGTCGGTCCCATGCGGCCAGCCAGTCGAGCGCGGCCAACGCAGTGAACTCGGCCTGGCCGCCGCGCAGGAGCAGACCGGCCGTGGCGAACTCGGGCGTCTCCGCCTGCGCGGCGACGTAGGGGACGGCGATGCAGCGCATCCCGGCCGCGTGCGCCGCCGCCGCGCCCGGGGCCGCGTCCTCGACCACCACGCAGTCCGCGGGCTGCGCGCCGAGCCTGCGCGCCGCCTCCAGGAAGACGTCCGGGGCCGGTTTGCCGTGGGGGACCTCGTCGGCCGAGACGACGGTGCGCAGATACGCGTCCAGGCCGGTGCCGGAGAGGATCGCGTCGATCGCCTCGGCCGACGAACCCGACGCCACGGCCAGCGGGACACCCTCGCCCGCCAGCCGCTCCACGAAGGCGCGCATCTGCGGGAACACGTCCGTCTTCGTGCGGGCCAGTTCGAGGTAGTGGCGGTTCTTCACCGCGACCAGCTCGTCCACCGTCGCGGACAGTCCGTACCGGCTGCGCCAGTCGGTGATCGTCTCGCGGGTGCTGATGCCGACGTAGCGCTCGTGCTCCGCCCAGGAGAAGTCCGGGACGCCGTACTCGGCGAGCGTCCGGCGGCCCGCCTCGAAGTAGTTCGGCTCGCTGTCCACGAGTGTTCCGTCGAGATCGAAGACGACCGCGAGGGTGCCGAGTGCGCTCATGGGTCCAGCATGGCAGGGGCTACTTCCGTGCCGTCCGGCCGATCGACTCGACCAGCGGCAGCAGCCGGTACGGGACGCGTTCCCGCAGTGCCACCTCGCTGCGGGTGCGGACCACGCCGGGCAGTCCGATCAGCTTCTGGATCACGTCCTCCAGGTGGGCGTTGTCGCGGGCCACCACCCGGGTCAGCAGGTCGCCGCCCCCGGTGATCGAGAACGCCTCCACGATCTCCGGCACGGCAGCCAGTGCGTCCCCCACCTCGTCGAGGTGCCCCTGGGTGACCTCGATGTGGACGAACGCCAGCACGGGGTGGCCCAGCGCGGCGGGGGAGAGGGCCGGACCGGTGCCGGTGATCACGCCCTCGCGCTCCATGCGGTCCAGCCGCGCCTGGAGCGTGCCGCGCGCGACGCCCAGGATCCGGGCGTACTCGCGCACGCTGGTGCGCGGCTGCTCCAGCAGCAGCCGCAGGATGCGGGTGTCCAGTTCGTCCACGGCCACGAGGTCGTCGCTCCGGAGTCGGCCATTGGCACGGAGGTGGCCGTAGAGATGCCGGAACGACTGTACCAACGGCTCAGTCCATCGGGAGTCGGTTGAGCCAGTGGCGGCAAGGATGCTGATATGGGTGTGTCGATGGCGCTGCGGACCCGCGGCGCCTTTTTCGTGCCACGACACATGTCGTACGAATCCCAGGGGGCGGTAGGTGCTGAAGAAGGTGTTCATGGCTCCGGATCCGGGCCGGATCCGGCTGCGATTCGCGGCGCGGGCCGTGCTCGGCATCGGGCTGGCCGTCGTCGTCTGCGGCCTCGCCGGGCACTCGCTCACCGGCGCGATCACCGGCGGGCTGGCCGCGCTCCTCGCCCTGTTCACCGTCACCGACGCGACCGTCCGCGGGCAGGCCGTCACCACGGCGCTGCTGCCCGCCGCCGGCCTGCCCGTGCTCGCCGCCGCCGCGCTGCTCCAGGACCAGCCGGTCGCCCGCGACCTCGCCTTCCTCGCCGTGGTCGGGCTGGGCGTGTACGCCAGGCGCTGGGGACCCCGTGGGCACAGCCTGGGCGTCTTCGCCTTCATGACCTACTTCGCGGCGCAGTTCCTGCACCCCGACACCGCCCAGCTCCCCGAGCTGTGCGTCTCCATGCTGCTGTCCGTGGGGATGGCGGCGGCGGTGCGGTTCGGGCTGTGGTGCTACGAGCGCCGGCTGCCCCCGGCGGCCGTGCCGGCACCGCCCGGCGGTACGGGGCTGGCCCGCATCACCACCCGCCAGGCGGTCCAGGCGACCGCCGGCTCCGGCTTCGCCCTGCTCATGGGCCAGCTGGTGTCCGGGGAACGCTGGTACTGGGCGGTGGGCGCCACCTGGTGGGTCTTCGTCAACACCACCTCGCGCGGCGAAACCCTGGTGCGCGGCTTCCGCCGGGTGCTGGGCACGGTCGTCGGCGCCGGACTCGCGCTGCTCGTCGCCGTCCCCGCGCACGGCGACGGACCGGTTACGGCCCTGGTCGTCGCCGTCTCCGTCTTCGGCATCTTCTACACGGCGGCCGTCTCGTACACGTGGATGATGCTCTGGGTGACGGTGCTCGCCGCCATGCTCTACGGCCTCCTCGGTGTACTCACGCCGGCCCTGCTGGGCCTGCGGATGGTGGAGACCGGCGTCGGTGCGCTGGGTGCCGCCCTGGCGGTGGTGTTCGTGCTGCCGGTGTCCACCCACAGCGTCACCGACGCCTGGATCCAGCGGGCGCTGCGCTGCGTCCACGCCTGCACCGCGCAGACGGCCGCACGGCTGGCCGGTGCACCGGACGCCGACCCGGCGCCCACGGTCACGGAGCTGGAGCAGCTCCTCGCCCGGGTACGCCTGTCGGTGGCGCCGCTCGTGCACCCGCTCAACCCCATGCTCGGCCGCAAGCGGCGGGCGCGCCGGGTGCTCGCCCTGCTCGACGACTGCGCCCGGGAGATCCGCGGCCTCGTCGCCGTCGCCGGCGACCCGGAGGCCTCGCACGACGCCCGCCTGGCGGCGGCCTGCTGGCGCGTGGAGGCGGCCGTCGAGGCCCTCACGGGCGGCCGGGACATCGAGGTCCGCACGGCCCCGCCCGCGACGGAACCGGCCCTGGCCCACCTCCACAGCCTGGAACGTGCCCTCGCCGAACTCTCCACCCCCCTCCGCACCCCACCGGGCTCCCCCCTCGTAGGCACCTGACCCGCCCGCCCCACCGGCCCGCTTCCATGGGGCCTGGGCCACACTGCCGTCGGCCGGCACGCCTGTGCAGCCCGGCGGAGCCCGACTCGGGCGGCACGCCGGTGGCCGGCGGAGCGCCGCCCGAGTCGGCCCGCCGCGGGTGCCGCACCCGGCTTGGCTCGCAGACCTAACGCGCCGGATTCGGCCTCGCTCGCGGACGGCGGGCGCAACCGAGCGCTCGGTCGAGCCTCGCCCCTGTGCACCGCCGTCGGGCCACGCGTACTCGTCACGGTGAGAGCCGGGCGACCGCTTCAGTGGGGTGCCGCCGTAGTCGTACGGCGCCAGGCACGGTCCGAGACGTCCGCGACCGGCCGACGCCGCCTTCTGACCCGGGTGGCGCGCGCAGTCCGGACACGTGCGCCTGCGGCCGGTGGCACCGGCTCCCCGGGGGAGGCCTGCCCGGCCACGAGCCGGCCCCGTGCTCACGAGGCTCTTACCGCCCAGCGCCGGCGGGTCGGCCGCATCACGGGGTCCGGCCGTCGGGGCGTGACGTGCCGTGGCCGAGCGCCGCGCGCACCCCCGCGCCGCGTACGTCGAAGGGCCCGCTCCGGTTGTTCGGAGCGGGCCCTCTCGGCGTCCTGCGGGATAACTCTGGCGTCAGCGGGCCGGCGTGCTCTGGGCCTGCTGCGGGGCGATGCCCAGGGCGGTCGTGTACTTGGCGAGGGCCAGCTTGCCGATCGCCGGGTACGGGCCCAGCGCCTCGGACGCGGGGCAGCCCGCCTCCTTCGCGGCCTCCTCGACCAGCGAGGCGTCGATCTCCGGGCCGATCAGGTACGGCGCCAGCGCCAGCTGCTGCGAACCGGCGTTGCGCAGCTGCTCGGCCACGGAGGCGATGGAGCCCTCCTGGTCGAGGGCCGCGGCCATCACCGGCACGGCGAGGCGCGCGGCGAGCAGCATGCCGGTGATACCGGCCGCCTGCACCGCCTCGTCGCCGCCCACGGACGCGAGGATGATGCCATCGGCGGCGGTCGCCACGGTGAACAGCCGGGCGCGGTCGGCACGCGCCAGACCCGCCTCGGACAGCCGCACGTGCAGCGCCTCGGCGAGCAGCGGGTGCGGGCCCAGCACATCGGTCAGCTCGGCGGCGACCCGGCTGTCCATCACGGCCTGACGGATCTGGCGCAGCAGCGCGCTGTCCGGGCCGGCGAGCAGCGGGACGACGACGGCGACCGGGCCGTCGGGCTCCTTGACGTCCGAGCCGGCGGCGCGCGCCTGCTCGAAACGGGCGGTGCGCTCCTCGGCCGCGCGCGCCAGGACGGACGTCAGCGAGGGGTACTCCTCGTCGCCGCCGTCGAGGTGGCCGATCCGGGCGTCGAGACCGGGCAGCTCGGAACGTGCGATGCTCACGACCTCGTCGGCGAGCGAGCGGGTGGCACTACTGGGCGTACCCGGCACGGCGAGGACGAGCGCGGGCGCGTCCTCGGGAGCCACCAGGGGTTCGGGACGGCGGTGCCGTCCGGGCTGGCGGGGGCGCGGCATTCGTACGGGCAGGCCGGACGCGGGCCCAGTGGGGGTGCTCATGTTGCGGCATGTTAGTGGCTTCCCGGGCTCCCCTGTTCGGGGAGGGTGCAGGTGAGCGGTATCCGTCCGGTTTTGTCGGATGAGTTACGTACGGGTGCCGGCTGTGCGGGCCATCTCCTCGACTCCCGCGCCGGTCACACACAGCATCTTCTCGTCACGCGGAAGAGTCAGGTGACCTGCTGCGAGGTCCTCGGCGATCCGCACCGCGCCGTGCAGCGGATCCCCCTCCGCGTCGACCCGGCGCACCCCGGGCAGCCGCTCCGCCAACCGCTCGTCCAGGGGCCCCGAAAGCGCGGCACCCAGCCCGAACAGACCGCCGGTGCACCCGACCACACGCTCGCCCTCCGCGGGACCGGGACACACCGCCGCGGCGGAATCGGCCATGTGACGGGCCGCCTCGCGCAGGACGTCCACGGCCACCGGGTCCCCGTCCACCGCGCACGCGCCCACGCGCGGGGCGAACGAGGCGAGCACGGCCGCCCGGTCGTCCCGCGGATACACCTGGCCGGGCAGCCCGGTGACCGGCCCGAACAGCTCCTCGGCGGCCGCCAGCAGCCGCGCGGAGCCCCCGTCCCGTCCGTCGTGCGCACGCAGTGCGGCCTCCAGACCCGCCCGCCCGATCCACGCACCGCCGCCGCAGTCGCCGAGCAGATGGCCCCAGCCGTCCGCCCGGCGCCAGCCGGCCAGATCGGTGCCGACCGCGATCAGGCCCGTACCCGCCGCGATCACCGCGCCGGGCCGGGCCCCGAGCGCACCCACGTACGCCGTCACCGCGTCGGCGGCCAACGCCACGCGGCGCACGCCCAGGTCGCGGGCCAGCCCGCCCGGCAACTCCGCGCGCAGCGCGTCACCCAGGCTGGCCATCCCCGCCGCGCCGATCGCGGCCGTGTCCAGCCGCTCCAGCCCCGCCTCGGCGCACAACGCCCGCGCCATCGGCAGCAGTTGCTCCATGAAGTGACCGGGGTCCAGCCCCCGGTCACCGGTGCGCACCGGCACGTCCGAGGACGCCCGGCCCAGCGGACCGCGCCCGCGCACCCCGACGACGGCCCGCAGGCCCGAGCCGCCGGAGTCGACGGCGAGGTACCCCGCCTCGGTCACGGCAGGCGCCAGTCCACCGGCTGCCCGCCCTGACGGATCAACAGGTCGTTGGCCCGGCTGAAGGGGCGTGAGCCGAAGAACCCGCGGTCCGCGGACATCGGCGACGGGTGCGCCGACTCCACGGCGGGCAGATCACCCAGCAGCGGGCGGCAGTTGCGGGCGTCACGCCCCCACAGGATGGAGATCAGGGGCTTGCCCCGTGCCGCCAGCGCGCGTATCGCCTGCTCGGTGACCTCCTCCCAGCCCTTGCCGCGGTGGGCGCCGGGCTTGCGCGGGGCCGTCGTCAGCGCCCTGTTGAGCAGCAGCACGCCCTGCTCGGTCCACGGGGTGAGGTCACCGTTCGACGGCTGGGGCAGGCCCAGGTCGCTGTTCAGCTCGCGGAAGATGTTGATCAGGCTGCCGGGCAGGGGGCGTACGTCGGGCGCGACGGAGAAGCTCAGGCCCACCGCGTGCCCCGGGGTGGGGTACGGGTCCTGCCCGACGATCAGGACGCGTACCTCGTCGAAGGACTGCTGGAAGGCCCGCAGGACGTTCGCCCCCGCAGGGAGGTAGGTGCGTCCCGCTGCGATCTCCGTGCGGAGGAAGTCCCCCATCGCGGCGATTCGTCCCGCCACCGGTTCGAGGGCCTGCGCCCAGCCCGCTTCGACGATCTCGTTCAAGGGTCGTGGTGCCACGGGCGTCACCCTACTGCCGTGACGTCGGCGGAGATCAACCCGTGGCCCGGACCCGGCGGGATCCGCACGTACCTCACCCGACGACCGCGGCCCGCACGCACAGCACGTCCGGCAGGTGGGAGGCCAACTGGCGCCAGCTGTCCCCGTCGTCGGCGGACGCGAACACCTCGCCGTTGCGGTTGCCGAAGTAGACGCCCGCCGGGTCGGCGTCGTCGCTGCACATCGCGTCGCGCAGCACCGTGCCGTAGTGGTCCTCCTGCGGCAGTCCCGCCGACAGCGGCTCCCAGCTGCCCCCGGCGTCCGCCGTACGGTAGACGCGACATCGCCGGCCGGCCGGCACCCGGTCGGCGTCGGCGTTGATGGGGAACACGTAGGCGGTGCCTCCGTGACGTGGGTGGGCCACCATGGCGAACCCGAAGGTCGACGGCAGTCCCTCGCCGATGTCCGTCCACTTCCCGCCCGCGTCGTCGCTGCGGTAGACCCCCCAGTGGTTCTGCAGGTACAGCCGGTCCGGGTCCGCCGCGTCCCGGGCGACCTTGTGCACGCACTGCCCGAACTCCGGGTTCGGGTCCGGCAGGAACACCGCGGACACCCCCGAGTTGGACGGGCTCCAGCTCGCGCCGCCGTCCTGGGTGCGGAACACGCCCGCCGTGGAGACCGCGACCGTCACCGCCCGCGGGTCACGGGCGTCGGTCAGCACCGTGTGCAGGCCCTCACCGCCGCCGCCCGGCACCCACTTGGAGCGGGTGGGGTGCTCCCACAGCGGCCGGACCAGTTCGAAGGACTCTCCGCGGTCCTCCGAGCGGTACAGCGCGGCCGGTTCCGTCCCCGCGTACACCACGCCGGGCTCGGCCGCGGCCGGGTGCAGCTGCCAGACCCGCTCCAGCGAAGCGCCCGTGTCCGGTGGGAACTTGACGGCGGGGCGGGCCGGCTCGGTCCAGCTGCGGCCCAGGTCGTCCGAGTGGAACACCGACGGTCCCCAGTGCGCGCTGTCCCCGCCCACGAGCAGCCGGGGGTTCGGCCCCCGCGTGTCGATCGCGACCGAGTACACGGCCTGCGCGTTGAAGTAGGGGGACTCGTCGAACTCCCAGGAGCCGCCTCGCCGGCGCCCGATGAACAGGCCCTTGCGGGTGCCCACGGCGAGCAGTACCTCGGTCATGCCGATCACCTCCGTGACGTCGCCTTCGACGTCGTCAGATCAGGACACCGGTCAGTGTGCACCCCACCACTGACAGTGACCCCCGGACGGGCCCTCACCGCAGGTCACAGCGGTGAGGCGGCCGAACGCCGAAGGCGCGACGACCCGCCCGCACGGCGACCGGACCCGATCCCGCCCAGCCCCGTCCGGACCGAGGTTCAGCCCCGCCGCCGGCCCATCCGTGCCCCCCATTCGTGCCCCCCGTCCGTGCCCCCCCATCCGTGCCCCGACCCCGGCTCACCCCTGCCCCGGCAGCGCCCGCTCCACGATCGCGTCCAGACCGGACCCCGCCGGCAGCGTCCCGAAGGCGTGCCCCCAGTCGCCGCCGAGCCGGGTGGCGCAGAAGGCGTCGGCCACCGCGGCCGGCGCCTGCCGCACCAGCAGGGACGCCTGCAGGGTCAGGGCCATCCGCTCCACCAGCCGCCGGGCCGTCCCCTGCGATCCCTCGGCCAGCTGGTCCTTCAGACCGGCCACGGCCGCGTCCAGCCGGGCGTCCGAGCCATGGGTGAGAGCCAGTTCGTCGAACAGCGCCTGCGCGGTCGCCGGGTCGCGGCCGACCGCCCGCAGCACGTCGAGGGCGTTGACGTTGCCCGAGCCCTCCCAGATCGACAGCAGCGGGGCCTCGCGGTAGTGCCGGGGCATGCCCGACTCCTCGACGTAGCCGTTGCCGCCGAGGCACTCCAACGCCTCGGCGGTGAAGGCCGGGCCGCGCTTGGTGACCCAGTACTTGCCGACGGCCGTCGCTATCCGCCGGAACGCGGCCTCCTTCTCGTCCCCGCGCACCGCGCGGTCCGCCGCACCGGCCAGCCGCAGGGTGAGGGTGGTGGCGGCCTCGGACTCCAGCGCGAGATCGGCCAGCACGTTGCGCATCAGCGGCTGGTCCAGCAGGCGCGCACCGAAGGCGGAGCGGTGCCGCGCGTGGTGGCCCGCCTCGACGAGCGTCTTGCGCATCAGGGCGGCCGACATCATCACGCAGTCCAGCCGGGTGCAGTTGACCATCTCGATGATGGTCTTCACGCCCTGGCCCTCGGGCCCGACCAGCCAGGCGACGGTGCCGTCGAACTCGGGCTCGGAGGAAGCGTTGGAGCGGTTGCCCAGCTTCTCCTTGAGGCGCTGGATGCGGAAGGTGTTACGGGTGCCGTCGGGCAGCACCCGGGGCACCAGGAAGCAGGACAGCCCTTCCGGGGCCTGGGCCAGCACCAGGAAGACGTCGCACATCGGCGCCGAGGTGAACCACTTGTGGCCGCGCAGGGTGTAGACGCCGGGCTCGGTGGTCGGCGTGGCGACCGTGCTGTTGGTCCGGACGTCGGAGCCGCCCTGCTTCTCGGTCATCCCCATGCCGGCCAGCAGTCCGCGCTTCTCGGCCGGCACGCGCAGCCCCGGGTCGTACTCACGGCTCGTCAGCAGCGGCTCGTAGATCTTCGCCAGCTCGGGCTGCCGGCGCAGGGCGGGGACGGCCGCGTACGTCATGGACGTGGGGCAGCCGTGTCCCGCGTCGGTGTGGCCCCACACCAGTCCGCCCGCCGTGCGGGCCACGTGCGCGCCGGGGCGGTCGTCCGCCCAGGGGGAGCCGGCCAGTCCCTCGGTGACGGCCGTGCGCATCAGGTGGTGCCAGCTGGGGTGGAAGTCGACCTCGTCGACGCGGTGCCCGTACCGGTCGTGCGTGCGCAGCTCGGGCTCGTGACGGTTGGCCTGGTCGGCCCACTCCTGCGCCTCCTCGCTGCCCGCGAGCCGTCCGAGCCGGCGCAGGTCCTCCTCCGCCCAGCCGGCCCCCTCCCGGCGCAGTCCCTCCAGCAGGGCGGCGTCGTCGGACGCGTCGTAGGGGGCCGGGGGAGGGGGCTGGTTGGTGACGTCGTGCGTGGCCCCGCCGGGGACGTCGAGTCCGAAGGGGGCCTGCTGCGGCTCGTCCGCGCGTGTGAGGGTCATGACTGAGTGTTGCACTATTTCTGCGAACGCATCAATAGTGCAACACACCCATACATCAGTGCCCGCGCACGTCCCTGAGCCGTGCCGGTCGATCAGCGCCTCCATCGCGCCGTCCCGGCCGAGGGGGGTGGGGACCCGCCTGACGGAACCCGGGCATGGCCGGGGGCCTAAAGTACGGCTCCATGGGAAGCGGGAACGCGGCGGAGCCGGCACCGGGGGAAGCGCCGCCGCGCCCGCTCTCCGCGCGGTCGGTGATCCTCAGTCTGCTGCTGGGTACGCACCCGCCGGAGCTCCCGGCGCGCGAGCTCGGACGGCTGGTGGAGGGCTTCGACGTCGGCGGTTCGACGCTGCGGGCGGCGCTCAGCCGGATGGTGGCCGCCGGAGACCTGCGGCGCACCGACATCGGCTACCGCCTGAGCGACCGGCTGCTGGAGCGCCAGCGCCGCCAGGACGAGTCCGTACGGCCGCGTACGCGCGCGTGGGAGGGGGACTGGGAGCTGGTGGTCATCACCGCGACCGGGCGCGGCCCCGCCGAACGGGCGGACCTGCGCACCACTCTGACCGGTCTGCGCCTCGCCGAGCTGCGCGAGGGGGTATGGCTGCGCCCCGCCAACCTCGACCGCCCGCTCCCCGCCGGACTGGACGAGGTGGCCGAACGCGGCACCACCCGCCCCGCGCGGCCCGCCGCCGAACTCGCCGCACTCCTCTGGCCCCTGGACGCCTGGTCGGACGCGGCGCGTGCGCTGCTCGGGCACGTCGGGCGCACCGGGCGTCCGGCCGAGCGGCTGACCCTGTTCGCGGCCGTGGTGCGCCATCTCCTCGCCGACCCCGTGCTGCCCGCGCCCCTGCTGCCCCCGGACTGGCCCGGCGACGAGCTGCGGGCGGTGTACGCGGACTACCGGCGGGAGCTGGAGGGCGAGGTGCGTTCGCTGGTGGGCGGGGCCTGACCGCACGCGGTCGGACGTATGGCGGCCGACAGCCGTAGGGACGCCGCCGGAGACGCCCCCGACGGACGCCGGCGGCTCGGACGTCCCTCGCGGGTGTCCGGGCCGCCGGCGTGACGGTGTGGGCGGTGAGCAGGTCAGACGGAGAGGTGGTACTGGTCCGGCACGCGGACCCGCCCGTCCAGATCGCGGGCGGCCTGCCGGGCCCAGGACGGGTTGCGCAGCAGCTCACGGCCGAGCAGCACCGCGTCGGCCTCGCCGTTGGCGAGAATCTTCTCCGCCTGCTCGGGGTCCGTGATCAGCCCCACGGCGGCGACGGGCATGGGGGTCTCCTGGCGCACCCGCGCGGCGAACGGCACCTGGTAGCCGGGTCCGGTCGGGATGCGGACGCCGGTGGCGTTGCCGCCGGTGGAGACGTCGAGCAGGTCGATGCCGCGGGCGTGCAGGTCGGCGGCGAGACGGACGGTGTCGTCCGGGGTCCAGCCGTCCGCCTCCAGCCAGTCCGTGGCGGAGACGCGGAAGAACAGCGGCTTGTCGTCCGGCCACTCCTCGCGCACGGCGTCCACCACCTCGAACGCGAACCGCGTCCGGTTCTCGTACGAACCGCCGTAGGCGTCGGTGCGGTGGTTGGAGTGCGGGGAGAGGAACTCGTTGATCAGGTAGCCGTGGGCGCCGTGGATCTCGGCGATCTCGAAACCTGCCGCGAGCGCCCTGCGGGCGGCGGCGCGGAACTGGCCGACGATCTCCCTGATCTGCTCCGTGCTCAACTCGTCCGGCACCTGGTGGCGCTCGCTGAAGGGAACCGCGCTGGGTGCGACCGGCTGCCAGGCGTGGTCGTCCGGTCCGAGCGGAGCCCCGCCCTTCCAGGGCCGGTCGGTCGCGGCCTTGCGTCCGGCGTGCGCGAGCTGGATGGCCGGCACGGTGCCGTGCGCGGCGAGGAAGCGGGTGATCCGGCGGAACGCCTCGACCTGGGTGTCGTTCCAGATGCCCAGGTCGTACGGCGAGATGCGGCCCTCGGGCGACACCGCCGTGGCCTCGGCGACGATCAGACCCGCACCGCCGGTGGCGCGGGCGGCGTAGTGCGCGAAGTGCCAGTCGTTCGGGGCGCCGGCCTCCGGGCCGTCCGGCGCCGCGGAGTACTGGCACATCGGGGCCATCCACACACGGTTGGGGATCGTCAGGGCGCGCAGGGTGTACGGCTCGAAGAGCGTGCTCACGATGAGCTCCATTCGGCGGAGACGGCGGGTGTGCGACTCGTACGATAGCCGTCGTAGTACGGCGGATGTCAAACTACGAAGGTTCTCGTACAATGAGGGCTCCCAAGGCACCATGGAGCCGCCGTGACGACCGACCTTCCCAGCCGCCGCGTCCTGCCCCACCCCGCGCGGGACGAGGTCCGCCTGGAGTCCGTGCTGCACGCGCTGTCCGACCCTGTCCGGATGCGCATCGTCCGCGAACTCGCGGGCGCCGAGGCCGCGTTGTCCTGCTCCTACTTCGACCTCCCGGTCACCAAGTCCACCACCACGCACCACTTCCGCGTGCTGCGCGAGAGCGGTGTGATCCAGCAGGTGTACGAAGGCACCGCCAAGATGAACGGCCTGCGCCGGGAGGATTTGGACGCCCTGTTCCCCGGCCTTCTCGACGCCCTCCTCGTCGCGGCGCGCCGGCAGGCGACGCGGGACGCCCAGTCCTGACGCGCCGCCCCCGCGCGGTCAGAGGGCCGGCGGTGTGCCGGCTGCTCGGTGAGGGCGGTGACCGCTACGTCGCGACGGCCATGGAAAGGACGCCGCCCACGGACGCGGCCGGGCTCACGCGGCTGACGGGGACCTGGCTCGGCATCCGCCGCTCCCGGGCGGGAGTTCCTGGACGCCTACCCGCTGCCGCTCCGGCCGGTGTCCACCGAGCCGCCCGTCGAACCGTGGCTGGAGTCACGCGACGCGGCGGGACGCGAGCCGGTCGCCGGCGGGGCGCGAGCCGTTCGCCGGTGGGATGCGGCTGTGCACGGTGACCAGCTTCGGGGGCGTGCCCGCCGTGGCCGTACCGACGGGAACGCGCGACGGACTGCCGTGCGGGGTGCGGGTCGGGGGGCGTGCGTTCCGGGGACGGACCTGTGCCTGGCCGCCGCCCAGGAGATCGAGGACCGCCCCGGCGTGCTGACGCCGGTCGACCCCGTACGTGACGTCCCGGCCGGAGCCCGGACTACCCGCCCTCCTCCCGGGCCGCGGTCAGCAGCGCCTCCCAGTCGGGGAGTTTGACGACACCCCGCCCCAGGGAGGCGCCCAGGCGTGCCTCGGCGCGCTCGATGGCCTGCCAGCCCCGCCACGGCACCGGGTCGACGCCCTGCGCCCGCAGGGCCGTCAGCGGGTCGCCGGGCAGATCCCGCCGGGTGAGCGCCGGTGCGTCCGCCAGCAGGGACGTCACCGTCTCCTTGGCACACGAGCGGTTGGTGCCGATGACACCGGTCGGACCCCGCTTGATCCAGCCCGCCACGTACTCGCCCGGCGCGACCGCACCCCCGCGCAGCACCCGCCCCGCGAGATGCGGCACCGTGCCCGTCGCGGCGTCGAACGGCAGCCCCTCCAGCGGTACGCCCCGGTAGCCGACCGACCGCAGCACCAGCCGGCCCTCGATCACCTCGAAGCGGCCCGTCCCCGTGACCCCGCCCCGTCCGTCCGGCGCGGTCCGTTCGAAGCGCACGGCGCCCACCGCGCCGTCCCGGGCGAGCACTTCGACCGGGCGGAGGAAGAAGCGCAGCCGGATCAGGCGCCGGACGCCGGAGCGCGCCGGACCGGTCCAGCCGCGCAGCACCTCGACGTTGCGGCGGCCGGCCGGGGGCAGCCCGGCGGGGTCGGTGAACCCGGGGTCCAGCGCCGCCTCGGCCGCGTCGACCTCGACCCCCGTGTCCGGCAGCGTCCCCAGTTCGCGCAGCTCCTTGGTGGTGAAGCGGGCCTGCGACGGACCCCGCCGGCCCACCATGTGGATCTCCGTCACCTCGCTCGCCGCCAGCGCGGTCAGCGCCCCGTGCGGCATGTCGGTCGGGCTCAGCTCACCCGCCCCGCGCGCCAGCATGCGGGTGACGTCCACGGCGACGTTCCCCACGCCGACGACCACGGCCGACCGCACCCCGCGCAGGAACCCCAGGTCGGCGGCGTCCGGGTGCGCGCTGTACCAGGACACGAACTCGGTCGCCGACCAGCTGCCCGGCAGCTCCTCGCCCGGGATGCCCAGCCGCCGGTCCGTGGCGGCCCCCACGCAGTACACCACCGCGTGGTACAGCTCCCGCAGCCGGGCGGGCGGCACCCCGTCCGGGCCGACCCGGACCGCGCCCAGGAAGCGCACACGCTCGTGCTCCAGCACCGCGCGCAGGTTGTTCTGCAGCGACTTGATCTTCTCGTGGTCCGGTGCCACGCCGTAGCGGACCAGACCGTAGGGGCACGGCAGACGGTCCAGGACGTCGACGCGTACCCGGGGATCGAGCTGGACGAGGCTCTGCGCGGTGTAGCACCCGCTGGGCCCGGACCCGACGACGGCGACACGCAGCACGCGGAACTCCTCACCCCGGGGGATCGACAGGAGATCGCCGATGCCTCCAGCATGGCACCGTCCGCACTCCGCTGACAGGGTGCCGTCGGCCGTCCGGGGTGCGTGTTCCTACGGAGGGAAACTGATCACGCGGTTACGTTGCCTGTGTGCTCGAGGCATCTTTTCTTCAACTTTCCGATCGCTCTCCGGCGGAGGGTGCGGTGTCCGTGTGGCCCGCGTGGGAGGTGCGGGAGGGCGAGCGGGCCACCCGGTGGCTCCATGTGCGGGTGGCCTTCCGTGACGGCGCCACGATCGAGGCGCTGGCGACGGTGTGCGGGGGGTGGGTCTGTGTGGAGGACGTCCAGGCCCGCCCGGCGCTCGCCCTGGAGGACCTGGCCGTGTTCGCCGACTGGATCGAGGGACCGCTGGCCGAGGCGTGCGGCGCCGAGCCGGAACCGGACCGCGGGGAGGACGCCGGCGGTGCGCACCGGGACGGCTCCGGCCCGTCCGGCGGGCGGGCGCAGTGGCCGCTGGTGGCCCGGACCTACCGCGCGGCGCAGGAACGCGGCGCCGATCCGGTCCTCGCGGTGATGGACCGGACCGGGTACAGCCGGCGCGGGGCACTGCGGCTCATCGGGCGGACGCGCGACGCGGGTCTGCTCTCCCCGCGCCACGCCCGCCGCTGAGCGGCCCGTCCTCCGGGCGGGGCGTCACAGCAGGTCGCGCATCCGGTTGATCTCGCTGGTCTGCTGCGCGACCACGTCGTCCGCCATCTCCTCGATCCGGATGTTGTTCCCCTGGCCCTTCACGTCCGTGGCCATGGTGATCGCGCCCTGGTGGTGCGTGATCATCAGCGTGAGGAACAACTGGTCGAAGGCCTTGCCCTCGGCCGCGCGCAACTGCTTCAACTGCGCCTCGGTGGCCATCCCGGGCATCGTCGCGTGGTCGTGCCCGTGCCCCGACTCCCGCTCCGGCTTGCCGTGGGTGCGCAGCCAGCCCCGCATCGCACCGATCTCCGGCTTCTGCGCCGCGGCGATCCGCTCGGCCAGCTTGACGACCTTCACCGACTCGGCGCGCCCGGGCGCGAGTTCGGTCATGTCCAGCGCCTGCGCGTGGTGCTGGATCATCATCCGCGCATAGGACACGTCCGCGGAGTTGGGGGAGTCGTCCTCGGTGCGCTGCCGCTGGGCCTCCTCGGCAGACAGGGTCCGGTTCTGCTCGCCGGGCGCGCCGGGCGCGATCACCGAAGGTCCGGTCGCGGGGGCCGACTTGGCGCCGTCCGAGTCGGGGTCGGAGTCGCAGCCTACGAGCCCGAGGACGGCCAGCGCGGTCAGCCCGGCGGTGACGACGGACAGGCGCGGCACGCGGCGGCGGTGGTGCACATGGACCTCCTGTGGCTTGGCGGTATTCCCGCTCGGCGGTGGTGCGAACACCTCGTGAGTGTCGGTGACCGTCCTAGCACGCTTCCGCGCAACTTCGATCAAAAAACTTTGTTGCGATGCTGTGGAGCCCCTGTTGGTATGTGCATGTCGAAGACGATACTGCCGGTGCCACACCGTTCCAACGTGAACGGAACCAGGGAGGAAAACAGTGATCCTGTTGAGCGTTTCCCGCACCCGGCGGAGACGGCTGGGAGTTGCCGCGGCAGCGGGCGGCCTGCTGGCCGCGCTGCTCACCGCCGCGCCCGCCGCGGCGATCCCGGACCCGGGGGACTCGCCCGCCGCCGCGAAGGAAGTGTCCCGCAGCGACCAGGCCGAGGCCCGCGCCGCCATCAAGAGCGGTGAGATACCCGGCCAGGACGAGATCGTCCACTCCGCCAACATCAAGCACGTGGCCAACATCCCCAAGGACGTGCTGTCCGGCACCAACTCGGACCTCGCCTTCCAGGGGAAGTACGCCTTCGCCGGCAACTACGACGGCTTCCGCATCTTCGACATCAGCAACCCCAAGGCACCCAAGACGGTCGCCCAGGTGCTGTGCCCCGGATCGCAGAACGACATCTCCGTCTCCGGCAACCTGCTGTTCCTGTCGACGGACTCCTCGCGCAGCGACAGCAGCTGCAACAGCACCACGCAGCCCGCCACCGAGAAGTCCTCCTGGGAGGGCATGAAGGTCTTCGACATCAGCGACAAGCGCAACCCGCGCTACGTCGCCGCCGTCGAGACCGCCTGCGGCTCGCACACCCACACGCTGGTGCCAGACCGCAAGAACGTATACGTCTACGTCTCCTCCTACTCGCCCAACGCCGCCTACCCGGACTGCCAACCGCCGCACGACGGCATCTCCGTGATCAAGGTGCCGCGCAAGGCCCCGCACAAGGCCGCCCTGGTCGGATTCCCCGTGCTGTTCCCGGGTGAGGGCCCGGACGGCGGCGGCAACCCGGGCGCGCCCACCAACCCGGGCGTCTCCAAGACCACCGGCTGCCACGACATCACCGTGCTGCCCTCGAAGGACCTGGCCGCCGGCGCCTGCATGGGCGACGGCATCCTGTTCTCCATCAAGAACCCCGAGCGTCCGCGGGTGATCGACCGCGTCCAGGACAACGTGAACTTCGCGTTCTGGCACTCGGCGACGTTCAACCAGAAGGCCAACAAGGTCGTCTTCACCGACGAGCTGGGCGGCGGCGGCGCGGCCACCTGCAACGCGGAGATCGGCCCCAACCGCGGCGCCGACGGCATCTACGACATCGTCGGCAAGGGCGACCGCAGCAAGCTGGTCTTCCGCAGCTACTTCAAGATCCCCCGCCACCAGGCGGACACCGAGAACTGCGTGGCCCACAACGGCTCGCTGATCCCCGTCCGCGGCCGTGACCTGATGGTCCAGGCCTGGTACCAGGGCGGCATCTCGGTCTGGGACTTCACCAACTCCAAGAAGCCGCAGGAGATCGCCTACTTCGAGCGCGGACCGCTCTCCACCGACCAGCTGGTCACCGGCGGTTCGTGGTCGGCGTACTACTACAACGGCTACATCTACTCCAACGACATGGCCAAGGGCTTCGACGTCCTGAAGATCGACGACAAGCGCACGGACGCGGCCCGCAAGGTCCACATGGACGAGCTCAACGTGCAGACGCAGCCGGACTACTTCGACTGAGTTCCCGGCTCCGTCGCGAAGAACCGGGCCATGTCCGTCCGGTCCTTCTCCCTCGTCCCGCCGGTCCCCTCGGGGTCCGGCGGGACACCCATCTCCCAGTCCAGCCGGTAACGCTTGAACAGTTCGGCACGCAGCACCGGCACGGGCATCGGCGCCCCCGGCATCACGGCCGCGTACACGGCGCCCATCAACAGCGCCCGCAGCATGGGGTAGTCGGCTCCGACGTCCTTCGAACCGTGCCGTGCCACGGTGTCGCTGAGCAGCTCCGCCAGCCGCCGCTGCTCGGGACAGGGCAGGAAACCCTCGGCCTGCAGCAGCCCCGCCATGTGCCAGCGCATCAGCACCGGGCGCTCGCGCGCCAGGCCCAGGATCGCGTCGACGGCCCGCGCCATCCGCTCCCGGCCGTCCTCCGTGCGCGGCTCGCGCTCCAGCCCCTCCTCCAGGGTGCGGTGCATCAGCCGGTGCACCGCGGACTGCACGAGCTGCCGCTTCCCCGGGAAGTAGTACGACACCAGGCCCCGCGCGGAGCCCGCCCGGTCGGCGATGTCGGCCAGTGTGGTCGCCTCGTAGCCGCGCTCGTCGACCAGCTCGACGGCCGCGTGCAGCAGCCGCTCCTTGGAACGCCGACGCAACTCTTCATTGACCAGGGCGCTGCGCGGGGACATGCTGGACTCCTGCGTTGACTGGCTGCCAGCCAACTATACTCAGCGCACCCGGACGGGCCCTTGGCGGGCCCACTTCCGGCTGCCGTTCACCTCGGGCGACACGGGGGATCGTCCGAGGTGAACGGTTCGGGGTGAGGCGGACGGTTCCGTGAGGGGGCCGGCGAGCCCGAGCCGCTGGTCCGGACCTGCGGGTCCTCGTCGGCCACGGGCCGCAGCCGCCGGTGCACCGCGACCGCCGCGACGACCACCAGAGCGCCGAGCAGCCAGCCGCCGAGCACGTCCGACGGCCAGTGCACGCCGAGCCAGACGCGGGTGAGACCGACCCCGATCACCGAGACGACCGCCACGGCCAGCGCCGTCCGCCACAGTGCCGGACCCGCCCCCTGACGGCGCAGCACCCACAGCAGCAGACCCAGCACCACCGTCGCGGTCATCGCGTGACCCGAGGGGAAGGCGGCGTAGTGCGCGGTGTCGACCGGATCGGACCAGACCGGGCGCTCCCGGTCCACCGCGGCCTTCAGTCCCTGTTGCAGCGCCGTGCCGACGGCCACCACCAGGACCAGCCACAACGCCGTCCACCGGGCCGCGTGACGTGTAATCAGCCAGACCACGGCCACCCCGCACAGCAGACGCATCGTCCAGGGGTCCCACACCCAGTCCGTCAGCACCCGCGCCGCCCGGGTCAGGCCCCCTTCCGTGACCGCCCAGCGGTGGGTGGTCCGGGAGATGTCACCGTCCAGGTTCAGCAGAGGGCGCCACTCGGCGGCGACCAGCGCCAGCAGGAGGGCCGACGCGACGATCAGCACCGCGGCGGGAGCGGCCAAGGAGCGGGCCGTCGTGCGGCGCCGGGCGGGCCGAGGCGGTGCGGGGGCGTGGGGGTTGCGCATGGGGTGATCCTCGCCGACCGTAGGCGTCCGGGCCAGGACCCGGCACGCCCGGTCCACTGGGGGCGCGGACCGGCCCGGTCCCGGGACGGTCCGGCCGCGTCGGGGCCGTCGCCTACCCCAGTGCCCGCAATCCCGGCAGGAACGCCACGAGGAGGGGAACCACCGGCACCAGCGACGCGACCGCCGTCAGCCGCAGCCGCCGTCCCGCGGTGAGCCTCTCCCGCGGGGCGAGCAGCCGGTGCACCCGCGCCGGGACGTCGGCGCGCGACGCCGGTCCGGGGCCGAACACCCCGCGGTCCTCGTTGAGTTCGACCAGGGCGAGGGCGGTGGTCAGCCGGCCGAAGCGGCGGGACGCCGTGTCGTCGGCGGCGAGCTCGACCAGCCGGTGCATCTCGTCGCGGAACGCGGAGAACACCGGCACCTGCGGGAAACCCTCCGCCAGCGCCGACGAGCAGTGCAGCAGCCAGTCGTGCCGGGCCTGCGCGTGACCGCGCTCGTGTGCCAGCACGGCGTCCAGCTGGCGCCCCTTCAGCCGCCGCAACGCCGCGGTGGTGACGACCAGTTGGGGCGGGGTGCCGGGCAGGCACCAGGCGTCGGACCGGTCGCCCTCCAGCACCACCAGCCGGTCTGACGCCGTCTCCTCGCCGGGCAGCAGTGGCGCCCGCCGCAGCAGCTCGACGCGGCGCGCCCGGCGCCGGGTCCGGGCCCGCGCGATCTCCCGCACCAGCATCACCGCGCTCCACAGCCCGCCGCACGCCAGCGCCACCGCCGTGACATGCGCCCAGACGCCCGCCGTACCGAGTGTGTAGGCCTCCACCACCGCGCCGGGCGCCCCGGTGAAGACATGGCCGCCCACCGCCCGCCAGGCGGCCGCCGCGCTGAACGTCATCGACAGGGCGCAGCACAGCAGCACCGCCGCGATCACGCACTGCCAGGCCCAGAGGGCGACGACCGGCTCACGGTCCGGCCAGTCGGCCCGCGCGAGCAGCCGGGGACCCACGACAGCGGTCAGGGCGCCGAGCATCAGCAGGACCGCGGGGAGGATCATGACAGCAGCCTAGAAGCGCGGACGGCCCGTGGATACGGACCCGCGGTCGGAAGTGACGCAGACAACGGTCCCGCGCGGTGCCCGGACGGCCTCTTGCGCGCCCTCACATCGTCAGCAGCATCGCCACCATCGCGATCCCCATCGACAGCCGGCAGGCCCGCGCCACCTCCGGCCGGTCGCCCCAGCCGGTCGCCGGACCTCCCGCCACGGCGGCCAGGGGCACCAGCCGCGCGCCCGTCACCAGCACGTACGCGGCGAAGTACAGCAACAGGACCCCGGTGAGCAGAGGTGTGCCCGCACCGCCGTGGTGCGCCCCGCCCGGCCCGGCCGCCATCCCCGCCGCCATGTAGACCATCGCGCCCGCGCCCACCGCGTGGTGCAGATGGCGCGCGGAGGCGCGGGCCGACCACAGCGCGTGCAGACCGGCCGCCGCGAACAACGCCGCCCAGAGCGGCCAGGTCCAGGCCGGCGGGGTGAACGCCGCCGCCGGCACCGCCATCGCCGCCATCCCGAACCCCATCAGCGCCTCGCCGCCGGCGGCCCGGCGCTGCTCCTCCACGCGGCTGCGCATCCGCAGCAGGCAGTACATGCCGGTGGCCGCGCAGAGCACCACCAGCAGCCAGCCGGACGATCCCGGTCCGTGCACGCGAACCCCCCTCGTACCGCTCCACCGGACGGTCAGGAGATGCCCCCGCCCGACGGCGTGTACGCGAGCGCGAAGGGGTACGAGGGGGGCTCCCGGGGGAGCGCGGCGGACCGCGGGGATTCCGTTCCAGTGCGTGACACGGTCCCGGATCAGGGCGCCACGGATGAGATCTTGTCGGGCGACTTGAGGTGAATGATTTACCGGTAAAACACCTGTTAACATTGCTTCCCATGAGCAGTGCGACCCCCACCCCCACGCGTGTCCGGCGCCTCCCGGTCGTCGGCGCGCTGCGCCTCGGGCGACCCTCGGACGTCTGGTTCAAACCGGCGTTCAGCGTGATCGCCGCCGTCGCACCGCCCAGCCTGCTCCTGTGGGCGCTCGGCCGGCTCGACCTCGCGGTGTACACCATGGCCGGCTCCCTGTGCGCCCTCTACGCCCACAACCGCCCCTACGCCGCCCGGGCCAAGGTGCTGGCGGGCGTCGTCCTCGGCATGCTCGGCGGCCTCGCCGTCGCCCTGGTCTCCGCCTCCCTCACCCGCAACGCCGTGATCCTGGTGACCGTCGGCGCCCTGCTGGCCGCCCTGCAGAAGGTGGTCTGCGACGTCACCCGGGTCGGGCCGCCCGCCCACGTGATCCTGACCTTCGTCAGTTCGGCCTCGCTGTTCGTCCCGCAGAGCCTCGGCCAGGTCCCCGGCCACCTCGGGCTCGCCGCCGCGGCCGGTGTGTGGGCCTGGCTGGTGGGCATGGCCCCGGCGCCCTTCCGGCCGCACGGTCCCGAGCGGCGGGCCACCGCCCAGGCGCTGAACGCCACCGCCGCGTACGCCGAGGCCGCGCGGACCGGCGACGGGGCCTCCGGAGCCCGTTCCGCCGCCTACGCGGCCGTCCACGCCGCCTGGCAGACCCTGCTCGCGGCCGGCAACCGCCCTTCGGCCACGCGTCGCGCCCTGGAACGGCTCGTCGTCCGCGCCGAGGTCGCGCTCGCCGCACCGGCCGACGCCGATCCCGCGCGCCTGCGCGCCTGGGCCCGCGCCGTACGGGGCACGGGCCGTGTCCCGCGCACCGGAGACCCGCGCGGCGACGACCCGCTCACCGCGCCTCTGCCCGACGACGACCCGCGCACCGACGCCCCGCGAGGGGAGCGCGACGAACTTCTGGGGGTGGCCGCCGAGCGCGCCACCGCGCTCCGCCCGCTGTGGAGCAGGCTCGGCCCCCTGGCCCCGATCGCCGTCCGCACCGCGCTCGGCTGCGCCCTCGCCGGCTATGCCTCCCTCGCCCTCGGCGCCGACCGCCCCTACTGGGCCCTCGTCACCGCGGCCTCCCTCTACCAGGCCAACATCACGCTCACCTGGAGCCGGGGCGTGCAGCGCGTCGTCGGCAACCTGGCCGGCGTGCTGCTGTTCGCGGCGATCACCCCGGTCGCCCAGCTCGGCCCGCTCGCCCTCCTGCTGTGCATCCTGGCCTGCAACTTCGGTGCCGAGGCACTCATCGGCCGCAACTACTGGCTCGGCAGCGTCTGCGTGACCCCGCTGGCCCTGCTGGTCACCGAGCTGCCCGGCTACCAGCCGACCGGCGACCTGGTCACCGGCCGCGTGGTGGACACCCTGGTCGGCGCCCTGGTCGGCTTCGTCGCCGCCGTGGCCGTCACCAACCGCCGGGCGGGCCGGCGCGTCGAGCGGTCGCTCGCCGTGGTCGACCGGGCCCGCGAGCACGCAGCTCGCCTGGTGGCCGCCCCCGGCGCGACGGTCACGGACCTGGAGACCGCCCGGCGCGCACTCGCCGGTGCCGTGGTCGACCTGCGGGCGACCGCCGACGCCGCTGCCGGAGAATGGTGGCAGCGCGCGCTGCCGCAGGAGCGGGTGGTGCTCGCCGAGCAGGCGGCACACCGTACGCTCGCGGCCACGGTACGACGCCAGGGTCTGCTTCCCGACCCCGGCACCAGCACGCACACGGAGGACGCATCGCCATGACGGCGACCCACGGGCCATCGGCCGGCGACGCAGCACCGGCGACCGGCGGCGACCGTCGTACGGACCCCCCGGCCCCCACCGACGTCACGGCCCCCACCGACGCCACGGCCCCCACCGGCGCGCCGGCCCCCACCGACGCCACGGCCCCCACCGGCGCGCCGGCCCCCACCGGCGTCACGGACACGCCGGTGTCCGGCCGCGACACCGTCGCCGAGGTGGTCCGGCAGTGGCGGGCCGTCCACCCGGGCCTCGACACCGGCCCCATGGAGGTCATCGGCCGCATCAACCGCTGCTCGGCCCTCTTCCAGCAGGCCGAGGACGCCCCGCTGCGCCGGGCCGGACTGACCCGCCCCGAGTTCGACCTGCTCGGCGCGCTGCGCCGCACCGGCCACGAGCTGACCCCGAGCGAGCTGGCCCGGGAGACGTTCTCCTCGGGCGCCGCCGTCACCAAGCGGCTGAAGCAGCTCACCGAGCGGGGGCTGGTCGAACGCCGCGGTGACACGCGGGACCGCAGGGTCGCCCACGTCCGGCTCACCGACGCGGGGCGTGAGCTGGTGGACGGCATCCTCCCCGCCCAGCTCTCCTACGAGACCGCGGTGCTGTCGGGGCTCGACCACGCGGAGCTGGGTGATCTGGCCTCCTTGCTGGGGGGACTGCTGTCCCAGCTGGAGGGGCGCCTCGGAGCGTTGCGCGCGTAGGGGTGGCCGAGCGCCCGGGGCTGCCCCCGGACCCTCCTCGGCCCTGGCGGGCCTCGTCCTCGAACGCCGGACGCGCTGGTTTCAGATGCCCGGCCGGTAGCGCAGCGGGTGCTCGGCCGGGATCTCGACCAGGACGACCGGGGTCCCGTCCGGGTCCTCGATCCACATCTCGATCAGCCCCCACGGCTCCTTCACCGGAGGGCGGACGATCTCCACGCCCTTGGCCGCCAGCTCCTCCCGTGCCGCCTCGGCGTCCTCCACCTGGAGCCAGAGCCGGACGTCGGGGGAGCCCGCCGGGGCGGCGTCCGAGCGGCCCGAGAGCTCCAGGAACCCGCCGCCCAGGAAGTACACGGTGCCGCGCTCCGGGCCGGTACCGAACTCGCGGTGGACGGCGAGCCCCAGCCGCCGTCCGTAGAAGTCGCGGGAGCGCTCGGGGTCGGAGGGACGGAGCAGGACACGGCTGCTGAGTACATGCACCATGCCGCCGAGCCTAGAGTCCGTCGTCGCCCTTCCGCCCGAGGCCCGTCCGGAGGGTGGACCGGCCCTTCGGCGGCCCGGAACGCCGGGTTAGTCTCTGCCCCGTCCCAGCCACGTCGAACAAGACGCACACGAGTCAGGGGAACCGCGCCATGGGAACCGCCGCCGACACCGGACTGACCTTCCGCGACGCCACCGACGCCGACGTGGACGCCCTCGTCGGACTGGTCGAGTCGGCCTACCGGGGGGATTCCAGCCGGGCCGGGTGGACCACCGAGGCGGACATCCTGCACGGGCAGCGGACCGACCCCGCAGGCGTCCTCGACGTCATCGAGGCACCCGACAGCCGGCTGCTCACGGTCGAGCGCGAGGGCCGGATCGTCGCCTGCTGCCAGCTCGAACACCGGGGCGAGTACGCCTACTTCGGGATGTTCGCCGTCGACCCCGCCCAGCAGGGCAGTGGCCTCGGCCGGACCGTGATCGAGGAGGCGGAGCGCCAGGCCCGTGAGGGCTGGGGCGTGACCGAGATGCACATGACGGTGATCTCGGTGCGCGAGGAGCTGATCGCCTGGTACGAGCGGCGCGGCTACCGCCGTACGGGGCGGACGACTCCGTTCCCGTACGGCGACGAGCGCTTCGGCATCCCGCAGCGCGACGACCTGGAGTTCGAGCTGCTGGTCAAGAAGCTGGCCTGAGCCTCGTACGGCGGCCGGCCGGTCACGCGGTGAAGCGGCCGGTGCGTTTGATCTCCGGGTAGTCGGTGGTCGCCCCGTCCAGCCCCAGGGCGCGCACCAGTCGCAGATGGTCCTGGGTGTTGACCACCCAGCCGAACACCGACAGGTCCGCCTTGCGGGCGTGCTCAACGATCTCCAGGGTGATCCGGCGGATGTTCAGGCACAGCCGCGAGGCGCCGACCGCCACCGCCCGGTCCACCACGTCGGTGCCGTAGCGGCCCGCCACCAGGGCCGTACGTACCCCGAGCACCAGTCCGGCGATCTCGGCGATCGCCTCGTCGTGGAAGGACGCGACCTCCACGCGGTCGGCCAGCCCCCGGTCGTTCATCACCTCGGCCAGCGCCCGGGCCGCCCGGACGTCCTTGATCTCCGCCTGCAGCGGCGTCCGGACCGCGTCCAGCACCTCCGTGAACAGGGGAATGCGCTCGCCGCGCCCGGCGTCCAGGGCGCGCAGCTCGTCGAGGGTCTTGTCGGCGATGGCGCCGGTGCCGTCCGTGGTGCGGTCCACGCGCGCGTCGTGCATGACCACGAGTTCGCCGTCCTTGCTCAGGTGCAGATCCAGTTCGATGACGTCGAGGCCCGCCTCCTGGGCCGCGACGAAGGACCTCAGGGTGTTCTCGGGTTCGACGCCCATGACTCCGCGGTGACCGATGGTGAGGAAGTTCAAGATGCGACTCGCTTCCGTCGACGGCGGCGGGGGGCCGCGTCCCTGCGGCCCTCTGGGACCGTATCGCCTCTGCCCGTGTCGTCCAGAGGCTGAACCCGGAACGCATGGAGCGCCGCCGAACGGGGTAGGCGGCCGGAAAAAATGCGGTGGCGCCCCGGGTGAGGCAGGATAATTTCCTGAGGTGCCCCTTGCTGGGAGAAACGCCCTGTGTATACGGTCAGGCGTACGCAAGGTTCTCCTGTGGAGGATGGGACATGACGGAAATTCTTGTGCAGCAGGGTTCGGGGGAACAGGTTCCTTCGATGACCAGGGTGGTGGAGCACCCGGCATGGCCCGTGCTCAAGGATGCCGTGGAGCGGATCCGGCCCTGGCAGTCCAAGGACGGCTCGATCGACTTCGAGGCCGAGGGCGCCCCGTCCCGCAGCGACGCGGAGCACGCCGTACGCACCGTGATCGGCGCGGTCGACGAGCTGTCGCCGCTGCTCCCGCACGACCGCGAGTACCACGAGGCGCTGGGCAAGGACCTGGCCCGCTGGGCCGAGGGCGGCTTCGAGGTGCCGGACTTCCTCGACTCGCTGCTGGCCTTCGCGCCGGCCGCGCGGCGCGAGGACGGCCTTGAGCACCTGGTCGTCTTCCCGATGTACACGCAGAACGGCAACCCGGACCGCAACCTCGAGGCGGTCGTGTTCCGCATGGTCTGGCCGGACTGGCTGGCCGAGCTGGAGCGCACCCGCTACGACAACCCGCTGTTCTGCGGCATCACCTTCGAGGGCTTCACCGCGGGCTACGACACCAACTCCGCGGTGCTCTTCCCCGAGACCATCGCCGTCCGCGAGGCCCCCGAGCGCTTCACCTGGGGCGCCATCTTCTGCGACCGCGAGGCCGCCCGCTTCCGCCGGGTCACCGAGGCCGCCGTCGACATCCTGGGCCTGGAGCTGCCCGAGGACGTCGCCGCCCTGGTCCACGACCAGAAGCGCTGCGAAGAGGCCTTCGTGCTGTGGGACATGGTCCACGACCGCACCCACAGCCACGGCGACCTGCCGTTCGACCCCTTCATGATCAAGCAGCGCCAGCCGTTCTGGATGTACGGCCTGGAGGAGCTGCGCTGCGACCTCACCGCCTTCAGGGAGGCCGTGAAGCTCGCGGGTGAGGGCGTGCCGCAGGCCCGCGACGTGCAGATCGCCGTCATCTTCGACCGCATGTTCCGCTTCCCGGTGACCGGCGAGCGGGTGCGCAACTACGACGGCCTCGGCGGCCAGCTGCTCTTCGCCTACCTGCACAAGCACGACGTCGTCCGCTGGACCGACAACAAGCTCTCGATCGACTGGGAGCGCGCCCCGCAGGTCACCAACGAGCTGTGCGCGGAGATCGAGACGCTCTACCGCGACGGCATCGACCGCCCCAAGCTCGTCCACTGGTTCGCCGGTTACGAGCTGGTCTCCCGCTACCTCGCCCCGCACCCCGGCTCCACGTGGGCCAAGGGCCCGGAGGCCCTGGACCTGTCGCAGCCGCCGCGGAAACTCGTCGATGACGTGCTTCCGGACGAGTTTCCGCTGAGCATGTTCTATGAGGCCCTGTCCAAGAAGCTGAAGAAGGTGATCGCCTCCACCCGGGGCATCACGGCGGACGGTGCCGAGCGGGTCGCCGCGTGAGCGATCTCGTCCACAACACTGCTCAGGAGGCGAGAACCATGGGGAACGGGGCGCTCGAGGGTGCGGTGATCGCGGTGGCCGGCGCGGGCGGACCCGCGGGACGCGCGGCGCTGCTCAGGCTGGCCGAGGCGGGAGCCACCGTCGTCGGTTCGGACAACGACCCGGAACGGCTGGCGGAAGCGGTCGACGCGGCGCGCTACGCGCACGGCGGCGCCACCGTCACCGGGGAGACGGTCGACCTGCTCGACCTGGAGTCCACCCGGGACTGGGCCGCCCGCACCGAGAAGGAGTTCGGCCGGGTCGACGGCCTGGTCCACCTCGTCGGCGGCTGGCGCGGCAGCGAGACGTTCACCAAGACCAGTTTGGACGACTGGGACTTCCTGGAGCTTCTGCTGGTGCGCACCGTGCAGCACACCACGCTCGCCTTCCACGAGGCGCTCCAGCGCAGCGACCGCGGCCGGTACGTCCTGATCAGCGCGGCTGGCGCGACGAAGCCGACCGCCGGCAACGCCGCGTACGCGGCCGGCAAGGCCGCCGCCGAGGCGTGGACGCTCGCCATGGGCGACTACTTCCGCAAGGCCGGGGGCGAGCAGGGGCCGACGTCGGCTGCTGCGATCCTGGTGGTGAAGGCGTTGGTGCACGACGCGATGCGCGCCGACCGCCCCAACGCGAAGTTCGCGGGCTTCACGGACGTCAAGGACCTGGCCGAGTCCATCGTCGACGTCTGGGACAAGCCCGCCGCGGAAGTGAACGGAAAACGTCTGTGGCTGACCGAGAAGCCGTGAACCCGCCGCGGACCGACGCGCGTCGTCATCACGACCCGGAGGTCCGCGGTTTCGCCAGCGACAACTACGCCGGAGCCCACCCGGAGGTGCTCGCCGCCCTGGCCCTGGCCAACGGCGGGCACCAGGTCGCGTACGGCGAGGACGCCTACACCGAGAACCTCCAGCAGGTGATCCGCAGCCACTTCGGGCCCACCGCCGAGGCCTTCCCGGTCTTCAACGGCACCGGGGCCAACGTCGTGGCCCTCCAGGCGGTCACCGACCGCTGGGGCGCGGTGATCTGCGCGGAGAGCGCCCACATCAACGTGGACGAGGGCGGCGCGCCGGAGCGGGTCGGCGGCATCAAGCTGCTCACCGTGCCCACCCCGGACGGGAAGCTCACCCCGGAGCTCATCGACCGGGAGGCGTACGGCTGGGACGACGAGCACCGGGCCATGCCGCAGGTCGTCTCGATAGCCCAGGCGACCGAACTGGGCACGGTGTACACCCCGGACGAGATCCGCGCGATCTGCGAGCACGCCCACGCGCACGGCATGAAGGTGCACGTCGACGGCTCCCGGCTGGCCAACGCCGCCGCCACGCTGGACGTGCCGCTGCGCACCTTCACCAACGCGGTGGGCGTCGACCTGCTCTCGCTGGGCGGCACCAAGAACGGCGCCCTGTTCGGCGAGGCGGTCGTGGTGCTGGACCCGGACGGCATCAAGCACATGAAGCACCTGCGCAAGCTGTCCATGCAGCTCGCCTCCAAGATGCGCTTCGTGTCCGTGCAGCTGGAGGCCCTGCTGGCCCGGGACCTGTGGCTGCGCAACGCGCGGCACGCCAACGAGATGGCCCAGCGTCTCGCCGAGGGCGTGCGGGCGGTGCACGGCGTGGAGATCCTCTACCCGGTGCAGGCCAACGCCGTGTTCGCGCGGCTGCCGCACGACGTGAGCGAGCGCCTGCAGAAGCGGTTCCGGTTCTACTTCTGGGACGAGACGGCCGGCGACGTCCGCTGGATGTGCGCCTACGACACCACCGAGGACGACGTGGACCGCTTCGTGGCCGCCCTCAAGGAGGAGATGGCCCGCTAGCAGTAGATGCATAGGTATGCGATCGACCGAAAAAGCATTGACGCTCGGTCGGTCGCTTGCCTATGCTCCGACGCCATGCGGCTCATCCAGGAAAACCCGGACCTCTCCGCTTACTTGGCGGCCGACGAGGCGATCGACCATCATCATCCACGCGTCAGGGACGTGTCCGCCCGCCTGGCCGCCGACGCCCGCGACTCGTATGAATATGCGCAGGCGGCCTTCGTATACGTACGCGACCGCGTCACGCACTCGCAGGACGCCGACGACCCCCGCGTGACGTGGCGCGCCTCCGACGTGCTGGAGCAGGGCACCGGCATCTGCTACGCCAAGGCCCACGCGCTGGCCGCACTGCTGCGCGCCGAGGACATCCCGACCGCGCTCTGCTACCAGGAGTTGGGGGTGGTGCACGGCCTGGTCGCCGTGCGGTTCCACGGCGCCTGGCACCGGCAGGACCCGCGCGGCAACAAGCCCGGAGTGGACGCGCGGTTCTCCCTCGACGGCGAGCAGCTGGCCTTCACGCCCGACCCCTCGTCCCACGAGACGGACCATCCGGTCTTGTATGCTGCGCCGCACCCGGCCGTGCTGCACGCCCTGCGCGGCGCCTCCGACCGGGCGCACCTGTGGGCGACGCTCCCCACCACACTCCGAGAACAAGGCTGACCATGACCTTCGCGCCCACCGTGTCCGACGAGGTACGGGCCCTCGTGCCCGGATTCACCCACGTCGCCGTCGAGGCGCACGGACTGGTCAACGGGCCGAGCACGGAGGAGAGTTCCGCGCTGCTCGACGAGGCCGCACGCCGGCTCGCCGCCCGGCTGGACGGGCGCGCCCCGCACGAGGACCCGCACATGACAGCCTGGCGCGCGGCCTACACCACCTTCGGCTCCAAGCCCTCCCGCACCCGCAACTCGGCCGAGGCCCTGGCCAAGCGCGCCCTGTCGGAGGCCGGCCTGCCCCGGATCAACCTCCTCGTCGACGTCTACAACGCCGTCAGCGTCGCCCGGCTGATCCCCGTGGGGGGCGAGGACGCCGACCGTGTCCAGGGCACGATGCGGCTCGTCCGGGCCACCGGCCAGGAGGATTTCGTGACGGTCGCCGGGGGAGTGGAGACCGTCGAGCACCCCGACCCGGGCGAGGTGGTGTGGTGCGACGACCTCGGCGTCACCTGCCGCCGCTGGAACTGGCGCCAGGGCCCGCGCACCCGGCTCACCGAGGAGACCACCTCGGGTCTCTTCCTCCTGGAGAGCCTGCCCCCGGCGAGCCCCTCCGAGGCCGAGGAGGCAGCCGCCGAACTCGCCGCCCTCCTGGAGAAGTTCAGCCCCGGAGCGGGCATCACCGTCCATCCGGCCGCATGAGGGCGAGGTCGTCGCCCCACGCGTCCAGCACGGCGCCGAGCCCGGCCCCCGGGCCACCCCCTCGACCCGGCGAACAACCGCCGCTGAAGCGCCACGTCACCCGTCGCCGCGATCCGCTCCACGGCGTCCAGCAGAACACCGGCGTCCCGGCCGGCGGGAACGCAGCAGGTGCCGGGCCGTGCTGTGCACGGACCGGGACCTGAGAAGGGACCTCAGTGGGCCTCGGCCTCGCGGACCTGCTCCGGGGTCGGGGCGGTGCCGCCGAGGTGGGCCGGCATCCACCAGGTGTCGTCGTCGCCGCGGGGCCGCACCGGGTAGGCCCGCTGGGCCGCCTCCAGCAGCTCCTGCACACGCTCACGCAGCTGACGCGTGATCGCGCCGGCGTACTTGTCCTTGGAGGCCTCGATCGCCTCGCCCACACGGATGGTGACGGGGATGTGGCTGCGCTTGAAGTTGCGCGGGTGGCCCTTGGTCCACAGCCGCTGGGTACCCCACACCGCCATAGGGATCAGGGGAACGCCCGCCTCCTGGGCCATGCGCGCGGCACCGGACTTGAAGCTCTTCAGGGTGAACGACGGGGAGATCGTCGCCTCCGGGAAGACGCCCACGATCTCACCGGACCGCAGCGAGCGCAGCGCGTGCTCGTACGCCGCCTCACCCTGCTTGCGGTCCACCGGGATGTGCTTCATGCCGCGCATCAGCGGGCCGGAGACACGGTGCCGGAACACCGACTCCTTGGCCATGAAGCGGACGAGCCGCTTCTGGGGGAGCGCCGCCAGTCCGTTGAAGACGAAATCGAGATAGCTGATGTGATTGCTCACCAGCACGGCGCCGCCCGAGCGCGGGATGTTCTCCGACCCCTGGCAATCGATCTTGAGGTCCCACGCCTTGAACAGGGTGCGGGCGAAGCCGATCACGGGCCGGTAGACAAGTTCTGCCATGGGCGGGTCGGAACCCTTTCCTTCTCTGTCTGGGAAGGAGGCTCCCAGTCGAAGTTACGCAGCCGTAGGTTTACGGCCTGTCGCTGATGCTGCCCCAAGAACGGCCGGTGAACCAGTCCCGGGGGCGGTGCGCGGCGGAGATTCTCGTCACGTTCCCTTGATCCACCTCGGATTTTGCGGGGCGGACGGGAATGTTCGCGGTCTTCGGGACGCTGGAGGGCGTTGACGGCGGAATCAAGGGCGGGAGCGGACGCGTGCGAGGCAGTGACGACACAGGACGGACCGGCGAGGACGGCGGAGCGCCCGCCGTTCTCGCCGCCGAACTCGGCACGGCCCTCGGTGAGCGCGCCACCCTCGTGCAGTTCTCCAGCGCCTTCTGCGCGCCCTGCCGGGCCACGCGCCGGGTGCTGGACGAGATCGCCGGGATGGTCCCGGGCGTGACCCATGTGGAGATCGACGCCGAGGCCCGGCTGGACCTCGTCCGGCGCCTCGAGATCGTGCGTACCCCCACCGTGCTGGTGCTCGACGCCGGCGGCCGGGTGGTGCGGCGGGCCGCCGGACAGCCGCGCAAGGCCGATGTGATCGCCGCCCTGGGCGCGGCTCTGTGAACCCCGTCGCGATCATGGTGAGACATCTCCCATCCACGGGGACCGGCTTGACGCTGCGCGGCGCTTGTCGTCAGCCTGACGGCATGTCGTCCGGACTCTTCGGCCGCCGTCGGGTACCCGGCCCCGTCCCGGCCGCCGCCCGCGCCCCGCGTGTGTGCCGACCGGGCCGGTGAGCAGCCGCGAACCCGCTCGTGACCCCTCCCAGAAGGACTGTTTGATGACGGCAACGTCCGACCTCGGTACGGCCCGGCCCGCCTCGCCCGACCTGCTGCGCTCCGTCTTCCGCCGGCATCCGGCGGGCGTCGCCGTGGTCACGGCGCGCGGCCGCTCCGGTCCGGTCGGCTTCACCGCCACCTCCCTGGCCTCGGTGTCCGCCGAGCCCCCGATGCTGTCGTTCGGTGTCGCCACGGGCAGTTCCAGCTGGCCGGTGATCGCGGCCAGTGACCATGTCGGCGTGCACCTGCTGGGGGCGCACCAGGAGGAACTGGCGGCCACCTTCGCCCGCCGGGGCGCGGACCGCTTCGGTCCGCCCACCGCCTGGCGGGAGGGGCCGGAGGGGGTCCCCGTGCTGGAGGGGGTGCCCGCGTGGATGGTGTGCCGCGTGGAGGCGCGGGTGCCCGCCGGCGACCACCGGATCGTGCTCGCCGAGGTGCTGTTCGGCGACCCCACCGGCCACGGCCGTCCCCTCGTCTACCACCAGGGACGATTCAGCGGTCTGCCCGACTGAGGCGCACCCGTCCTCGGTCGCGGGCAGGAGGAGTTCCGGTTACGCTGCGTTGCGAAGGTCACAGTTCAAAGCGCTTGCTTAGCGGGCAGGAACTGGGTGTACTGACGAGTAATATTTCGATCGGAGCGTGGGTCGCCCCGACCGGGACCGCCCGCTTGTGGCGCCTATGCTGCCTGCAGGCAGGCAGCCAGAAATGACGATGCAGTAGGAGAGCCGGCGTGAGCTTGAGGATCGTTGTCACTGTGAAGTACGTGCCCGACGCCACTGGCGACCGGCACTTCGCCGATGACCTGACCGTCGACCGTGACGACGTGGACGGTCTGCTCTCCGAGCTGGACGAGTACGCGGTCGAGCAGGCGCTGCAGATCGCGGAGAACTCGGACGACGACGTGGAGGTCACCGTCCTGACCGTGGGTCCCGAGGACGCCAAGGACGCGCTGCGCAAGGCGCTGTCCATGGGCGCCGACAAGGCGATCCACGTCGAGGACGACGACCTGCACGGCACCGACGCCATCGGCACCTCCCTGGTTCTGGCCAAGGCCGTCGAGAAGGCCGGTTACGACCTGGTCGTCTCCGGCATGGCCTCCACCGACGGCACCATGGGCGTCGTACCGGCGCTGCTCGCGGAGCGCCTCGGCGTGCCGCAGGTGACGCTCCTGTCCGAGGTGAACGTCGAGGACGGCAAGGTCACCGGCCGCCGTGACGGCGACGCCGCCTCCGAGCAGCTCGAGGCGTCCCTCCCCGCGGTCGTGTCGGTCACCGACCAGTCGGGCGAGGCGCGTTACCCGTCCTTCAAGGGCATCATGGCGGCCAAGAAGAAGCCGGTGGAGTCCTGGGACCTCTCCGACCTCGGCATCGACGAGGACGAGGTCGGCCTGGAGAACGCCTACACCACCGTGGAGTCGGCGGCCGAGCGTCCCGCCCGCACCGCGGGCACGATCGTCAAGGACGAGGGCGAGGGCGGCAAGCAGCTCGCCGAGTTCCTCGCGGGCCAGAAGTTCATCTGAGCCGCACGGCTCGGCTCGCTCACCGCCCCTCATACTTCGCAAGCAGGAGAGAAGAAGTCCCATGGCTGAAGTTCTCGTCTACGTCGACCACGTGGACGGTGCCGTCCGCAAGCCGACCCTGGAGCTGCTGACCCTCGCCCGCCGCATCGGCGAGCCGGTCGCCGTCGCGCTGGGCAACGGCGCCGCCGACACCGCCGCCACGCTCGCCGAGCACGGCGCGGTGAAGGTCCTCACCCACGAGGCCGCCGAGTACGCCGACTACCTGGTCGTGCCCAAGGTCGACGCCCTCCAGGCCGCCCACGAGGCCGTCTCCCCGGCCGCCGTGCTGGTCTCGTCCTCCGCCGAGGGCAAGGAGATCGCCGCCCGCCTGGCGCTGCGCCTGGGATCGGGCATCATCACCGACGCCGTCGACCTGGAGGCCGGCGACGAGGGTCCGGTGGCCACCCAGTCGGTGTTCGCCGCCAGCTACACCACCAAGTCCCGTGTCTCCAAGGGCACCCCGGTCATCACGGTCAAGCCGAACTCGGCCGCCGTGGAGGCCGCCCCGGCCGCCGGCGCGGTCGAGGCCCTGAGCGTCACGTTCTCCGAGCAGGCGACCGGCACCAAGGTCACCGGCCGCACGCCGCGTGAGTCGACCGGCCGTCCGGAGCTGACCGAGGCCGCGATCGTCGTCTCCGGCGGCCGCGGTGTCAACGGCGCGGAGAACTTCGCGATCATCGAGGCGCTCGCCGACTCGCTCGGCGCGGCCGTCGGTGCCTCGCGTGCCGCCGTCGACGCCGGCTGGTACCCGCACACCAACCAGGTCGGCCAGACCGGCAAGTCGGTCTCGCCGCAGCTGTACATCGCCTCGGGCATCTCCGGCGCGATCCAGCACCGTGCGGGCATGCAGACCTCGAAGACCATCGTGGCCGTCAACAAGGACGCCGAGGCCCCGATCTTCGACCTGGTCGACTACGGCGTGGTCGGCGACCTGTTCGACGTCGTCCCGCAGCTGACCGAGGAGATCAAGTCCCGCAAGGGCTGATCACTCGGGCAACGTCCGAGGCCCCCGCGACCGCACCGGTCGCGGGGGCCTCGCCGTTTCCCCGCGGTCCCCTCACGGCGCGGTGGCGGGGCGGGAGCGGTCGTAGGACGGTGTTGACCGGCACGGAGGCCGCCGGATACCGTCATTCAACGAATTGTTGATTCCGTATCGCGGAAACCGATGCGGGGTCGGATCGCGGACGTCTGGGAGGGTGGCATGGGCCAGGGGCAGCAGGAGCGGGTGTCGACGAGTCTCGCGGGCGCCGTCGCCGAGGAGATCGGCGCCTCCCTCGCGCCGGTCGACGCCGAACTGGAGCGTTTGTACCCCGGCGACCCCGGCACGCGCCAACCCGTCCACACGGTCTACGTCCCCGGCGACGTCTTCGCCGCCGACACCGTCCGCACCTGGGGCGACCGCGCCCTCGCGTCCCTGGACGACCACGCGTCCGACGCCGCCTCCTTCGGTGCCGTCCTCGGACTGGACGGCGCGCTCGCCGAGGACGTGTACGGCCGGGTCCGCGCGAAACTGGAGCGCGAGCCGGTCGAGGACCTGCGCGTCGACTTCGAGGACGGCTACGGCAACCGCCCCGACGCCGAGGAGGACGAGGCCGCCGCCCGCGCGGCCCGGCTGGTCGGCGAGGCCCACGCGCGCGGCGGCGCCGCCACAACGGCCCCCTGGACCGGCATCCGCACGAAGTGCATGGAGGCGGCCGTCCGCGACCGCGGCATCCGCACCCTCGACATCTTCCTCACCGGCCTGATGCGGGCGGGCGGCCTGCCCGACGGACTGGTCCTCACCCTCCCCAAGGTCACCTACGCCGAGCAGGTCACCGCCATGGCGCGGTTGCTCGACGCCTTCGAGGAGACCTGGGACCTCGCACCCGGCCGGATCGGCTTCGAGATCCAGATCGAGACCAGTCAGTCCATCCTCGCCGCCGACGGCACCGCCACCGTCGCCCGCATGATCCAGGCCGCGGAGGGCCGTGCCACCGGCCTGCACTACGGCACCTTCGACTACAGCGCCTGCCTCGGCGTCTCGGCGGCCCACCAGGCCTCCGACCACCCCGCCGCCGACCACGCCAAGGCGGTCATGCAGGTCGCCGCCGCCGGCACCGGGGTGCGGCTCTCGGACGGCTCCACCAACGTGCTGCCGGTCGGCCCCGCCGAGCAGGTGCACGACGCCTGGCGCCTGCACTTCGGCCTCGTCCGCCGGGCCCTCGCCCGCGCCTACTACCAGGGCTGGGACATGCACCCCGGCCACCTGCCCACCCGCTACGCCGCCGTCTTCGCCTTCTACCGCGAGGGCTTCGAGCGGGCCGCCGCCCGTCTCGCCCGATATGCCGACCGGGCCGGCGGTGACGTGATGGACGAGCCCGCCACCGCCAAGGCCCTCGCCGGACACCTGCTGCGCGGGCTGGACTGCGGCGCCCTGGACGACGGCGAGGTCGCCCGCGCGAGCGGTCTCGCCCGTGCCGACCTGGAGACGTTCGCCTCACCCCGGCGGGGAGGCCTCACCGTCTCCGCGCCGTGACGGCCCCTCCGATCAGGGAGGCCGGCAGCGGTCGATTGCGCCATCTATCGACATTCGATAGATTCCCATCGTGCTTCGAGCGAAGGAGAGGCGATGGGACAGGCGACCGTGCTCGCGCTGCGCGCGGTGATCGTGGCGCTGCTGACGGGCTCCGTGGTGGTGCAGGCGGTGATGGTGCCGCTGCTGGCGAGCGACCTCGACGGACTGGACGCGGAGTACTCCTCCCTCCGGTCCCCGTTCCTCGCCATCGTGGTGCTCATCGTGCTGGCGGCCCAGACCGTCCTGGTGTGCGTGTGGCGGCTGGTGACGATGGCCCGGAGCGGGACCGTCTTCTCCCACGCGGCCTTCCGCTACGTCCACATCGTCATCGGGGCGTTCGTCGCCGCCGCGCTGCTGGTCTTCGCCCTCGGGGCGCTGCTCGCGCCGGGGGAGGCCGTCGCACCCGGCATCGTGCTCCTGGTGGGCGGGCTCGGCCTGGCGATCGGGGGGATCGCGCTCGTCGTCCTCGTGCTGCGGATGCTGCTGGCCCAGGCCGTGGAGCAGAAGCAGGAGGCCACGCGGATGCAGGCCGAGCTGGCCGAGGTGATCTGATGCCGATCGCCGTCGACATCGACGTGATGCTGGCGCGGCGCAAGATGTCCGTGGGGGAACTCGCCGAACGGGTGGGGATCACCCCGGCGAACCTGGCCGTCCTGAAGAACGGCCGCGCCAAGGCCGTGCGGTTCACCACGCTGGCCGCGCTGTGCGAGGTGCTGGAATGCCAGCCCGGTGACCTGCTCCGCCACGAACCCGACCACGCGACGCCGGAACCGGCCGGCAACAGGGCGTAGGGCGGCGGGGGCAGGCGAGGCAGGCAGGAGGGGCAGCTGGGCAGCCAGGGCGGTCGGGCAGCCGGGGCATACGGGTCCGGATGTGGCCCGCCGGTTCGCTAGGCCCGCGGCGGGCCCGGCTCGGCACCCGTGCCGTGACGCCCGGCCCCCGCGGTCGTCATGTACCGCTCCAGCCCGCTCGCGGTGACCCACCCCTCCTCGGAGAGCAGCCGCGTCCCCTGCTCGCACAGGGCCCGGTCGGCGCGCGCCCGGACGCAGAACTCCTCCGGCGTGGTGCCGAACAGGGCCCGCAGCCGGGGGAGTGTGGCCAGGAGGTCGGTCAGCAGGGGGCGTTGGCCGGGGTGGGTGCGCGGGGCGCCGGTGCCGTCGTGCAGCACGCCCCGGCGGTTGACGTACGCGTACGCGCCGGGCAGCGAGCTCCCGTCGGGAAGTTCGATCCGCACGTCCGGCGCGGGGAGCCGGACGCGCCGGAAGTTGCCGTGCGGCAGCGGCACCCCCTCGCTCGCGTCGATCACCGTGAGCTGCCGGGCGTCGAGCCAGATCACGAACAGCTCACTCACCCGCCCCGGCGTCACCACCGGCGCGTTGGCGACGTAACCCGCGCGGCTCACGTGCGCCGAGACACCGATGCCCAGCCCCGCCACCCGGGCCCGCACCATCGGCAGCGGCGTCACGATGCCCGACTCGGCCATCTTGTGCCGCAGTTGGGCGGGGCAGGCGTTGGAGCCGACCGAGACGACGGGTGTCCGGTCCTCGAACACCCACCGGTCCAGCGGCAGCAGGCGGTCCCCGTCGAGCAGGCCCGACTCACGCGGCCAGGAGCCCGGATACTCCAGCGGATGCTCGCGCGGCACCACGTCCAGCCCGAGCGCCCGCAGCGTACGGTCCTCCACCGGCGCCGCCCGCTCAGTCCGCCGGGGGCAGCTCGCCGGAGCCGCGGGTGATCAGCCGGGTCGGCAGTTCGATGCGCTCCGGGGCGATCAGGGTGCCGTCCAACTGCCGGAACAGCCGCTCGGCGGCGGTGCGTCCGAGGGCGGCGGCGTCCTGCGCGACGACCGTGACGCCGGGCTGGAGCAGATCGGCGAGCTCGATGTCGTCGAAGCCCACGAGGGCCACCGGGCGGTCCTGCGCGGCCAGCACCCGGATCACCGTGACCGTCACCCGGTTGTTGCCCGTGAAGATCGCGGTGACCGGCTCGGGGCCGGTGAGCATCTCCTCGGCCGCCCGCCGTACCCGCTCCGGATCGGTCACGCCCAGGGACATCCAGGAGTCCGCCACCGGTATGCCCGCGTCCTCCATGGCGGTGCGGTAGCCGCGCAGCCGCTCGGCGGCGGTGTGGATGCGGGGCATGTCGCCGATGAAGCCGATCCTGCGGTGTCCGTGCGCGATCAGATGGCGGACGCCGTCCCGGGCGCCGCCGAAGTTGTCCGACACGACGACGTCCGCGTCGATGTGCCCGGCCGGGCGGTCCACGAAGACGGTGGCGACACCGGCCTTGATCTCCGGCTCCAGATAGCGGTGGTCGTCCCCGGCGGGGATCACCACCAGACCGTCCACCCGACGGGCGCACAGTGCGAGCACCAACTCCTGCTCGCGGTCGGCGTCCTCCGCGCTGGAGCCGTTGATCAGCAAGGCGCCGTGCGCGCGGGCCACCTCCTCCACCGCTCGGCTCAGCGGCCCGTAGAACGGGTCCGCGAGATCCTCCAGGACCAGGCCGATGCTGGCGGTGCGGCCCTTGCGCAGCACCCGGGCGCTGTCGTTGCGGCGGAAGCCGAGGGCCTCGATCGCCTCCTGCACGCGGCGCTCGGTCTCCGGCGTCACGCCCGGTTCGCCGTTCACCACGCGCGACACCGTCTTGAGACCGACCCCGGCGCGGGCGGCCACGTCCTTCATCGTCGGACGGTTGCCGTATCGGCTCCCTGGGAAGCGGTCGGTGCGGCGGGTCGTCTCCGGCACGATGCGGTGTCCTGTCCTGTCGGCCACGGGGATGCGTGAGTCCATGGGCTTGTATGAGGATGTGGCGTCGAGCATAGAGCCTGGACAACGTTGTCAGGCTCGGGGGACACTGTCCGACGCACACTCCGGCCCGCAGGTCACCGCTCGACCGGGCCGTTGCCGTGCTCCGTGTGTTGCCTCCTGGTCGCGCATGGCCGTTCCCAGCGTGTTTTCTGATGTTTTCCGATGGTTGACGGGGAGATCCGACTTTGATGCACACCGACCTCGTGGCTGCGCTCGACATCGGCGGCACCAAGATCGCCGGCGCGCTGGTGGACCGTGAGGGCCGGATCCTGGTCCGCGCCCAGCAGCCGACCCCCGCGCAGGAGGACGGGGAGACCGTGATGGGCGCCGTCGGAGCGGTGATCGGCGACCTCACCTCGTCCCCCCTCTGGGAGCGGGCGGGTGCGGTCGGCATCGGCAGCGCGGGACCCGTCGACGCCTCCGCCGGCACGGTGAGCCCGGTCAACGTGCCCGGCTGGCGTGACTACCCGCTGGTCGCCCGGGTGCGGGACGCGGCCGGGGGCCTGCCCGTCGAACTGATCGGCGACGGGGTGGCCATCACCGCGGCCGAGCACTGGCAGGGCGCCGCCCGGGGCCACGACAACGCGCTGTGCATGGTCGTCTCCACGGGCGTCGGCGGCGGGCTGGTGCTGGGCGGGCGGCTGCACCCGGGCCCCACCGGCAACGCCGGGCACATCGGCCACATCAGCGTCGACCTCGACGGCGACCCGTGCCCGTGCGGTGCGCGGGGCTGCGTGGAGCGGATCGCGAGCGGGCCCAACATCGCCCGGCGCGCGCTCGACAACGGCTGGCGGCCCGGACCGGACGGCGACACCTCCGCCGCCGCGGTGGCCGCCGCGGCCCGCGCCGGCGACCCGGTCGCCGTGGCCTCCTTCGAGCGGGCGGCGCGCGCCCTGGCCGCGGGCATCGCGGCCACCGCGACACTCGTCGAGATCGACATCGCGGTGATCGGGGGCGGCGTGGGCAAGGCCGGCGAGGTCCTCTTCGCGCCGTTGCGGCAGGCGCTCACCGAGTTCGCCACCCTGTCCTTCGTGCGGCGTCTCGTGGTGACACCGGCGCAGACCGGCACCGACGCCGGCCTGGTGGGAGCCGCCGCGGCGGCTCTGTTCAGCAGGACCGGCCAGGCGGTCGCGGGGGTGTGAGAGCTCCCGCCGGGGACTCGCCGCAAGCGGGGCGTGACCCGGGGGCGGGTTCCGCAGTTGAGCCGGGCATGAAGAAGCGCAGCATGCTCGCCATCGCCTCCCTCGCCACCGGATTCGTCGTCGCGGCCGTCACCCCGTCGCACGCGCTCGCCGACACCGCCCTCGGCACGCTCGACGTCGAGGACACGCTCAGCACCCTCGACCGCACGGTCGCCGAGAACAACACGCTGGAGCTGGACATCGACCGGGACGGCAAGGACTGACGGGCCCCGACACACCACGCGACGGCGCCGGCCCCCGACGAAGGGGGGCCGGCGCCGCCGCATGCCGGCCACGCGCCCGCGCGGGGACCGACCGTCCGCGCGGGGACCGCCGGCCCGTGCCCGGGACCGCCCGCGCCGGGACGACCCGCATGCGCCAGGATCGCCCGCCCGCGCCGGGGGACCCCGGCCTCCGGCGGACGGCTCACCCCCCACGGGCCCGCGGCACAACGGTGTCCCTTCGTGTTCAGCAGCGCCTACGCACCCGTCACCGCCGCACCTCGGCCCTCCGGCCGGCCGTGACGACGGTGAGGAGGGGGAACGCGATGAGCAACGCGACCGCGACGAGGGATCCGCTCGCCCAGAGCGGTCCGAGAACCCCGGCTCCGGTGGAGAGCGTGGCCGCACCCACCACGGGGCCGATCACGGCGCCCACGTTGAGCGCCGCCGCCGCGTACGAACCGGCCATCGTGGGAGCTCCGGCAGCCTCGTGGAGGACGCGCGTGATCAGTGTGCCGCCCAGCGCGAACGACAGCGCGCCCTGCACGAACACGAGCGTCAACAGGGCCACCGGCTCATGGGCCAGCATCGCCGCGGCCGGCCAGCCGGCGAGCAGCAACGGGCCGGCGCACGCGATGACAGGTCCGGGACTCCGGTCGGACAGCCGGCCGGCGACGGTGACGCCCACGAAGGAACCGGCACCGAAGAGCACCAGGGCGACGGGGACCCACGACTCGGCCAGCCCGGCGCCGTCGGTCACCACGGGGGCGAGAAAGGTGAGGCCGGCGAAGGTCGCCGCGTTCACCAGCGCCCCGAGCAGCATCACCAGGACCAACCGAGGCCGGGCGAGCTGGGCGAGCTCCGCCCGCAGCGTCGGCCTGCCGGTCGCCCCGGCCGCACCGTGTCCTGCCGGGACGCCTTTCAGGATGCCGAGAGCGGCGGGCAGACAGAGGACGGCGACGGCCCAGAAGGTGGTGCGCCAGCCGAACGCCGAACCGAGCAGCGAGCCGCCGGGGACGCCGGCGATCGTGGCCACCGTCGTGCCGGAGAGCAGCACGGCCAGCGCGCGTCCTTTCCTGTCGGGTGGGACCAGCCGCGCCGCAGCCGTCACGGCGACGGCGAGGAACCCCGCGTTCGCCGACGCGGCGAGCAGTCGGGTGGCGAACAGGACGGCGAAACTGGTCGTGACGGCGCCCACGGCGTGAGCCGCCGCGAAGACGACGACGAACCCCAGGAGGGCCGGGCGCCCGGGCCGGTCGCGGGCCAGGGTGGCCATGACGGGGGCGCCGACGACCATGCCGATCGCGAACGCCGAGGTGAGCGCGCCCGCTGTCCCGACAGAGACGTCGTGGTCCGAGGCGATGTCCGGCAGGAGGCCGGCGAGCATGAACTCCGAGGTGCCCATGGCGAAGACCGCCAGGGCAAGCAGGTACAGCGGGAGAGGCATCGAGTGGCTCCGAGGCGAGGAGAGGCACGAGAAGGTCATCTCGTCACCGCGGCCAACCCCGACCGCGCACGCGTCCCACCGCGGAAGGCGGTGTGACGACGGGGCTACGAGCTCAGGGGCGCAGGGGGCCGGCGGCGTGACCGCAAGCCCCCACCCTGTCCGACTCAGGACTCGACATGCCCCGCACGCTACCCGACGGGTGCCGGGCGGAGCACGCCGGTTCCGACGGGTGTGGAGCGCGGGCAGACCGGGGCGGGAGGTTCCGGGTGTGGAGGGTGTGTACGGCGAGGTAACGGTCCGGATGGAGGTGCGGATCGTGGAGTATCTGCGGAGGGTCCGGGAGAAGGAAGTAGTGGGGGCAGGGCTGTGGACTCCGGCGTTTCCCACGCCTCTCCCGGTGGATCGGTGCAGGATGCTCCGCCGCTGTTCAGCCGCCTACTGTCTGGGAGTTTGAATGATCGTCTGGATCAACGGGGCGTACGGTGCGGGGAAGACCTCCACCGCGCGCGAACTGATCGAGCTGATCCCGAACAGCACGCTCTTCGACCCCGAGGTCATCGGCGGAGCGCTGGACCAGCTGCTTCCGCCCAAGCGCCTCGCCGAGGCCGGTGACTTCCAGGACCTCCCGATCTGGCGGCGCCTCGTGATCGACACGGCGGCCGCGATGCTCGCCGAGCTGGGCGGCACCCTCGTGGTCCCCATGACCCTGCTGCGCCAGGAGTACCGGGACGAGATCTTCGGCGGACTCGCCGCCCGCCGGATACCGGTCCGGCACGTCCTGCTGGCCCCGGCGGAAACGATCCTGCGTGAGCGCATAGCCGACCGGGAGGTCCCGGCGGACCTCCCCGACGGGGAGATGCGCGTCCGGCAATGGTCGTACGACCACATCGAGCCGTTCAAGGCCGCCCTGGCCGCCTGGCTGACCGCCGACGCCTATCCCGTCGACAGCGGGGCGCTCACCCCGCGCGACACCGCCCGCCGCATCGCCGAGGCGGTCGCCGGCGGGGAGGTGCCCGCCTGCGACATCGTGCAGACGCCCGAGCCCGCCGCCGAGACGGTGGCCGCCGGGGTGCTGCTCTTCGACGAACACGACCGGGTGCTGCTCGTCGACCCGACCTACAAGGCGGGCTGGGAGTTCCCCGGCGGGGTCGTGGAACGCGGTGAGGCGCCCGCCCGGGCCGGTATGCGCGAGGTCACCGAGGAGACCGGCCTGCGCCTCGACGACGTGCCGACGCTCCTCGTCGTCGACTGGGAGCCGCCCCGGCCCCCCGCCTTCGGCGGGCTGCGCCTGCTGTTCGACGGCGGACGTCTGGACTCCGCCGACGCCGAGCGGCTGCGGCTGCCCGGCCCGGAACTGCGCGCCTGGCGCTTCGCGACCGAGGCCGAGGCCGCCGACCTCCTGCCCCCGGTCCGCTACGAACGCCTCCGCCGAGCCCTGCGCGCCCGCGAACGCGGCCGCGCCATGTACCTGGAAGGCGGGGTGCCGGTGGGATGAGGGGAGCCGGGTGACGGTCCCGGGGTCTGCCCACGCGGGTGGCCTCAGCGGTCGGTCTCCCGCTGAGCCGCTTCCGTCATCGCCCGCAGCTCGCGTGCCGCGTTCGTGAGGACCGGGTCGCCGTGACCGAAGCACGCCACCGCCGTGTCGAGCGCCGCCAGGCGGCGGCAGGAGGCGAGGAGTCGCTGGCGGTCGAGGTTGAAGACGCCCGGGATCACCGTGCCGTCGGCCGGCGACACCGCCACCGTGTCCCCGGTGAACAGCACGCCGTGCCGGGGCAGATGGAGCGCGATGCTGCCGTGGGTGTGGCCCGGGACGTGCTGCACCTGGGCGCCGCCGGCCAGGTCGAGGACGTCACCGTCCGCCAACTCCGTCACGGACGACGGGCGTTCGTAGTCGTCCGGCGGCAGCAGCGACAACGCCCGCCGGTGCAGAGGGAGTTCCCAGTCCTCCAGGACCGGTGGCGGACCAGGTGCGTCTTCGCGGACGTGGGGCGCGTCCAGGCGGTGGGCCAGTACCTCCGCGCCGGTGAGCGCCGCGACCTCCGCCGCACCGCCCGCGTGGTCCTCGTGGAAGTGGGTCAGGACGATCCGCCGTACGTCCTCGGGGCGCGTGCCCAGGGCCGTCACCGCTTCGACGATCCGCGCGCCGGATCCCGCCGGACCGGCGTCGACCAGCGTCAGTTCGTCCGGGCCTCCGTCCCGGCGGTCACGCCAGAGGTAGGCCTGGCCGACCGGGAAGCGCAGCATCAGCAGACGGCCGGGGAGCAGTTCGACGACGTCCATGGCATCGACCGTAGGGCAGAGCCTCCGCCGGAGGAGGAGGCTCTGCCGACGGCAGAAGGGCAGCGGGGCGGAACGACCCGGCCGGACGCCTCAGTTGGTCCCGGCCGCGTAGTTGCGCAGGAACAGCGCCTCCGCGACCGACAGCCGCTCCAGCTCGTCGGGCGACACGCTCTCGTTCACCGCGTGGATCTGCGCCTCCGGCTCGCTCAGGCCGGTCAGCAGGATCTCCGCGTTCGGGTAGAGCCCGGCGAGCGTGTTGCACAGCGGGATCGAGCCGCCCTGTCCGGCGTACTGCATCTCCTGGCCGGGGTACGCGACCGCCATCGCGTCGGACATGGCCTGGTAGGCCGGGCTGGCCGGGTCGGCGCGGAAGGCCTGCCCCTGGCCGATCTGCTCGGTGCTCACCCGGGCGCCCCACGGGGTGTGCGACTCGATGTGCGTGCGCAGCAGTTCCGTCGCCTTCGCCGCGTCCACGCCCGGCGGCACCCGCAGGCTGATCAGCGCCCGGGCACTCGCCTGCACGGACGGCGTGGCACCGACCACCGGCGGGCAGTCGATGCCGAGCACGGTCACCGCCGGGCGGGCCCAGATGCGGTCGGCGACCGTACCGGAACCGATCAGCTCCACACCGTCGAGCACCTTGGCGTCCGTGCGGAACTGCTCCTCGTCGTACTGCAGTCCCTCCCACGCGCTGTCGCCGGACAGCCCGTCCACGGTGGTGCTGCCGTCCTCGGCGCGCAGCGAGTCCAGCACCCGCACCAGCGCGGCCAGCGCGTCGGGCGCGGCCCCGCCGAACTGGCCGGAGTGCAGGTTGCCCTCGAGGGTGTCGACCCGCACCCGCACCATGGTCATGCCGCGCAGTGTGGTGGTGACCGTCGGCAGGCCGACGCGGAAGTTGCCCGCGTCGCCGATCACGACGGCGTCGGCGCTGAGCAGGTCGGGGTGCTCCTCGGCGTACCGCTCCAGGCCGCCGGTGCCCTGCTCCTCCGAGCCCTCGACGATCACCTTGACGTTCACCGGCACGCCGCCGTTCGCCTTCAGGGCGCGCAGCGCCAGCAGGTGCATGATGACCCCGCCCTTGCAGTCGGCGGCCCCGCGGCCGTACCAGCGGCCGTCGCGCTCGGTCAGCTCGAACGGCGGGGTGGCCCAGCCGGACTCGTCCAGCGGCGGCTGCACGTCGTAATGCGCGTAGAGCAGCACGGTCCGCGCGCCCTCGGGGCCGGGCAGGTAGCCGTAGACCGACTGGGTGCCGTCCGGGGTGTCGAGCAGGGCCACGTCCTGGAAGCCCTCGGCGGTCAGCGCGCCGGCGATCCAGCGGGCGGCGCCCTCGCTCTCCTCACGCGGGAACTGGTCGAAGTCCGCCACCGACTTGAAGGCCACCAGTTCGGCGAGCTCCTCCTTCGCCCTGGGCATCAGTGAGGCGACGGTCACGACGACCGGATTCGGCGACATGGGCACGCTCCTTGTGGGTGCGACGTTGTGCAGGTGCGTACTTCTCGGTACGCGATGATCGTGTGGTGTGCGTGAGTGGCCCGTGTACGGGGCACTCACGTCGCCGATCCTCCCACAGCGGACCGTGACGACCGCCGCCGTAGGATGCGGGAGGACAGCAGCGGCAGGCGGCGTGGACGGAGCAGCAGACCATCGTGAGCAGCGAGAACTCTTCGGCGGACGACGTGCGGCAGGTGTGGGACGTCGTCGTGGTGGGCGCGGGACCCGCGGGGGCGTCCGCCGCCTACGCGGCGGCGGTCGCGGGGCGGCGCGTGCTGCTGCTGGAGAAGGCGGAGCTGCCCCGCTACAAAACGTGCGGCGGCGGCATCATCGGTCCCTCCCGGGACTCCCTGCCGCCCGGCTTCGAGCTGCCGCTCAAGGACCGGGTGCACGCCGTGACGTTCTCCAGCAACGGCCGCTTCACCCGGACCCGCCGCTCCCGGCAGATGCTCTTCGGGCTGATCAACCGCCCCGAGTTCGACCAGCAACTCGTCGAGCACGCGCAGAAGGCCGGGGCCGAGTTGCGCACCGGCGTCGCGGTGCAGCGCGTGGAGCAGCACGGCTCGGCCGTGCCGGACCGGCGCACGGTCGCGGTGGTCCTGCAGGGCGGCGAGACCGTGCTCGCGCGGGCCGTGGTCGGCGCGGACGGCAGCGCCGGCCGCATAGGAGCGCACGTCGGGGTGAAGCTCGACCAGGTCGACCTGGGCCTGGAGGCGGAGATCCCGGTGCCGGAGACGGTCGCCGAGGACTGGAAGGGCCGGGTGCTCATCGACTGGGGCCCCATGCCGGGCAGTTACGGCTGGGTCTTCCCCAAGGGCGACACCCTGACCGTGGGGGTCATCTCGCGGCGCGGTGAAGGCGCCGCGACCAAGCGCTACTTGGAGGACTTCATCGCGCGGCTCGGCCTGGCCGGCTTCGAACCGGCCATCTCCTCGGGGCACCTGACCCGCTGCCGCGCCGACGACTCGCCGCTGTCCCGCGGCAGGGTCCTGGTCTGCGGGGACGCGGCCGGGATGCTGGAGCCGTGGACCCGTGAAGGCATCTCCTTCGCGCTGCGCTCGGGCCGGCTGGCGGGGGAGTGGGCGGTGCGCATCGCCGAGGCGCACGACGCCGTGGACGCGCGCCGGCAGGCCCTGAACTACGCCTTCGCCGTCAAGGCGGGTCTCGGTGTGGAGATGAGCGTCGGCAAGCGGATGCTGGCGGCGTTCGAGCAGCGGCCCGGGGTGTTCCACGCGGTCCTCACCGGTTTCCGCCCGGCCTGGAAGGCGTTCAAGGACATCACCCAGGGCTCGACGACGCTCGGCGAGCTGGTCCGCACCCATCCGATGGCCCACCGTGCCCTGGTCGCGCTGGACCGGCGCCGGTCGGGCGGCGAGGTCAGTTCCGGACAGTGATCCGGAAGACCGGGTGGTCGGGGGCCGCCGCGATGAGTTCCTCGTCGGAGGACTTGGCGGTGACCCCCTTGAAGTACTGGTTGACCTCCCAGCCCCACTTCTCCAGGTAGGTGCGCAGCACCGCGAGCTTCTCCTCGTCGGGGATCTCGACGGCCGTGAAGACGCGGACCTTGCGGCCCACACGCAGTTCCCCGCCGCCGGCGGCCCGCATGTTGCGCACCCACTGGGAGTGTCCGCGCGCCGAGACCAGGTACTGCTCGCCCTCGTAGGTGTGCGGGTTGACCGGGATGCGCTGCATCTGGCCGCTCTTGCGGCCGCGGACGGAGAGCTCCGCGGAGCCGAGCAGGCTGAAGCCGTGGCGGGCCAGCCAGCCGACGACACGGTTGAACCGGACGGTGAGGGGGCTGCCGGCGCGGTAGTACGGCGTGGACGACGTCATCGTGACTCCTCAAGGACGGACGCGGCGGTGAGAGCGCCGCTCTGTTTTGTGAGCACCGCTCTCGCTTCGCCTTCAGTCTGCACGGCTTCGCGCGGCAAAGCAAGAGCAGTGCTCTCGTTTGTGTGCACCGCTCTGTTTTCGTGGAACACTGTCTCCATGACCAGCACCGCACACGGCGCCCGCGCGCGGGCCAGGATCGAGATCACCGCCGCCATCAAGGAGGAGGCGCGACGACGGCTCGCCGAGGAGGGCGCCGCCGAACTGTCCCTGCGGGCCGTGGCGAGAACGCTCGGCATGGCCTCCTCCGCGATCTACCGCTACTTCCCCAGCCGTGACGACCTGCTGACCGCTCTCATCATCGACGCCTACGACTCGCTGGGCGCGACCGCCGAAGCGGCGCGCGACGCCTCCGCGGGCGCCGCATCCGGCGAGCGCTGGACCACGGTGTGCGAGGCCATCCGCGCCTGGGCGCTCGCGCACCCGCACGAGTACGCGCTGATCTACGGCTCACCGGTGCCCGGCTACGCCGCGCCCGCCACCACCGTCCCGGCCGCCGCCCGCGTCGCCTACGCGCTCATCGACGTCGTCCGCGACGCCCATCGGGCCGGGGAGCTGGAGCTTCCCCCGCTCCCCGGGGAACTGGAGGCGGAGGCCGCGCGCATGGCGGCGGACGCCGTCCCCGACCTGCCGCCCGCGGTGGCACCCGCCTGTGTGGCCGTCTGGGCGCAGTTGCTCGGCCAGATCGGCTTCGAGGTGTTCGGTCAGTTCACCCGGGTCGTGGAGGAGCGGGACCTGTTCTTCCGCCACACCGTCGGCATCCTCGCCCGCACCGTCGGACTGCGGCCCACGGGGGCGGGGGCGGGAGAGGGCACCCGGAAACCCCGGTAGGCGGCCCCGCCCGCCCCGGCCGGACGTACTTCCGGGGGAGTACGTGTGATCACGCCGTCCGGCCGACGCCGCCGGGGGCGCCCGGCGTCTAGCGTGGCGGACATGGACGAGCAGCGTGCGCCCGGAACCGGGACGCCGGAACGGTGGCACCCCGGGCCGCCCCGGTGGTGGCGGCACGGCCCGCCCGGATGGAGCCGCCGCGCCGACGAGCGGGACCAGAACCTCGAGTCGGCGGGCCGCGCCCGCGTGCCGTGGCCCTCGACCCTGCTGATCACCGCCTTCGTGCTGATCGGCTCCGGCTTCGCCGACCACGCCCAGGCGGCCGGGCGGGTCGCCCTGGACCCGCTGGGACGGGTGCTGCTGTTCCTGTCGGGCGCGCTCCTGCTGTGGCGGTGGCGCCGGCCCGTCCCCGTGCTGTTCGGCACGGTGGCCACCGTCCTGGTGTACCTCGGCGCCGGCTACCCGTACGGACCGGTGTTCCTCACCGTCGCCGTGGCCTGCTTCACCGCCGTCGTCTCGGGGCGGCGGTACGCGGCCTGGGCGGCCATGGGAACCCTCTGGGCGGGGCACCTGCTCATCGCCCACGTGCTCTACCGCCGGCTGCCGCCGGCCGGCGACGGGGCGGGCTCCTGGAACGAGGAGATCATCGTCGCCACCTGGGTCGTCGCGCTCCTCGCGGTGTCCGAACTGGCCCGCACCCGCCGCGAACAGTGGGCGCGCGAACGGGCCGAGCGAGCCCGCGCGGAACGGCGGCGCGCCGACGCGGAACGGCTGCGGATCGCCCGGGAACTGCACGACGTCCTCGCCCACAGCATCTCCGTCATCAACGTGCAGGCCGGGGTCGGACTGGCGCTGCTGGACACCGACCCCGAGCAGGCGCGCAGCGCGCTCACCACCATCAGGGCCAAGAGCAAGGAGGCGCTCGGCGAGGTCCGTCAGGTGCTCGACACCCTGCGTGCCCCCGGCGCCGCCCCGCGCACCCCCGCACCCGGCCTGGACCGGCTGCCCGAACTGGTCGGCCAGGCCGCGAGCGCCGGTCTCACCGTCACCGTCGAAGGGGAGCCGCCGGCGCTGCCCCCCGGCACGGACCTGGCCGCCTTCCGCATCGTCCAGGAGGCCCTCACCAACGTCGTTCGGCACTCGGGCTCACGCGAGGCGCGCGTACGCGTCGGACACGGCGAGGGACGGCTGCGGCTGCTGGTCGACGACGACGGGCCCGCCACCGGCGCCGACGCGGGCGGCGGCGGGAACGGGCTGGCCGGGATGCGGGAGAGGGCTGCCGCGCTGGGTGGCACCATCGAGGCGGGCCCACGCCCGGACGGAGGGTTCCGGGTGCTCGCCGTGCTGCCGACCGAGGCCGAGGAGGACCGGTGATCCGCGTACTGCTCGCCGACGACCAGTCGCTGGTCCGGGCGGGGTTCCGCGCCCTGCTGGACGCCCAGCCGGACATCGAGGTGGCCGGGGAGGCGGCCGACGGCGAGGAGGCCGTGCGTCTGGTCCGCGATCTGCGGCCCGACGTGGTCCTGATGGACATCCGGATGCCCCTGCTGGACGGGCTGGCCGCGACCCGCCGGGTCACCGAGGACACGGACCTGGGCGAGGTGAAGGTGGTTGTGCTCACCACCTTCGAGCTCGACGAGTACGTCTTCGAGGCGATCCGCTCGGGCGCCTCCGGTTTCCTGGTGAAGGACACCGAGCCGGACGAACTGCTGCGCGCGGTGCGGGCCGTGATCGACGGGGACGCCCTCCTCTCACCCGGGGTGACGCGCCGGCTGATCGCCGAGTTCGCGGCCCGTTCCAAGGAACCGGCCGCCGCCGGCGCCCTGTCCGGGCTCACCGAACGGGAACGGGAGGTCATGGCGCTGGTCGGCCTCGGCCTGACCAACGAGGAGATCGCCCGGCGCCTGGTGGTCAGCCCGCTCACCGCCAAGACCCACGTCAGCCGCACCATGGTGAAGCTGGGCGCCCGCGACCGCGCCCAACTGGTCGTCCTGGCTTACGAGTCGGGGCTGGTACGGCCCGGCTGGCTGGGCTGAGCCGCCCGCCGGAACCGGATCAGGACGTACCCGGTCCGCACCGTGAACAGCGCCCCGGCGAGCACGGCGCCCCCGCGCGCCAGCAGTGTCTCGACCGCCCCCGGCAGGCTGAACAGCAGGGCTGGACCGGCCACCGCGCCGTACACGACCGCCGCCGCGAACGCCGCGCTGCACAGCGCGTACCCGGTCTCCACGGGTCACCGCGTCCCGTTCCGCCTGGCTACGGCGCCCGCCCCCGCCCGCCTCACGTCCCCCGTCGTCACGCATGCCGGAAGAAACAGCCGCACGGCCGGCGGACAAGCGGGCGTTCAGACGACCGCGGACGTCTCCCGCCACAGCGCGGCGACCGCGGGGTCGCCCGACACCTTGGGCATCGGCAGCCGGTTCCACAGCGAGAGGTACAGCTCGGCGGCCGGACCGGACACCTCGCACTCGGCGTCCCCGGCCGCGTCCCGCGTCGTCACCGGCGGTTCCGGGGACAGCCGTACGGTCCACACCGCGTCGGCGTCCGTCGCCCGCACCCGCAGGACACGGGGCTCCGGGGTGCGGACCCGGCTCCTGCGGCGCGCGTGGAAGCCGCGCAGCAACTCGTCCACGCCGTCCACCGCGAACCCGGTGTCGAAGAGTGCCGGCCGGCCGCCGCGGGCCGCCTCGGCGTCGTACCGGTGGACGGCTGTCTCGTGCGCCTGGCGGCGGGCCCAGAACGTGAGCGGGGAGAGGGCCCCGGGCAGGAAGGTGTAGCACTCGACGTCGGGCGCCGCCCCGGCGAGCGTGTCGAGGAGGCGGCGGTGTCCGGCGCGGTACCAGGCGACCAGTTCCGGGCCGTCAAGGTCCGGTTCCTCACCCATCGGGCGGGGCGTGGTGCACGCGTCCGCGACGAAGGCCGTCGCCCACCGGTGCACCACGCCGGTGTGCCGCAGCAGGTCCCGGACCCGCCAGTCCGGGCAGGCCGGGACGGGCGCGTCCGGTCCGGCCTGCTCCGCGGCGTCGGCCAGCGACCGGCCCTCGTCCTCCACCATGTTCAGGTACCAGGCAGTCTCCATGGCCGGGAGTCTGCCGCACCGACGGACCGCGTGGTGATCCTTTTCCGTGGCGCGCTACGGCAGCGGCGTGCCGCCCGTCGCGTTGACGATCTCGGCGGTGATGTACGACGCCTCCTGCGAGGCGAGGAAGACGTACGCCGGGGCCATCTCGGCGGGCTGGGCCGGACGCCCGATCGGGGCCTGCTTGCCGAACTCGGCGGTGTCCGGCAGCGTCGCCGGGATCAGCGGCGTCCACACCGGGCCCGGCGCCACGGCGTTGACCCGGATGCCGCGCTCGATCAGCATCTGCGCCAGCCCCTGGGTGAACGTGACGATGGCGCCCTTGGTGGTCGCGTAGTCCAGCAGGTGCGGGCTCGGCTTGTAGGCTTGCACGGACGCCGAGTTGATGATGCTGCCGCCCTCCCGCATGTGCGGCACGGCCATCTTGCACAGCCAGAACATGCCGTAGAGGTTGGTCCGCACCACCCGGTCGAACTGCTCGGTGGTGATCGCCTCGATGCCGTCCGGCTGCGACATCTGGTAGGCGGCGTTGTTCACCAGGATGTCGATGCCGTCGAACTCGGAGACCGCGCGGTCGATCAGCGCCCGGCAGTTCTCCTCCTCCCGGATGTCGCAGGAGACGGCCACGGCACGCCGGCCGGCCTCCTCGACCCACCGCGCGGTCTCGTCCGCCTCGTCCTTCTCGCTGTCCAGATAGGTGAACAGCACGTCGGCGCCCTCGCGGGCGAACGCCAGGGCCACAGCGCGGCCGATGCCCGAGTCCCCGCCCGTGATCACGGCCTTACGGCCGGCCAGCCGCCCGCTGCCCCGGTAGGAGTCCTCACCGTGGTCCGGCGGCGGGTCCATGGGGCCGGTCCAGCCCGGATGCGGCTGGTCCTGGGACGGGAAGTCGGGGGTGGGGTGCTGGTCGACGGGGTTCTGCTGCTCGTTCACGTTCTCTCCCGGATCCACGCGGTGGTCGCTGCCGGCGCCGCCCACACGGGCGGGCGGACGCCGACGACCGGGTACCCCGACACCGGCCCTCGATCCACCCCGGCCCGCCGACGGACCCGCCGCGGGGAGGGCCGTCTCCTCAGTCCGTGTTCACACCGCGCGTGACGAAGCCGATGGTGGTGGCCACCGCCGCCAGCACCGCCACACTGGTGAGGGCCGCCGGGAGGCTGAACCAGTCCGCCATGAAACCAATGGCGGGCGGGCCGAGGAGCATCCCGCCGTAGCCCAGTGTGGAGGCGGTCGCCACCCCGGTGGGGCCGGCCAGCGCGCCCGCCCGCTCGACGGCCACGGGGAAGAGGTTGGCGAGACCGAGCCCGGTGACCGCGTAGCCCAGCAGGGCCGCCCACAGGGACGGCGCGAGCGCGCCCAGCAGCATGCCGGCCGCCGCCGTGGAGCCGCCCGCGAGGATGGTGCGGGTCCGGCCGAGCCGTTCCAGCAGCGCGGTGCCGCTCAGCCGCCCCACGGTCATGGCGAGCGCGAAGCACAGGTAGCCGACGGCCGCCGCGCCCGGCGAGGCGTCGAGGTCCTCTTCGAGATGGAGCGCTCCCCAGTCGGCCAGCGCCCCCTCCCCGTAGGCGGTGCAGAGCGCGATGAGGCCGAAGACGACGACCAGGGCCCGGGTGCGGCGGTCCCGCCGGGGCGCGGCGCCCTTCGCGGGCCGTCCCCCGTCGGCCGGGGTCAGCGGCTCGCACCGCATCAGCGCCCGCCCCGCCACCGCCGTCACCAGCAGGGCGATCACGGCGAGCCCCGTGAGGTGCGGGGTGGGGGAGAGGGAGCCGGCGACCAGCGCGCCCAGCCCCGCGCCGACCATGCCGCCCAGGCTGAACGCGGCGTGGAAGCTGGGCATGATGGGGCGCCGCAGGACGGCCACCAGATCGACGGCAGCGCTGTTGAAGGCGACGTTGATACCGCCGTAGGCCGCGCCGAACACCAGCAGGACGGTGCCGAGCGCGAGCGCGGAGTGCGTCAGCGGCGGCAGGGCGACGCTGACACTGAGCAGCACCGCGCAGACCACGGTGACGAGGTGACTGCCGTACCGGCGGCACAGCCTGCCGGTCAGCGTCATGGTGATCACGGCCCCGGCGGACACCCCCAGCAGGGCGAGGCCCAGGGCACTCGCGGACGCCCCGGTCTGCTCCTTGATGGCGGGGATGCGCACCACCCAGCCGGCGAAGACGAAGCCGTCCAGGGCGAAGAACGCGGTCAGGGCGAGTCGGAGTCGGACGAGGTCGGTACCCGGCACGGCACTGTGCGAACGGGTTTTGTTTATCAGCGGCACAAAAGCAGGCTAGGTGGCGGCGTCCCCCGGGGCAAGAAGCCGCCGCGACGGGCAGAAGACCGGCAGAAGGCGGGCGCGCACCGCCGGAGGGGTGGCGGGGGTAACCCGTGTGATCGTCCCGGATGGTGGGACCGCACGACATGACTGAGCGTGGATCACGCCGGAGACCGGGAGATCCGTGCTGACGCGGAGTCAGCTGCCCGGCCTTCAGCGGAAGGACTCTCAGATGCGCTCTGCCCGCATGGTGCTCGCCACCGCAACGGCCACGGCGGCTCTCGCCATCGCCGCCCCCGCGGCCTACGCCGACCACGGCGGCGACGAGGGCCACGACAAGTCTTCCTACAGCAAGGAGTACGACAAGGAGAGCAAGCACGACGAGGGGAACAAGCACGACAAGCCGCACGGCGGGGTGCACACCGGTGGCGGCGCCCTGACCACGGTGAGCGGCGACGACTGGGGCACCGCCAAGGACCCGAAGTACGACCCCGAGACCTACAAGGACAAGGGGGACTCCGAGAGCGAGGACTCCTGGAGCGGCAAGCAGGACAAGGAGTGGAAGCACGAGAAGCCGCGCGGCGGCATGCACACCGGCGGCGGCGGTCTCGCCTCGCAGCCCGGTGTCACCGCGGGCGGCCTGGCGGCGCTCGCGGCCCTCGGCGCCGGCGCCTTCGCGCTGCGCCGCAAGAAGGCCTCCGGGGACATGGCCTGAGCCATGCCCGGCGTCATAGCGGCCGGGGCCGTCCCCGGCGACCCGCGCGTCACGACGGCCCCGCCCGCCCCCTCGCCTGACGACCCTTCTGCCGTACCCCCCCCGCAGTGCCCGATTGAGGTGGTTCCCCCGATGCCGGCCAGTCCTCCCACTCCCGACCGTACCGACCCGGCGTCGCCGATGAGGCGACGACTGCGCGCCGTCATGACCGCGGTCTTCTGGGGCGGCGCCGGCCTGCTGCTGGCCACCACGCTGATGGGCGGCGGCGAGGACCCGCCCGACGACGCCCACGGACCGCACGCCTCCCGCGCGGCCGCGACCGCACCGTCCGCCGGGACGTCCACCGGGCCGGCCGAGAGCGGACCCGCTCCCTCGGAGTCGCCCGCCAAACAGCTGCCGCGGGCCAGGCCGACCCGGCTGCAGATCCCGTCCATCGGCGTCGACGCCCCCTTCACCGCGCTCGCGATCAACAGCAAGGGGCAGCTCGAACCACCGCCGGCCCACAACACCAACCTCGTCGGCTGGTACGCCAAGGGCGTCTCGCCGGGTGAACTCGGCACGGCGATCGTCGCCGGGCACGTGGACACCGCCACCTCCGCCGCCGTCTTCGCGCGCCTCGGCGAACTGGAGAAGGGCGACCGCTTCCGCGTGCAGCGCGCCGACGGCACCACGGCCACCTTCGCCGTCGACGAGACGGAGTCCTTCGCCAAGGACGACTTCCCCGACGAGCGTGTGTACGCCGACACCCCCGACGCGCAGGTCCGGCTCATCACCTGCGCCGGCGACTACGACCGCACCGCCAAGGACTACACCGAGAACCTGGTGGTCTTCGCCCACCTCGTCTGAGAGCGACGCCCGGGACGCCGTCCGCGTCCCGGGCCCGGCACCGGGGAGTCCGCCGTCGTCCGACGGCTCAGGCGCTCTCGCCGGGTGCCGGCGGGCGGCGGCGGGGCAGCACCTTGCGGAGCAGCGGCCAGGCGAGCAGGAGCGACACGACGGCGTACACCGTCACCGAGAACGGCGTGTCGACCAGACCACCGACGCTTCCGTCGCTGATCTGCAGCGCGCGGCGGAGCTGCTGCTCGGCGGCCGGTCCGAGGATGACACCGATGACGGCGGGCAGCACCGGCAGGCCGTAGCGCCGCATGCCGAACCCGATGAGCCCGACGACCAGCAGCAGCACCAGGTCGATCACCTCACCGCCGACCGCGTACGCGCCCACCGCCGCGAAGAACATGATCCCGGCGTACAGGTACGGCCGCGGGACGCGCAGCAGCTTCGCCCACACCGGGGCGAGCGGCAGGTTCAGCGCCAGCAGCAGCACCATGCCGACGAACAGCGAGGCGATCAGGCCCCACACCAGGTCGGGCTCGCGCTCGAACAACAACGGGCCCGGCTGGATGCCGTACTGCTGGAACGCGGCCAGCATGACCGCCGCCACCGCCGTGGTCGGCAGGCCCAGCGTCAGCATCGACACCAGCGTGCCCGCCGCCGAGGCGGACGCCGCCGACTCCGGCCCCGCCACCCCCTCGATGGCGCCCTTGCCCCACTCGTCCTTGTGCTTCGACAGCCGCTTCTCCGTCACGTACGACAGGAAGGTCGGGATCTCCGCGCCGCCCGCCGGGATCGCGCCGAACGGGAAGCCGATGAACGGTCCGCGCGCCCAGGACTTCCAGGTGCGCCGCAGATCCGCGCGGCCCAGCCACGGCCGGCCCACCGGGATCGGGTCCGGTGGCCTGCGCCGCAGATGGGCCGCCACCCACAGCGCCTCACCGATCGCGAACAGACCCACCGCGACGATCACCACGTCCACGCCGTCGGCCAGTTGCAGCGAACCGAAGGTCAGCCGCTGCTGTCCGGTCATCTGGTCCAGGCCCACCAGGCCGATCGTCAGGCCGATCAGCAGCGAGGCCAGCCCCCGGATCCGCGACGAGCCGAGGACCGAGGTCACGGCGATGAACGCCAGCACCATGATGGCGAAGTAGTCCGGGGCGCCGATGTCCACCGCCAGGTCGGCGACCGTCGGCGCCAGCGCCACGAGCAGGACCGTCCCCACCATGCCGCCCGCGAAGTGGCCGATGGCGGCGGCCGCGAGGGCCTGCGCGCCGCGCCCCGACTTCGCCATCGGGTTGCCCTCCATGGCGGCGACCACGGCCGCGCTCTCACCGGGCGTGTTCAGCAGGATCGAGGTCGTCGACCCGCCGAACATCGCGCCGTAGTAGATCCCCGCGAACATGATGAACGCGCCGGTCGGCTCCAGTCCGTACGTCACCGGCAGCAGCAGGGCCACGGCCATCGCCGGGCCGATGCCGGGCAGGACGCCGATGGCCGTGCCCAGCAGCACGCCGACCGCCGCCCAGAGCAGGTTGAGCGGGGTGAGGGCCGTACCGAAGCCGTCCAGGAGGGAGTTGAGGGCGTTCACGTCACAGCACTCCCATCAGCGGACCGCCGGGCAGCGGCACTCCGAGCAACTTGTCGAACACGGCGTAGGTGAACAGCGAGAGCAGCGCCGCGATCAGCGGGTCACGGTCCGCCCTGCGACTGCCCAGCGCGAAGGCTGCGCCCCAGAAGAGCAGGGCGCCCGCGGCGGGGAAACCGAGCGGCTCGATGAGGACGGCGGAGCCGAGGAAAACCCCGGAGAGCAGCAGCACGGTGCGCCAGTCGGCGGGCTCGGACAGATCGACGTCCTCACCGGCCTCCGCCTGGCCCCGGCCGCCGCGCAGCACGTCGACGGTGAGGAGGGCGGCGACGACGACCAGTCCGAGGCCGACGACGACGGGCACGGTCCTCGGCCCCACGGGGCCGCGCTGGGTGATGTCGACGTCCATGGTGAGGGCGTCGGTGAGGACGAGGACGCCGAGGGCCAGGAGGAGGACGCCGACGCCCAGTTCGGAGTGGTCGCGGAGCCAGGCCCGGAAGGTGGGGGAGGTGTCGGGGGTGTCGGGGGTGCCTGTTGTCATGGGGGTGGCGGGGGTTCGGGGGGATCCGGGGGTGTCGGGGGCCGAGGGGTCCGGGGGCGTGGGGGGTGTCGTCACAGGCCGAGCTCCTTCAGTACCGAGACCACGCGCTCGTCCTCGGCGGCGAGGAACGCGCCGAACTCGTCGCCGGTCAGGAACGCGTCGTCCCAGCCGTTGCGCTCCATCGACTCCTGCCACTCCGTCGAGTCGTGCAGCTCCTCCAGCAGCCGGACGAGCTTGCCGCGTTCGGCGTCGGTGAGGCCGGGCGGGGCGACGACGCCCCGCCAGTTCGTGAACTCCACGTCGTAGCCCGACTCCTTGAGCGTGGGCGCGTCGAGGCCCGGTACGCGCTCGGGCCCGGTCACCGCGAGCAGGCGCAGTTCGCCGGCCTCGATCTGGTCGCGGTACTCGCCGACCCCGGAGACGCCGAAGGCGACCTTGTTGCCGAGGATCGAGGCGAGCAGTTCGCCTCCGCCGTCGAAGGGGATGTAGTTGACGTCCTTGGGCGGGACCCCCGCCGCCTGTGCCATCAGCATCGGGGCCAGATGGTCGGGGCCGCCGGGGGAGGAGCCGCCGCCCACCGGCAGCCGGCCGGGGTTCTCCTTCCAGGCCCCGATCAGGTCGTCGACGGTCCGGTACGGGGAGTCCTTCGCCACCACCACCACGTCCTGCTCCTCGGTGAGCCGGGCGATGGGCGTGGTGTCCGCGAGGGTGCGGGGCGCGTCGTTGGAGCGGACCGCGCCGACCACGCCGAGCCCCATCGACATCGCCAGCTTGCCGTTGCCGCGCTCGCCGACCAAGCGGGTCAGGCCGACCGTGCCGCCGGCCCCGGGCAGGTTGAACACCTCCACGGAGCGGGTGAGTCCGGCGTCCTCGGCGTTCTTCGCGGCCGTACGCGCGGTGATGTCGTAACCGCCGCCCGGCGTGTTGGGGACCATGAGGCGCAGGCCCGGGATGTGGGTGCCGCTGTCGGTGCCGCCGCCGGTCGTGAGCAGCGGGGGGCCCACGAGGACGAGCAGGGCGGCCCCGAACAGGGCGAGGGGTGTGCGCAGGCGCACGAGTGCCACCACCTGTCGGTCGGGTCGTCTGGACGCACGTCGGACCCCTGGGGAGGGGAGGGTGACGCGGGCCACATGGTGCCCGGGCGAGGGCGGGCTGTCGCGGTTACGGAAGCAATGGAGGTTGTGGTCGTTGTGTCAACGGGGCGGGTGGTGCCGTGCAGGAGTTCGGCAGCTCTCGCGCAGATCCCTTTGCCGCGTCGAGGGCGGGCGTCATGATGGCGGGATGCGGGACGGGGAGGGGACGGCCGACACCATCGCGGTGCTCGTGGTCGACGACGACTTCCGGGTGGCGCGGGTGCACCGGGCGTACGTCGAACGGGTCGACGGATTCCGGGTGGTGGGTGTCGCCGGCAGCGGGGAGCAGGCCGTCGCCGCGGTGGACGGGCTGCGTCCCGATCTCGTGCTGCTCGATCTGTATCTGCCCGACGTGTTCGGTCTCGACGTCATCCCCCGGCTGCGCGCCGCCGGGCACGACTGCGACGTCATGGTCATCAGCGCCGCCCGGGAGGCGGACGCGGTGCGCGGCGCGGTGCGGCACGGCGTCGTCGACTACCTGTTGAAGCCCTTCGACTTCGGGGACCTGCGGGGACGGCTCGAGCGGTACGCCGTCCAGCGGGGGCGGATGCGGGACACGGTGGTACGCGGGCAGGCGGACGTCGACCGGGTGCTGGCTGGGGCGGCGGCGACGCCCGTCTCGCCGGTGCTGCCCAAGGGGATGAGTGCGGAGACCGCCGGGCTGATCGAGCGGACGCTGCGGGAGGCGGACGGGAGTCTCTCGGCGAGTGGGTGCGCGGAGCTGACCGGGGTGTCGCGCGTGAGCGCGCGACGGTATCTGGAGCACTTCCACTCGGTGGGGCTGGCGGAGGTGTCGTTGCGGTACGGGGCCACGGGGCGGCCCGAGCGGCGGTACCGGTGGCTGGTGCCGGGGGTCCGGCCGGCAGAGGTGCGATCGGGGGCGTCCCGGGTGCGGGGCGGAGCCTAGGGCCGGCGCTTGCCCCGCACGGGCCGGGCACCGGGTTCAGCCGCGCCGCGGGCCCCGGGGGAACGACGCCGGGAAGCGGGACGACGCCACCGCCAGTGCCGTCGCGGCGCTCGCCACGCCCAGGACCGCGCCCGCCGCCACGTCCCCCGGATAGTGCACCCCCGTATGGATGCGCGAGTACCCCACCGCCCCCGCCAACGCGCCCAGCGGCACCGACGCGGCCGGCAGCACCGTGCCGACCGCCGTCGCGAAGGCGACCGCCGACGCCGTGTGCCCGGAAGGGAACGACGCCGACATGGGCATGGGGACGTGCCGGTCCACCGTCACCCGGGCCGCCTCACGGTCCGGGCGGTCCCGCCGTACCAGCCGCTTGCCCAGCAGGTTCGCCGACGCCGAGGCCACCGCTACGGCCCCGACGCCGGCGAGCGCCGCACGGCGTGGGCGGGAGCCCGCGAGGGCCAGCGCGCCGGCGACGGCGAACGAGATCTTGGAGTGGTCGGCCGCGTGGGAGAGCCGGCGCAGCGCGCGGTCGAGGGTCGGCGTCGGGGTGGCGGCGACCGCCGCGTACAGGGCGCCGTCCACCGCTCTGAGGTCGCTCAGCACCGCCGAGGCGACCCTGCGCAGGCCGTCGGCGGGGGTTACGGATCTCGTGACGTTACGGTCGGTCGGCGGCTCGCTCATCTGTCCCTCCCGCGGTGACATCGTCGAGTGGCGTACCCGCCACCGTGGGGCGGGACGCACCGGGTGCCCACGGTACGCAAGATCCACGCGGAGGACCCGCCCACCCCGCCCTGTCGGCGGTTCAGGCAGCCCGGAACGTCCGCAGCCGCAGCGAGTTGCCCACCACGAACACCGAGGAGAACGCCATGGCCGCGCCCGCGATCATCGGGTTGAGCAGCCCGGCCGCCGCGAGCGGCAACGCGGCGACGTTGTAGGCGAACGCCCAGAACAGGTTGGAGCGGATGGTGGCGAGCGTGCGGCGGGCGAGCCGGACGGCGTCCGCCGCGGCCCGCAGGTCTCCCCGGACCAGGGTGAGGTCGCCCGCCTCGATCGCCGCGTCCGTGCCGGTGCCCATCGCCAGGCCCAGGTCGGCCTGGGCGAGGGCCGCCGCGTCGTTGACGCCGTCGCCGACCATGGCGACCGAACGCCCCTCGGACTGGAAGCGCGTGACGACGTCCACCTTGTCCTGGGGCAGCACCTCCGCGAACACGTCGTCGGGTGCGATGCCCACCTCGTGGGCCACGGACCGGGCCACCGCCTCGTTGTCGCCCGTCAGGAGGACCGGGCGCAGCCCGAGGGCGCGCAGGCGTCGTACCGCCTCGGGGCTTGTCTCCTTGACGGTGTCGGCGATCTCCAGCACGGCGCGGACCTCGCCGTCCCAGGCGGCCAGGACGGCGGTGCGGCCGGCCGCCTCCGCCCGGTCGAGGGCGCGGTGCAGGATCGCGGGGACGGTCAGGGACCGGTCGGCCATGAGCCGGGGGCGGCCGATCAGGACCGCGTGGCCCTCGACGACGCCCTGGGCGCCCAGCCCGGGGACGGCGGCGAAGTCCTCCGGGGCGGGCAGGTTGCCCAGTTTCTCCCGTGCGGCCTCGGCGACGGCACGGGCGATCGGGTGTTCCGAGGTGTGCTCGACCGCGCCCGCGAGCCGCAGGACGTCCGTCGCGTCGGTGCCCTCGGCGGGGTGGACGGCCAGGAGGCTCATACGGCCCGTGGTCACGGTGCCGGTCTTGTCGAGGACCACCGTGTCGATCCGACGGGTGGACTCCAGCACCTCCGGCCCCTTGATGAGGATCCCGAGCTGGGCGCCGCGTCCGGTACCGACCATCAGCGCGGTCGGGGTGGCGAGGCCGAGCGCGCAGGGGCAGGCGATGATCAGGACGGCCACGGCGGCGGTGAACGCGGCCGTGGCCCCGGCGCCGTTGCCGATCCAGAAGCCGAGCGTGGCCAGGGCGAGCGCGATGACCACGGGGACGAAGACCGCGGAGATCCGGTCGGCGAGCCGCTGGGCGGACGCCTTGCCGTTCTGCGCGTCCTCGACGAGCCGCGCCATGCGGGCGAGTTGCGTGTCCGCGCCGACCCGCGTGGCCTCCACCACGAGACGGCCGCCGGCGTTGACCGTGGCGCCGGTGACCTGGTCGCCGCTCGTGACTTCGACGGGCACGGATTCCCCCGTGAGCATCGACGCGTCCACCGCAGAGGACCCCTCGACGACGGTGCCGTCGGTCGCGATCTTCTCGCCCGGGCGGACCAGGAAGCGGTCGCCGACCGCCAGTGCGGTGACGGGACGCCTCTCCTCCCGGCCGTCCCGGAGGAGGACGGTGACGTCCTTCGCGCCCAGTTCCAGCAGTGCCCGCAGGGCGGCTCCGGCCCTGCGCTTGGCGCGCGCCTCGAAGTAGCGGCCGGCCAGGATGAACGCCGTGACGCCCGCCGCTGCCTCCAGGTAGAGGTTCCCGGCGCCGTCCGAGCGGGCCACGGTGAACTCGAAGGGGTGCGTCATGCCCGGCGTGCCGGCGGTGCCGAGGAAGAGGGCCCACAGCGACCACAGGAACGCGGCGGACGTGCCGACCGAGATCAGCGTGTCCATGGTGGCCGCGCCGTGGCGGGCGTTGGTGAGGGCGGCCCGGTGGAACGGCCAGGCCGCGTACGTCACGACCGGCGCCGCGAGCGTCAGCGACAGCCACTGCCAGTACTCGAACTGCAGGGCCGGGACCATCGCCATCGCGATCACCGGCACCGACAGCACGACCGCCGTGATCAACCGCTCGCGCAGCGGCCGGAGTTCGTCCGGTCCGTCGGCGGGGGGTTCCTGGTCGGGCGCGGGTTCGCGGGCGGTGTACCCGGTGGCCTCGACCGTGGCGATCAGGTCGGGGACGGTCACCCCGTCGTCGTAGGAGACCCGGGCCTTCTCGGTGGCGTAGTTGACCGTGGCGGCGACGCCCTCCATCCGGTTGAGCTTCTTCTCGATCCGCGCGGCGCACGAGGCGCACGTCATGCCCCCGATGGAGAGTTCCACCTCGGCGGGGGCGGCGGTCGTGCGGACGGTCATGGCGTGGCTCCTTGCGCATACGGGGTGGGGGTATATGGCATGGTCGTCTGTATACCCCGGTAGGGTATCCAGTGCAAGGTACCCGTCAGCTTGACTTGGTACCCCCTGGGGGTATCGTGAGCTGTGTCGATCGGCTCGTGGTGGGTCACGGGCCGCAGTTTCAGGGGAGAGACGGCCATGAAAACCGGACTGAAGACCGCCACGTTCGCCGCCGCCCTGGCCGCCACATTCGGCACCGCCTACGGCGTGGGCCAGGCCTTCGACCCGGTGGTCGAGGACCGCCCGCAGGCCCACCAGGCGCGACACCCTTCGGGAGAGCCGGAACACGGGGGCGCGCACGCCGCCGTGGCGGCCGGCGGGCTGCAGATCTCCGAGGCCGGCTACACCCTCGATCTGGAGACCCCGGCCGTCACGGCCGGGCAGCGGGCCGAGCTGCGCTTCACCGTGCGCGACGCGGACGGCAGGCCCGTCACCGAGTACCGGCGCGAGCACGACAAGGAACTGCACCTCATCGTCGCCTCCCGCGACCTGGTGACCTACCGCCACCTTCACCCCGTGCGCGCCGCCGACGGCACCTGGAGCACGCGGACCGACCTGCCGCGCGCCGGCGGGTACCGGGTGTTCGCCGACTTCACCCCGGACCGGCAGGGCGCGGAGAACCTCACCCTCGGCGCCGACCTGGCCGCCTCAGGCCCCTACACGCCCCAGGACCTGCCGCAACCGGCCGCCACGGCCCACGTCGACGGCTACGACGTCGAGCTGACCGGGACGCTGCGGCCCGGCCGGGCCGGCGAACTGCGGCTGACCGTCTCCCGGGACGGCCGGCCGGTCACCGACCTCCAGCCCTACCTCGGCGCCTACGGCCACCTGGTCGCCCTGCGGGCCGGGGACCTCGCCTATCTGCACGTCCACCCCGAGGGCGCACCGGGCGACGGCAGCACCCAGCCCGGACCCCACGTGTCCTTCACCGCGACCGCGCCCAGCGGCGGCAGCTACCGCCTGTTCCTGGACTTCAAGCACGACGGAGTCGTCCGTACCGCCGCCTTCACCGTCGAGGCGGGCAAGGCCACCGCCGAGCAGCCCCGGCCGAGCACCTCACCCGGCCACGGAAACACGCCGGAACACTCCGACGGCCACGGCCACTGAACCTCAGCCCAGCGCCCGGTCCAGGTTGTACGCGGCGCTGATCAGGGCGAGGTGGGTGAACGCCTGCGGGAAGTTGCCCTGCTGGTTGCCGGTGTGGCCGATCTCCTCGGCGTACAGGCCCAGATGGTTGCCGTAGGTGAGCATCTTCTCGAAGGCCAGCCGGGCCTCGTCGAGCCGCCCGGCCCGGGTCAGCGCCTCGACGTACCAGAACGAGCAGATGGAGAACGTGCCCTCCTCGCCGTGCAGTCCGTCGGGGCTCACCTGCGGGTCGTAGCGGTAGACCAGCGAGTCCGAGACGAGCTCCCGCGTCAGACAGTCCAGCGTGGACAGCCACTTGGGGTCCTTCGGAGCGATGAACTTCGACATCGGCATCATCAGCAGCGCGGCGTCCAGCACCTCCCCGCCCTCGTGCTGGACGAACGCCTGCAGCTCGTCCGACCAGCAGTCGGTCATGATCCGCCGGTAGATCGCGTCCCGGCACTCCATCCAGCGCGGAAGGTCGGCGGGCAGACCGCGGCGGCGTGCCACCCGCACGCCGCGCTCGATCGCCACCCAGCACATCAGCCGCGAGTACAGGAAGTTCTTCCGCCCGCCGCGCGTCTCCCAGATGCCCTCGTCGGGCTGGTCCCAGTGCGCGCACACCCAGTCCACCAGCGCCGTCACGTGGTCCCACTGCTCGCTGGAGATCGGCTCGGCCCACTTGTCGTAGAGGTAGATCGAGTCGATCAGGGCGCCGTAGACGTCCAGTTGCAGCTGGTCGGCCGCCGCGTTGCCGACCCGGACCGGCGTGGAGCCGTGGTGGCCCTCCAGGTGGTCCAGCGTGCGCTCCGGCAGATCGGTGCGGCCGTCGATGCCGTACATGATCTGCAGCGGGCCCGACGGCTTGCCGTCGCCCGGGCTGATGTGCCGGGAGACGAACGCCATGAACGCCTCGGCCTCCTCGGTGAAGCCCAGCCGCAGCATGGCGTAGACGCAGAACGCCGCGTCGCGCACCCACATGTACCGGTAGTCCCAGTTGCGTTCGCCGCCGAACTCCTCCGGCAGGCTGGTGGTGGGCGCCGCGACGATCGCCCCGGTGGGCGCGTACGTGAGCAGCTTCAGGGTGAGGGCGGAGCGGTGCACCATCTCCCGCCAGCGTCCCCGGTAGCGGGAGGAGGACAGCCAGTCACGCCAGTAGCGCACCGTCGCGGCGAACTCCTCCTCCGCCTCCTTGTGCGCGCACCCGCGCGGCGCCAGCTCGTCGCCGAGCTGGTCCAGGGCGAACACGGTCGTCTCGCCCTCGGCGAGCTTGAAGTCCGCCCGTACGTCGGGTCCGTCCTGCTCCAGCGGGACGGTGGAGGTGAGGGCGAGGTCCAGCTCCTCGGACGCGAAGACCGCCACGTCCCCGGTGACGCGCACGGTGTGCGGCTGCGTCGCGTAGCCGAACCGGGGCGCCACGCGGGCGCGGAACGGCAGGGAGCCGCGGACGCACAGCACCCGCCGGATCAGCCGGTGCCGGCCCTCCTCGACGGAGTCGCCGGACACGGGCATGAAGTCCTGCACCTCACCCACGCCGTCCTCGGTGTAGTACCGGGTGATCAGCACGTTGGTGTCGGGGAAGTAGAACTGTTTGGTGCGGGCCGGCACGGCCGCCGCCAGTTCGAAGCAGCCGCCCCGGTCGGCGTCCAGGAGCGCGGCGAACACACTCGGGGCGTCGAAGCACGGGACGCAGTACCAGTCGATGGTGCCGTCGGTCGCCACCAGTGCCACGCTGCGCAGATCGCCGATCAGCCCGTGATCGGCGATGGGCATGTACCGCCGGGCTCCGGATCCGTCGCTCTGCTGGGCCGTCGTCCCGTCCATCGCAGCCTCCTCGGCCGGCGCACGTGCTCCCACCAGCTTAGGCAGCCCACGGCCGACGGGGCCCGCCCGGCGATGGCCGGTGGCCCGGCGGACTCGGGGAGAACCGCCGTCCGCGAGGTCCTGACCAGGGGATACGTCGGGCCGGATGAGCTAGCGGCGCACGGCCTTGAGGACCACGAACTTCGGGTCCGACGCGACCACCTCGCTGTTGCCGAACAGCCGGCGCAGCTTCGCGTGGTAGCCCAGGTGCCGGTTGCCGACCACCCACAGTTCGCCGCCGGGACGCAGCGTGCGGCGGGCGCCGGTGAACATGCGCCAGGCCGTGGCGTCGGTGGTCGCCTGGTGGGAGTGGAAGGGCGGGTTGTTGAGCACCAGGTCGACACTGCCCGCCGGGACACCCGCCAGGCCGTCACCGACCCGGAACTCGGCCGGTCCGCTCACGTCGTTCGCCCGGTAGGTGTCCTGGGCCGACGCGACCGCCTGGAAGGACTCGTCCACGAACAGCACCTCGGCCTTCGGGTCGGCCAGCGCGATCGCCGTCCCCAGCACGCCGTTGCCGCAGCCCAGGTCCACCACCCGGCCGCCGCCCCGGCCGGCGGGCAGGTGCCGCAGGAAGAACCGGGTGCCGATGTCGAGCCGGTCCGCGCAGAACACGCCCGCGTGGTTGACGACCGTGTGGCCCGAGACGGGCCCGACGTCCTCGGGCAGCGTGTACCGGTACGGCCACGGGTTCGCCGGACGCGCCGCCGCGGGCTCCGGCGCGCAGAAGATCAGCCGGGCCTTCCGCTCGGCCAGGGAGGTCCGGGTCGGGCCGAGGATCCGCTCGAAGAGGGCCAGCGTCGAGGTGTGGATCTCCTTCACCATGCCGGTGCCGACCACGACCGTGTCCGCGTGTACCGAGGGCGCCAGCCGCAGCAGCTGGTCCTCCAGCAGCGCCAGGCTCTTCGGCACCCGCACCAGCAGCACGTCGATCCGCTCCGGCGGGTCGTCCCGCGTGGTGAGCAGCCGGACCGTACCCGGTTCGACGCCGTTGCGGGCGAGGTTGGCGCGGGTGGCCTCCTGCCCGAGCCACGAGTCGGTGATCTGCGTCGGGCGGTACGCGGCGAGCGCCGTGACCAGCGCGCCCCACCGGTCGCCGACGACCACGACCGTGCCGGACAACGGTGGCCGGCGGTCGGCGAGATGCCTGAGGAGATACTCGTCGGACGCGTCCCAGGCGCGCAGCCTGTCCCGCGGGTCCTCGGGGAAGCGGGTCAGCACCGGCTCGCCCCACGGAGTCGTCATACGGTCGTTCATCGTGCGGCCAGGCTAGCCGAGCCGCAGCTCGGCGCGGCACGGCGGACGGCGGGCCGCCGGGAGCACACGTGCCGGGGAGAGCGGTCCGTGCCGGACCGCCGGAGCCGGGCGCCGGAGCGCCGCCCGGCACGTCGGAGGCCTGTCGTCCGCGGCCGTTGCGGATCATGGGAGACTCGCCACCATGAGCGGGAAGGCGGACCCCCGGCCGGCGGGGGAAGGGACCACCTCGAGGACGCGGCTGGAACGCGGGCGCGGTGCGCTCGGACCCGCGCTGGAGCTCGTGCACACCGGACGCGCCCCGACCCGCGCGGTGCTCACCGCGGAGCTCGGTGTCACCCGGGCCACGGCCGGTGCGGTGGCCGCCGAGCTGGAGGCGCTCGGACTGATCCGCGTGGACGCCCGGCCCGGCGCGGCCGCCGGATCCCAGGGACGCCCCTCGCACCGGCTGTCCGTCGCCGAGGACGGCCCCGTGGCGCTCGCCGCGCAGATCCACGCCGACGGCTACCGCGCGGCCCTGGTGGGACTCGGCGGCCGCATCGTCGCCACGGCGCCCGGCAGCGAGGTCGTCGACGCCGACCCGGCGAAGGTCCTCGGCTCCGTCGTCGCGGCCGGCGCCGAGCTGCTGCGGGAGACCGGACGGCGGTGCGTGGGCGCCGGACTCGCGGTGCCCTCGGCGGTCGCCGAACCGGAGGGGCTGGCGCTGAACCCCCTGCACGTGGCCTGGGCCGCGGGGGCACCGGTGCGCGAGATCTTCGCCGAGCAGGTGCGCGCCGCCGGCCTCCACGGCCCCGCCTTCGCGGCCAACGACGTCAACCTCGCCGCCCTCGCCGAACACCGGCACGGCGCCGGACGGGGCTCGCGCGACCTGCTGTGCGTGGCCACCGGGCACCGCGGTGTCGGCGGCGCGCTGGTGCTCGACGGCCGTCTCCACACGGGCAGTTCGGGCCTCGCCCTGGAGGTCGGCCACCTCGCCGTCAACCCCGACGGGCGCCCCTGCCACTGCGGCAGCCGGGGCTGTCTGGACGTCGAGGCGGACCCGCTGGCCCTGCTCACCGCGGCGGGCCGCGAGCCGGGCCCGGAGATGTCGCTGCTGAAGCAGGCCGACGACCTGATCCGCGGGCAGTACGACGACCCGGACGTGCGCCGCGCCACCGAACAGCTCATCGACCGGCTCGGCCTCGGTCTGTCCGGACTGGTCAACATCCTCAACCCGGACCGCATCATCCTCGGCGGGCTGCACCGCACCCTGCTGGAGGCCGATCCGGACCGGCTCCGCGCCGTCGTCGCCGACCGCAGCCTGTGGGGCCGCAGTGGCGGCGTACCCATCCTCGCCTGCACCCTGGACCACAACAGTCTGGTCGGCGCGGCGGAGCTGGCCTGGCAGCCGGTGCTGGACGATCCTCTTGGGGCACTGGGGTAAGGACGACCACCGACCGACAGAAGGCCGACCGCATGACCGACAAGCTCACCGTCAGCGTCCTGGGCACCGGCATCATGGGTGCCGCGATGGCCCGCAACCTGGCCCGCGCGGGGCACACCGTCCGCGTCTGGAACCGGACCCGTGCGAAGGCCGAGCCGCTGGCCGCCGACGGCGCCCACGTCGCCGGCACCCCCGCCGAGGCGGTGGAGTCCGCCGACGTGGTGCTGACCATGCTGTACGACGGCCCCGCCACCCTGGAGATCGTGCGTGCCGCCGCCCCCGCACTGCGCCCCGGAACCGCCTGGGCGCAGTGCACGACCAGCGGCATCGAGGACGTCGCCGAACTCGCCGCCTTCGCCCGGGAACACGGCCTGCGCTTCTACGACTGCCCGGTGCTGGGCACCCGCCGCCCCGCCGAGGAAGGACAGCTCACCGTGCTCGCCGCCGGTCCGGCCGCGGGGCGGGACACGGTGACCCCGGTGTTCGACGCGGTGGGTGCCCGCACCGTGTGGACCGGGGAGGACGGCGCGGCGGCGAGCGCCACCCGGCTGAAGCTGGTCGCCAACAGCTGGGTGCTCGCGGCCACCGCCGCCGCGGGCGAGACCCTCGCCCTGGCCGGCGCCCTCGACGTGGCACCGGACGCCTTCTTCGACCTCATCGCCGGCGGACCCCTCGACATGGGCTATCTGCATGCGAAGGCCCAGCTGATCCTCGAAGAGCGGCTGTCCCCGGCCCAGTTCGCCGTGAAGACCGCCGCGAAGGACGCCGCGCTGATCGTGCGGGCCGGGGAGCGGGGCGGCGTCCGCCTCGACGTCGCCGCCGCGAGCGCCCGGCGCCTGGAGCGGGCCGCGAGCGCGGGGCACGGCGACGAGGACATGGCCGCCGCCTATTACGCCAGCTTCGACGACGGACCCGCGGCCTCCGCCTGACCACCCTCCACCGCAATTTTTCCCGATCCCCCCACGAACGCGAGGAGTTCCACGTGTCCAAGCCCCCGCTGCCCCCCGAGGCCGACGCGCTGCTGCGCAAACCGAACCCGTGCGTCATGGCCACCCTGCGGTCCGACGGCGCGCCCGTCTCCACCCCCACCTGGTACCTGTGGGAGGACGGCCGCGCGCTGCTCAACTTCGACGAGGGCCGGGTCCGCCTCGGCCACGTCCGCCGTGACCCGCGCGTCACGCTCACGATCCTCGCCGAGGACGACTGGTACACCCACGTCACCCTCCTCGGCCGCGTGACCGAGATGTACGACGACGAGGACCTGGCCGACATCGACCGCCTCTCCCGCCACTACGGCGGCTCGCCCTACCCCAACCGCGAACGCAGCCGGGTGAGCGCCTGGGTCGAGGTCGAGCGCTGGCACGGCTGGGGCGCCATGAAGGACAACGACCAGACCGGCTGAACCGTTGGGCCCGGGACGCACCGGACCGGTGCGTCCCGGGCCCCGCGGGGTCTCCCGCCGCAGGAGCGGAGCAGCCGCTCACTCCCGGCGTACTCCCCGGGCCGTACGCCGGATGCCGCCGGCCGTACGACGACCGGACCCCCCTCCCGGGGCGAGTCTCGAAGTGTCGCCGAGCGGCGACGGGACACCGCACCCGAGGAGTTGAACGATCATGGAGACGCCGGCGTACTTCGGTGACGGCGGGCCCGGCCCGTGGATCCTGCTGTTCCCCCTGTTCTGGGCCCTGGTCATCGGGCTGGGCATCACCCTGCTGCGCCGCGCGGGGTGGCGCGGCGCGCGCGGACCGCACGGGCCCGCCGCACGAGGCGACTCACCCGTGGCCGTCCTCGGCCGCCGCTTCGCCTCCGGCGAGATCGACGAGGACGAGTACTGGCGCCGCCTGTCCGTGCTGGAGGAGCAGTTCGGCCGCCGGGACTGAGCCGGACACGGCCATCCGTGGACGGGCCGCCGCCGTGGGGGAGCAGCGGTGGTCCGGCGCCCTTCCGCAGCCCAAGGTGATGTGGATCACCCCGGTTTGCTGTGACGGTTGCGCGGGGTGGTGCGCTGCACGGAGTGAGGCGTCCCGTGGGGCCATAGAGCCCCGCGTGACCGCCGCAGCTTCCGTCGGCCCGTCCGGGCCGCTTCATCGGGGTGGGGAATTCTTTGAGCCGCAGTACGCGACGCCGTCGTGCCGTGTCGCACGCCTACAGACCGCTGAGCTTGAAACGCCGGGCGTGGCTGACGCTCGGCGCCGTGGTCCTCGGGGGAGGGGGCGTGGTCACCTACGCCACGGCCAGCCCCTCCGACGGACCCGGGGCCGCCGGGCAGGACAGGAGGCCGGTCGAGGTCTACGACCTGGCCCTGCCGGGCTCCGCGGCCGGCGAGCGTAAGCTGCCGCGCACCGGGACGGAGCAGTTCTCCCTCGTCGGCGTCTCCTGGACGGGGGCGCTCAAGCCGCTGGAGGGCACCGCGCAGGTGCGTACCCGCAGCCTGGAGACCGGCGCCTGGGGGGCCTGGCACGACCTGGAGCTGGACGCGGCCCCGCCGGAGAAGCCGGAGGCCGGCATGCGCGGGGCGTCCCACCCGCTGTGGGTCGGACCCTCCGACGGTGTGGAGGCCCGGGTCGCCCGCGAGGACGGCACGACAGCGGCCCTGCCCAAGGGCCTCGAGGTCAATCTCGTCGACCCGGGTGTGGTGACCGAGGCCGAGACGCGGATGAGCGCGCCCGAGCCGGCCGCGTTCGTCGCCGACGAGAGCCCCTCCCCGTCCTCCTCCTCGTCCCCGGACCCCACCGCGCCGCCGTCCACCGTGCCCCAGCCGCCGGTCACCTCGCGTGCCGGCTGGGGCGCCGACGAGTCGAAGAGCCCCGATCCGTCGGAGTACAACGCCGACGTCAAGGCGGTGTTCGTCCACCACACCGACGGCGCCAACGACTACGACTGCGCGGAGTCGGCCTCCCTCGTGCGCGGCATCTACGCGTACCACACGCAGGTCAACAAGTGGAACGACGTCGGCTACAACTTCCTTGTCGACAAGTGCGGGACGGTCTTCGAGGGCCGCAAGGGCGGCATCGACCGGCCCGTGCTGGGCGCCCACACCTACGGCTTCAACCGTGAGTCGGCGGGCATCGCGGTGCTCGGCGAGTACGGCTCCACCGCCGCCTCGGGCGCCGCGCTCACCGCCGTCGCCCGCGTGTCGGCCTGGAAGCTCGGCCAGTACGGCGCCGACCCGTCCGGCAGTGTCCAGCTCACCGCCGGCGCGACGCAGAAGAACTACTTCGGCACCAGCTTCACGTCGGGCACGGCGTACACGTTCAAGCGCGTCTCCGCCCACCGCGACGGATTCAACACCCAGTGCCCGGGCGACGCCCTGTACGCGCAGCTGCCGACCGTCCGTGCCTGGGCGGCGGGGCCGGTCGCCGGCCTGAAGATCGTGTCCCTCACCGACGCGGCGGCGAAGGGCTCGACGTACTACACCAAGGGCACGCCCGTCGTGCGCTGGTCGGCCACCACACCGGCCGCGCTGATCAAGAGGTACGAGGTGCTCGTCGACGGCCGGGCCGTCGCCGCCACCTCGGGCGCCGGCTACGCCAAGCGGCTCGCCCTGGCCGTCGGGACCCACACGGTGACCGTGCGCGCGACCCACCAGTCCGGCACGACGACGACCACGGCCCCGCTGACCGTCGTGGCGGAGACGACCGCGCCGACGTTCACCGGCCCGCCCACGCTGGCCCTGCGCACCGGCACCGTCAACACCGGCTCCGTCCCGGTCGCCCTGCGCTGGAAGGCGGCCGACGACCAGGCCCTGCGCCAGGTGCAGCTGCTGTCCCCGGCGACCGCCACCTTCGGCGCCGCCGCCTACCTCTCCAACCGCACCGCGAAGCCGGGCACGGCGGCCACCTGGTCGATGCGGGCGTACGACTACGCCGGCAACTACCGCAACGCCTCCGCGACCTACACCCCGGTGATCCTCCAGGAGAGCGCGGCGGTCAGGACGGGCAGCTGGAGCGCGCGCACCTCCTCCAGCTACCTCGGCGGCAGGTCGTACTCCAGCGCGTCCAAGGGCGCGAGCCTGACGTGGACGTTCACCGGCCGCTCGGCGGCCTGGGTGGTGTCCCGGGCGTCGAGTTCGGGCCAGGCGTACGTGTACGTCGACGGCGTGAAGGCCGCCACGGTGGACCTGAGGTCGGCGACCACGCGCTACCGCCAGGCGATCTGGACGAAGTCGTGGTCGGCCAACGCCAAGCACACGGTCAAGATCGTCGTGGTGGGCACGAGCGGCCGGCCCACCGTCACCACGGACGGACTCGTCTACCTCAGGTAGCGGTCCGCCGCGCGCCGCCGTCCGGCCGCGGCACCCCGCGGACCACGGGGCCGCAGGGTGCCGCGCTCCCGGCGGGGCGTCGCTTCCTCACCGCCCGGTCAGCCGGGAACGGCGGACCGGGCGGGAGCGGATTCGGCCCGTCGGACGTCGGAGACGTGGTCGACGAGCGCGACCTCCGTGAACCGGGGCTCGGCCGGTTCGGCGGCGGTGTGCACCGGGCGCCGGTCCCAGTCCACCGGGGCGGACGCCGCGGACGTCGGCAGGGTGAACCACACGACCTTGCCGGACTCGCCGTCCGGCAGCACGCCCCAGCTCTCGCTCATGGCGGCCACCATCGCCAGACCGCGCCCGCACGTGGCGAGCGGTCCGGCGTCCGCGACGACCGGCAGCCGCGGATCGTGGTCGTGCACCGACACCTTCAGCCGGTCGAGCAGCAGTTCCATCTCGACGGTGCATGTCTTGTCGGGCTGTGCGTGCCGGTGGACGTTGGACAAGAGCTCTGTCACACCGAGCGAGGCCCGGTCTATCAGGGGGTCCATATGCCAGTAGCGCAATTGCGCAGATACGATTCTGCGGACCTGGCCGATCCGCGACGGCAGGGCTTGGAGCTCCACCGTGCAGTTCCTGCTCGGGTGACTGATCACGGCTGCGACTCCCCGACGTGAGGTCCGGAAGAACACGGAGTAGGGATCCAGCAGGGCGCCTGCGTGACGCTGCCGCCTGCTGTCGTGGCCGGCGGGCTGGTTCGCAGCGTTATCGCCGGTAAACCCAGAGTGACGTGAGACCAGCGTGACGCAGGGGGTGGGGTGGCGCAACTCGCGGACACCTCAGGCGCCGTGCCCCGCCGCCCGGCGGACGGCCTCGATGAAACGCCGGGCCGCCGGCGGTCCCGGCTGCCCGGGTGCCGGGTCGTGGCCCCCGAGGGTGAGCAGGTACCGGTGGCCGTTGAGGTCGGCCAGCGCCCGGTCGTCGGACGCGAACCAGGGCCGGGTCGCCCGTACGGCCTGTACCGGCGCGCTGTCGATCTCGGTGCCGTAGCTGGTGAGCAACTCCAGCCGCCCGTCGCTGATCCGGACCTGTCCGGCCCGGGTGAGCGAACGCAGCCGCCGCCCGATCCGCACGCCCGTGGCCGTGAACTCCGGCTCCGCCATGCCCCGCCCCCTCTGTGCGCGTCGGTGTGCCGGACCGTGCTCCGCGGGCCGGCTGCTGTCCAGAACCAGTGTGCCCTTGCTCCCGCCGGTGCAGTCTGCCCGTCCCCGCCGCCGAGCACCAGTGCCCGTGCCCCCGTCGCCCGGGGCGCGGGGGGCACTCACGCCAATGCGCCCCCGATCCCGCGCGCCCCCGGCCCCAGGGGTGCCTTTGGTGCCCTCAAAGATGTGTTTATGCAGGTGAGAGGTGGTGCTGACGGTGCCTATGATCGGTGTGTCGGCCGCGCGGGACGCCGTCGGCGCACAGTGTAAGGAGCCCTGTCGTGAGCACTCCCCAACAGACCCTGACCGGCGCCACCCTCGACGTCGACCGCAGCGACCATGCCTACCGGGCCTGGCTGAAAGAGGCCGTGCGCCGGGTGCAGGCCGACGCCAACCGCTCCGCCGACACCCATCTGCTGCTCTTCCCGCTGCCGGAGGAGTGGGGCATCGACCTCTACCTGAAGGACGAGTCGACCCACCCCACGGGCAGCCTCAAGCACCGGCTGGCCCGCTCGTTGTTCCTGTACGGCCTGTGCAACGGCTGGATCCGGCCGGGGCGCCCCGTGATCGAGGCGTCCAGCGGCTCGACGGCCGTGTCCGAGGCGTACTTCGCGAAGCTGATCGGCGTGCCCTTCATCGCCGTCATGCCCCGCACGACGAGCGCCGAGAAGTGCCGCCTGATCGAGTTCCACGGCGGCCGGTGCCACTTCGTGGACGACCCCCGCACGATGTACGAGGCGTCCGCCGCCCTGGCGGCGGAGACCGGAGGCCACTACATGGACCAGTTCACCTACGCGGAACGGGCCACGGACTGGCGGGGCAACAACAACATCGCCGAGTCGATCTTCCGTCAGCTGCGCAGGGAGCGGTTCCCGCAGCCGGAGTGGATCGTGGCCACCGCCGGGACCGGCGGCACCTCGGCGACCCTCGCCCGCTACGTCCACCACATGCAGTACGACACCCGCGTCTGCGTCGCCGACCCGGAGAACTCCTGCTTCTTCACGGGCTGGACGACCGGTGACCCGGACGTCTCCTGCGACAGCGCCTCCCGCATCGAGGGCATCGGACGACCGCGGATGGAGCCCAGCTTCGTGCCCGGCGCGATCGACCGGATGATGAAGGTGCCCGACGCGGCCGCCGTCGCCGCCGTACGGGCCCTCGAGCGGGTCATCGGCCGCAAGGCGGGCGGCTCCACCGGCACCGGGCTGTGGAGCGCGCTGAAGATCGTGGCGGAGATGGTGGAACGCGGCACGCGCGGCAGCGTGGTCACGCTGCTGTGCGACCCGGGCGACCGCTACCTGGACAAGTACTACTCCGATGCCTGGCTGGCCGGGCAGGGCCTGGACGTGGCACCGTACTCGGCCGCGATCGACTCCCTGCTGCGCACCGGCGTCTGGCCCGGCGGACTAGCCCGCGAGACGGCGGTCCAGTGAGGTCATGGCGTCACGGAAGCCCACCGCGAGACCCGGGCGGGACGCCTTGAGCGCCAGCCGGAACGGCACGCTCCCGTCGACCGCCATCGTCCAGCGCACCCGTGTGCCCGTGCCGGCGGGCCGCAGCCGCCACTCCTCGACCATGGCACGCGCGCCCGGCACGTTGGTCACGTCGACCCGGTAGGCGTACACCTCGGGCTCCTCGGCCACCAGGATGGTCTCGCGGAACCGGGCGGCGCCCAGCAGGCGCAGCTCGCGGCCCGCGCCGCCCTCCAGCGGGCGGCACAAGGTCACCGCGCGGAACCACGCGGTCCAGCCGGTGACGTCCCGGGCCAGCGCGTCGAAGACCGTCTCCGGGGCGGCGGTGACCTCCCGCTCGAAGACCAGACGCACGGGTGCCGTGCCGGCGAACTCGGGCCCCTCGGGGCGCAGACGGTGGGCCATCGACTCAACTCCCTGGATGCACAGCGGACTTGGGCGGAACCGCGAAGGGGGCGGTGTTCCGGTCAGGCGTCGGCGGCCTCCGCCGTCCCCGGCTCCTCGGACTCGCCCGCCACCACCAGCCGCCGCAGATGCTCGGACACCTCCGCGCGCGCCCCGGGAGGCAGTCCCGGGTCCGTGACGAGGGTGTCGACCTGCTCCAGCGAGGCGAACGAACTCAGGCCCACGGTGCCCCACTTGGTGTGGTCGGCGACCACGACCACGCGCCGGGCCGACTGCACGAGCCGCCGGTTCGTCTCGGCCTCCGCCAGGTTCGGCGTCGACAGTCCCGCCTCCACCGATATCCCGTGCACCCCGAGGAACAGCAGGTCGAAGTGGAGCGCCGCGATCGCCTGGTCGGCCACCGGGCCCACCAGCGAGTCGGACGGGGTGCGCACCCCGCCGGTCAGGACGACCGTGGCCGCCCCCGGCCGGCTGCCCGAGGTGCGCTGCGCCGCGTGGAAGACGTCCGCCACCCGCACCGAGTTGGTGACCACCGTGAGATCGGGGACGTCGGTCAGCCGGTGCGCCAGCGCGAACGTCGTCGTACCGCCCGACAGGGCGATCGCCGCGCCCGGGGGGACCAGCTCGGCCGCCGCGCGCGCGATGTCCTCCTTGGCGGTCAGCTCCAGGCCGGACTTGGCCTCGAAACCGGGCTCGTGCGTGCTGGCCTCGACCACCGGGACCGCACCGCCGTGCACCTTCTCCAGAACGCCCTGCCGGGCCAGCGCGTCGAGGTCGCGGCGGACGGTCATGTCCGACACACCGAGCCTGCGGGTCAGCTCGTTGACCCGGACCCCGCCCCGCCGCCGGACCTCGTCGAGGATCAGGGTGCGCCGCTGCTCCGCGAGCAGGTTCTGATTCTCGCTCACGTACGCTCCGGTCCTTTCGCCGCACAGCCGTCCGACACACGCCCGCACGTGCACGGCGTAGGGCGGCATCGACCCGGCACCGGCGCGCGGACGTCCCATCCTCGCATGCCGTGCCACGGGCGGCGCCACCGGTGGCTCGTCGCGTACATGGCACTTCTGGGCGCCCCGTGGTGCGTGCCTGTCACACGGATCGGGGAGATTACGTGACGAGGGATGTGCGCCCTCCTGACACGCGAGATCCTGTCGCGCACGGACCGAACCGACGGGGCGTCACGGGGGAAGTGCGACACGGTGGACAACACGCAGCGGCACAGACCGGCCGAGGACGGCGAACGCCCCGGCGACGGACCGCCCGGGTCCGGGGCCGCCCTGGAGCTGCTGGTCCACGGGGTGGGCGGCACCACCCCGGAGCAGATGCTCGACGACCCGCGCACGGTGCGCGTCACCGGCGACGACGTCGCCGCCGTGTTCCGCCGCGCCGACGACACCGAGGCGGAACGCGACCCCGCCACCCGCCGTGAGGAACCCGTCCCCGAGGCCTACGTCTGGTGCAACCTCACCTCCGGAAACGGCACCCGCGCCCTGTGGCTGCTGCTCCTGCCCTTCATGGTGGTCAACCTCGCCCACTGGATGCGGCCCAGCGCCCGCGGCCGCCGCCGCACGGTCCGGCTGTACGGACTGCTGGTGCGGCTGGCCGGCCTCAGCCTCACCGTGCTGCTCGTCGCCGCCGCCTGCGAGGTCGCCCTCGACCTGACCGCCTGGCAGTGCGCGGGCACGCCCGCGTGCGCCGCCCGGCACTCCTGGCTCGGCTTTCTCACTCCCGGCCCCGACGGCGGCTGGTGGAGCGCGCCGGGCCGGAGGCTCGCCCTCGCCGCCCTGGTGCCCGCCGCCCTCACCGGCCTGCTGTGGTTCCTGTCCCTGCGCACCTGGAGCGCGTACGAGTCGCAGCAGCCGATGAGCGCGGACCCCGGACCCGAGGAGGACACCGGCCCGACCGCGCTGAGCCGGCCCGGCTTCTGGTACGGCCGCCGCCTGGTCGCCCGGCTGCGCGCCGCGCACACCGCCGCCGCGCTGCTGACGGTCGCCGCCGCCGTCGGCTCCGCCGCCGCCCGCCACGACCGCGGGCCCGGCGGCCCGGCGGCCCTCGCCGTGCTGGGCGTGCTGCTGGAGGCGGCCCTCGCGGCCGGGGCGTGCGCGGTGGTGTGGGTGGTCTGCCGGCGCGGGCGCACCGAACGCCGGCTCGACGCCGAGGCGGACCGCCTGCTCGTGCGGTGGCTGCCCCTCGCCGCCCTCGTCCTGCTCGCGCTCACCGCCCTGTACGTCGGCTGGGAACGCCCCGGCTGGGAGTCGTCGGGCAGGCTGCCGGGCAACGTCACCTTCGGCGCCCTCACCCTGGCGCAGGGTCTGCTGGTGATCGTCCTCGCCGGCGTCGCCCACGCCCTGCACCGCACCGACCCCGACCGGCGCGCCGCGCTGCGGGGCCTGGCCGGGCCCGCGGTCGCCATGCTCGCCTGCGCCCTCGGCGGGGTGATGTCCGGCGGGGTCTCCCAGCGGGTGTCCGACTGGCTCGACGGCACCCGGGCCTCGCTCCCCGGACCGCCGGTCCTGCTCACCTGGCAGGCGTCCGTCATCCCCCCGCTGCTCGTCCTGCTCCTCGTCATGTGCGGCTGGCTCGCCCGGCGGGCCTGGCACCTCGCGCGGGCCGAACGGGCCGCCGTGGAGCGGGAGTACCCCCAGGAGACCGGCGACCCCGGCCGCACCCGCCGCATCGCGTCGGTGCGCGCCATGGCCGCCCTCACCGACCGGGGGCCGCGCATCCTCGCCGTCACCTCCGCCGCCACCCTGCTGCTGGGCGCAGGCGCCCTCGTCGGCGGGCTGGCCACCGGCCGCACCCCGGGCGACGCGGCGCAGGGCACGCACCCCGTCGTGCACGGCGCCGCGCAGACCGCGCAGGCCCTCGGCTCCTGGCTGATCGGCCTCGGCTTCGTCCTGCTCGTCACCTGGGGCCGCCGCGCCTACAAGGACGCCTCCGCCCGGCGCACCATAGGGATCCTGTGGGACGTCGGCACCTTCTGGCCGCGCGCCGCGCACCCCTTCGCGCCGCCGTGCTACGCCGAGCGCGCGGTGCCCGACCTGACCTGGCGCATCGCCACCTGGACCGGGGCCACCGGCGGCCGGCTGGTGCTCTCGGGGCACTCCCAGGGCAGCGTGCTCGCCGCCGCCGCGGCCTGGCAGCTGCCGCCGTCCGCCCGCCGGCGCGTCGCCCTGCTCACCTACGGTTCCCCGCTGGAGCGGCTGTACGGCCGTTGGTTCCCCGCGCACTTCGGCCCGGACGCGCTGAGCTCCCTGCACCGGGAGGTCGTCTGCTGGCGCAACCTGTACCGGCGCACCGACCCGATCGGCGGCCCGGTACGGCTGCCCGGGGACGGCGGACCCGACGTGGACCGCCCCCCGCTGCAGGACCCTCTGGCCTACGGCCGTACCGCGCAACACCCGCTGCCCGCGCCGATACTCGGCCACTCCGACTACCAGGCCGACCCGGCGTTCGCGGAGGAACGCCGCCTGCTGCTCGCCCGGCTGCGGCCCGAGGTGCCGGCCCCCCGGCAGACGGGCGAGCCCGGTCCGGCGGTCTAGGGAGACGCGCGCGGGGGAGCACCGGCCGGCGGTCTGGGGAGCCGTGCTCAGGGGAGTACGGGCAGGTCCTCCGCGTACAGCAGTGTCAGGTCGTCGGTGGTGGGCTCGTCGAGCTGGGCGACCCGGCTCGCGTGCCGCTCCACCATGGCCTCGAAGGTCTGCCGCGCGGTGCGGCCGTTGCCGAACGCGGGACCCTTGGGGATGTCGGTGAAGTACGTGAGCAGGGCTTCGGCGGCACCGGGCGCCAGCCGGTACTCGTGCTCCTCGGCCTGCTGCTCCACGATCCGCAGCAGCTCCTCGGGGCCGTAGTCGCCGAACGTGATCGTCCGCGAGAAGCGGGACGCCACCCCCGGGTTGACCGACAGGAAGCGCTCCATCTCGGCCGTGTAACCGGCCACGATCACCACCACCGCGTCCCGCTGGTCCTCCATCAGCTTCACCAGCGTGTCGATGGCCTCCTTGCCGAAGTCACGGCCCGCGTCCTCCGGCGAGAGCGCGTACGCCTCGTCGATGAACAGGACCCCGCCGCGCGCCTTCTCGAACGCCTCCTGGGTACGGATCGCCGTCGAGCCGATGTGCTCACCGACCAGGTCCACCCGGGACACCTCGACCAGGTGGCCCTGCTCCAGCACCCCGAGCGAGGCGAGGATCTCGCCGTACAGCCGCGCCACGGTGGTCTTGCCGGTGCCGGGGGAGCCGGTGAACACCAGGTGCCGCTTGACGGAGGCCGCCTTGAGGCCCGCCTGCCGGCGGCGCCGGCCCACCTCGATCATGTCGGTGAGGGCCCGCACCTCACGCTTGACGCTGTCCAGCCCGACCAGGGCGTCCAGTTCACCGAGGACGTCCTTGGAGGTGCGCGCCGCACGCTCCGGGGCGGGCGGTGCCCCGGTCGGGGCCTCGGCGGGGACCGTGCCGACCTGGGCGGGAACCGTGCCCAGCAGTCCCGTGCCGTGGCCCGTCGTCTGCACCGCCGGCTCGGGCGCCGGGGGCTCGGCCCGCAGGCTGCCGGACTCGTCGCTCGTGCAGTCCTCGACGACCGGGCCGCCCGAGCCGGACGTCCCGTCGGTGCCCTCGGCGAACTCGTACCCCCCGCGCGCGCAGCGCTCCGTACGGCACTTGCGCAGCGTGGTGCGGCTGCCGTCGATCACGTGGAAGCCGTAGCCGCCGCTGCCCGTCACCTTGCAGTTCTCGAAGGTGCCACGGCCGCCCGCGGAGACGTAGACGCCCGCCTCGGCGGGGGAGTCGACCGTGCAGCGCTCGACGGTCGGGTCGGCGCCCTTGGTGACGATCACGCCGGTCTGGGTGCCGTCCACGGAGCAGTTGTTGAGGGTGCCGCCGCTGCCGTGGTCACGGAACCAGGCGCCCGTCGCCGCGTCCCGGATGCGGCAGTCGTCGAGCTGGGCGGTGGCGCCGTCGCTCACCGACACCGCAGTGTTGCGCACCTGGGAGAGGTCGCTGTCGACGACGTCCGCGCGTGAGCCGCGGTCGAGCACGAAGAGGGCGTCCGGCACGTCGTGCACCCGGCAGGAGTCCAGGACGGCGGTGGCGCCGTCGCTCACCCACACCGCCGGGTAGTCGCCGGTGCTGTCGAAGATCTCGCACTGGTTGGCGTCCACCCGTGTGCCCGGGTCCCACACCGACAGGCCGTTGCGGCCGAACTGCCGGACCGTGGTGCGGGTCAGCGTGAGCACCGAACGGGACCGCAGGTCGACCGCGTTCTCCGGGATGTCGTGGATGCGGCAGTCGGCCAGCGTCAGCACGGCGTCCGTGTCGAGCGTGACGCCGTCCCCGGTGGTGCGGTGCACGTCGCAGTCGGTGAGGTGCGCGGTGGCGCGGCCGGTCACCTGGACGCCGCTGCCCCGTACCTCGTACACCTCGCACCCCACGGCTTCCAGCGCCGAGTTCTCCCCGGTCGCGGTGAGCCCGGAACCGGAGGTGTGGTGCACCCGGCAGCGCTCCAGGCGCGGATGCCCGCCGCCGCGGACGGCGACGCCCGCCTGACCGGCGGCGACCACCTCGCACTCCTCGAACACCCCGCCCCCGCCGTCCAGTACGGCGATGCCGACGCCCGCCGGATTGTCGACCGTGCACCGGCGCACCGTGGGCCGGGCGGCCCCGCGCACCTCGATCCCGGCGGCGGACCGGCTGACCACGCGGATGTCCCGGAGCTCGGGGGTGCCCTCCTCCACCAGCACGGCCGGGGCGGTCGCGTCCTGTGCCTCCACGTGCAGGTCCTGCACCACCGCGGAGGCGCGCACGGTGAGCGGCACCCCGTCCGCCGGGGCGATGCGCACCGAGCCGGGCGACCCCTCGGGCCCGCGCAGGGTCACCGCCCGCTGCACGACGAGGTTCTCCCGGTAGGTGCCGGGAGCGACGGTGAGGACGTCACCCTCGGCCGCGGCCTCCAGGGCGGCGGCGAGCGATGGGTACTCACCCGTGCGGCGCCGCCACCTCGATGTGCCGGTGTGCGTCACCTGGACCGTGCCCTGTGCCATGGTGTTGCCGTGCCCCCACCTCGTCGTACCTGTGGCCTGTTCCCGCCCGAGTCGCTGCCGATCGGTCCGGCCGGACCACCGTAGCGTGCGCGGGGGCGGCGAGTTGACCAGAGCCGGAACGCCGTCAGCTGTCGGCGCCCGCCCTGCCCCAGTCCGGACCCACCCTGCCCCACTCCCGGCCCCAGCGGGCGTACCGGCGGTGCAGCATGCGACGGACCGTCAGGCGGCGGGCGCCCTCGAACAGTCCGGCGGCCAGCAGCGCCGCACCGGCCCCGGCCAGCACCGCGTGCGCCGTCGCGGTGTCCGCGTCGAGCGGGCGGGCGACCCGGTCCCCGCGCCCGTCGGTCCATATCCGGAACCGGTCGCCCGGCCCGGGATCCGCGAGCCGCGCCTGCACGGGCTCGCGCCGGTCGGTGCCGTCCGGAGCGGTCCAGCGGGCCAGGACGCGTCTGCCCGCGTCGCCGCCCACCAGCTCCGGGTCGGCGGCCGGCGCGAGCCGATCGAGCTCGCGCACCACGGTCGCCGTCACCAGGTGCCGGGACTGCTGCTGGGCGCGGACGGACCGCTGCAGCGAACTGTGCGCCGCGTGGCCGGAGAAGACGCCGATCAGCGGCGCGGCCAGGGCGACGAGCAGCAGCGCGGTGAGCGCCAGCCAGGCCTCCGCGAGATCGGTGCCGCGCCGCAGCGGGTTGTGCCGCCAGCGCCACAGTCCGCTGATCACACGCACCGTCCGCCCCCTGCCCGGTTCTCCCACCAAACCCCTCACGAGAGCAAACGCGCCGGGCCCGGCACCGGTTCCCGGTCGGGCGGTCCCGGCTGCCGCCGGTCCGTCAGGCCACGACCTCCAGCGGGTCGCCGACGCGGAGGGTGCCGGTGGCCAGCGGCACCAGGTTCTGGCCGAACAGGAGCCTGCCGTCGGCGGACCGGTGCCGGGCCAGGGTGTGCAGGGGCTCGCGTCCGCGTCCGGCGGTGTCCTGGTCGGTGGTGGTGACCACGCACCGCCCGCAGGGCTTGGCGACCCGGAAGGGTACGTCACCGATCGTGACGCGTGTCCAGTGGTCCTCCGCCCAGGGCTCGGTCCCCTCGATCACCACGTTCGGCCGGAAGCGGCTCATCGGCAGCGGGCCCTCGTCCGCGTGCTCGCCTTGTGCGATCAGGGAGTTGAGCCGGTCCAGGGAAGCGGTCGTGGTGAGGAGCAGCGGGTAGCCGTCGGCGAGGGAGACCGTCTCGCCCGGCAGCGCGTACGCGGGGTCCACCGGCCGGCGCACGGCCGGGTCGTCCAGGTGCACCAGGCGCACGCCGACGCCCAGGAGGCCGCTGCACCAGGCGTGCACCGCCGCGTCGTCGGCCGGGACGACCTCCACCTTGTCGCCGAAGACGTCCGCCGGGACCCTCGTGCCGGACGCCGGGACGGGAACCGTGACGGGCTCCCGGCCGGGCGCGGACAGCACGACGCCGCCGCCGGGCAAGGGCTCGGCGGCGGCGAGGGCCAGGTGTGGGTGACGGCGCTGTGTGACGACCTTTCCCCCGTCGTCGATCAGCATCCAGCGCCGGTCACCGGCCGGACCCCAGCGCTCCACCAGGACCTCCCGGAGCGGCAGGCTCCGGAAGGCCTTGACCGGATGAACGTGAATCGAGCGCACACGAGCGTTCCGCATGGGGCCATCGTGCCATCAGGCGCCGACGGCCCCGGTCGCTCAGTACCCCCGGTACTGCGGCTGCGGCTGCTGGTTGCCGTACGGGTCCTGGTACGGCGCGGGCGCCGGACGCGGGGCCGCGGGGCGCATCGCCTCGTACCCGGCGGGCTGCGGCTGGCGCGGCGGCTGCTGCTGGGGGCCGGGATACCCGCGCGGCGCGGTGGCCTGCTGCGGGATGTACGCCGTGTGCGCCTGCTGGAGCGGGGCGGGCTGCGGCGCCTGGGGGTAGCCGTAGGACGGCTGGGACGGTGCCGCCGGGAGGGCCGGCAACGCCGAGGGAAGCGCGGGCAGATGACTGGCCGGCGCCTCGTACGCGGCGGGGACCCGGATCGGGGCGATCTGCGGGGTGCCCCGCTCGGCCACGAGCGAGTCGTAGATCGGAGTGTCCGGGAAGGCAGCGGAGGAGTAGCCGCCGCCATACATGGAGCGGGGGGAGGTCATGGCACATAAGTTAAGCCCACGATGTGCTGGTTGGGGAGACCGATAAGAGGGTTGTTTTCCGCGCCCTGGGTGACTGGCGATCCCCAATCCGAGCGAACTTGGGGAAAACGGGCTTCTTGCCGCGTGTTTTTCGTGTAAAGGCCGAGTTCCTGGGGCGTTACCGGCGGTTGCGGGGGTGCTGCGCCCCTCTCGGGCGTGGGCGCCCCGGGCCCGGGGGAATAGGTTGGGCGGACGAACACCGACGGATGCCGGGACCTGGCCCGGCGCGCGGCGACCTGTGATGGGGGCGGGACATGTCAATGCCGAAGGGATCGAACACACCGGTGCCGGCCACGGCGCTGCGGGTGGCCGTGGGCTGGCGCTCCGGCCCCGGCGTCCCGGACGCGGACGTCTCGGCACTGCTGCTGGCCGGCGGCAAGGTCCGCTCGGACGCCGACTTCGTCTTCTACAACCAGCCCGCCCACGCCTCCGGCGCCGTACGGCACGAGGGCAAGCGGCAGGCCGGGGGAGAGGTCACCGACACCCTCCTCGTCGACCTCACGCGCGTGGAGCCCGGCATCGAGACCGTCATCCTGGCCGCCTCCAGCGACGGCGGCTCCTTCGGACGGGTCCCAGGTCTGTACGTCGAGGTGCAGGACGCCGCGAACGGCACCCGGGCGGCCCGCTTCGACCCCGCCGGCGCCACGACCGAGACGGCGTTCGTGCTCGGCGAGTTCTACCGGCGCCAGGGCGCCTGGAAGTTCCGCGCCGTCGGCCAGGGCTACAGCAGCGGACTCGAGGGACTGGCCACCGACTACGGCATCACCGTCGACGAACCCCAGCACGCCGCCCCGCCCGCCACGCCCCAGGCCCCGCCGGCCGCCCCGCCGGTCACCGCGCACCGGCCGCCGGCGGCCCCGCCCGTCGCGCCCCCGGTCACCGTGCCGCAGCCCCCGCCGGCCGCGCCCCCCGCGCCGGTCCGGCTGACGAAGGTGACGCTCACCAAGGCGGCGCCGTCCGTGTCGCTGACCAAGCAGGGCGGCACCTCGGGCGCCCTGCACGTCAACCTCAACTGGGAGGTGCGCAAGCAGTTCTCCGGCTGGGCCGGCAAGCTGGGCCGCCCGGTCGCCATGCACTCCGACCTCGACCTCGACCTGTGCGCCCTGTGGGAACTCACCGACGGCAGGAAGGGCGTCGTCCAGGCCCTCGGCAACGCCTTCGGCTCGCTGCACCAGCCGCCGTTCCTCCACCTCGACGGCGACGACCGTACCGGGGCCGTGGCGAGCGGTGAGAACCTCACCGTCAACCTCGACCAGAAGCACCTGTTCCGGCGCATCCTCGTCTTCGTCACCATCTACGAGGGCGCCCGCTCCTTCGCCGACCTGCACGCGACGGTCACCCTCCGGCCGCAGCACGGCGCGCCCATCGACTTCTCCCTCGACGAGTGCACCGTCCCGTCCACGGTGTGCGCGCTCGCGCTCATCACCAACACCGGGGGCGGTGAACTGGTCGTCCAGCGCGAGGCCCGCTACCTCGTCCCGGAGCGCGGCGTCAGCCCGCAGCGCACCGTCGACCACGCCTACGGCTGGGGCATGAACTGGACGCCCGGCCGTAAATGACGGCCGGTCAGGCCTCTTCGGCGGCGGCCTCCGGGCGGGCGTAGGTGCGGCCCTTCCAGGCGGCACCACGCCCGCGGCGGTGCTGCACCGCCGAGTCCACCGTCATCAGCAGGTAGAGGAACGCGGTCACCGGCAGCAGCGGCGCGAGCCACAGCGGCTGCCGGTAGTACCGCAGCATCGGTACGTACGTCCCCGCCATCACCAGCCAGGCCGCCGCCCCCAGCAGCGCGCACGGCAGGCTCCCCGTGACCGCGCCCACGGCCACCGCGACGGGCGGCACCAGGTACACCACGACCAGACCGGCGACCGTACCCGCCAGCAGCGCCGGGTTGTGCCGCAGCTGGGCGTACGCGCTGCGCGACACCATGCGCCACAGGTCGGCCAGCCGCGGATAGGGGCGCACGCTGTCCACCCCGTCCGCCAGCCCCAGCCAGACGCGTCCGCCGATCCGCTTCACCGCGCGGGCCACCGCCACGTCGTCGATCACGGCGTGCCGCACCGCGTCCGGGATCCGCGCCCGCCCGGCGGCCTCGGCGCGCAGCAGCACACAGCCGCCGGCCGCCGCCGCCGTCCGGCTGCCCGGCCGGGCGATCCTGCGGAACGGATACAACTGCGCGAAGAAGTAGACGAAGGCCGGCACGACCAGCCGCTCCCACAGGCTCTCCACCCGCAGCCGCGCCATCTGCGACACGATGTCGAACCCGCCGGTCCGGGCGGCCGCCACCAGCCTGCGCAGACCGTCCGGGGCGTGGGCGATGTCCGCGTCCGTCAACAGCAGGTACTCCGGCCCCCGCGCCCGGGCCAAAGCCATCCCGTGCCGCACGGCCCACAGCTTGCCGGTCCAGCCGGCCGGCGGCTCACCGGGGGAGCCGACGGTGAGCGGCAGACCTCCGTGCCGCTCCGCGAGTTCCCGCGCGAGCCGCGCGGTGCCGTCGGTGCTGCCGTCGTCGACCAGGAAGATCTCGGCGCGGCCCGGGTAGTCCTGGGCGAGCAGCGACGGCAGGCTCGCAGGCAGCACCGCCGCTTCGTCCCGCGCGGGTACGACCACGCAGACGTCCGGCCACACGCCGGGGTCGCGCGACGACGGAAGCCGCACGTCCGTACGCCAGAACCACCCCTGGAGAAGCAGCAGCCACAACCAGGCGGCGAGTGATACGGCGGCACTCCACACGATGGCGCTCACGCCCGCAGTCTGCCCCACGGCACGGCCCCGCAGCGGCTCATCGTCTATCGTGGCCGGGTGAAGATCGCGCTCATGGACTCCGGAATCGGACTGCTGGCGGCCACCGCAGCGGTACGGCGACTGCGCCCCGACGCCGATCTGGTGCTCTCCCTCGACCCCGACGGCATGCCGTGGGGACCCAGGACCCCCGCGGACCTCACCCGGCGCGCCCTGTCCGTCGCCGAGGCCGCCGCCGTGCACCGGCCCGACGCGCTGATCGTCGGCTGCAACACCGCCACCGTGCACGCCCTCACCGCCCTGCGCGCCCGCCACGAGCCGGACCTTCCGGTCATCGGCACCGTCCCGGCGATCAAGCCGGCCGCGGCCGGCGGTGGACCGCTCGCCATCTGGGCCACGCCCGCCACCACCGGCAGCCCCTACCAGCGTGACCTGATCAAGAGGTTCGCCGACGGGGTGACCGTGACCGAGGTGCCCTGCTGGGGCCTGGCCGAAGCAGTGGAGCGGGCGGACGACACGGCGGTCGACGCCGCCGTCGCGGCGGCCGCCGAGCTCACCCCCGACGACGTGACCACCGTCGTCCTCGGCTGCACCCACTACGAACTGGTCGCCGACCGCATCCGCGCCGCCGTGCAGCGCCCCGGGCGCCCGCCGCTCGCCCTGCACGGCTCCGCCGGCGCGGTCGCCGCGCAGGCCCTGCGGCGGCTCGGCGAGCACCCCGCCCCCGACGCGCCGGCCACCGGCGGCCTGACCGTGCTCCTCAGCGGGCGCCCGGGCAGCCTGCCCGCCCCCGCCCTCACCTACCCCGAGGGCGGACTGCTCCGGCCGGTCGTCCCCGCCCGGACGGCTCAGTGACGCTGTGCGACGCGGTGGCCGCGGAGCGGATTCTGAGTAACCTCGAAGCATGAGGGACCACCGCCCCGGCGAGCACGGCCCGTACTCCGAGGTCTGGACCGGTCGCGCCACCGCCCGCTTCCAGTGGCTGCTGGCGCTGATCGGCGCCGCCTGCATGGCACTCGGTATCGCGCTGGCCGTCGACTCCGCGTGGACGTCCGGGGTCGCGCCGCTCGCCATGGCCGTCGTCGGCTGCATCGCGGCCGGACTCCTGGTGCTGTTCGGCACCCTCGCCTTCGTGCACGTCGCGCTGCGGGTCGACCAGGACCACCTCGAGGTGCGCTGCGGCCACATCGGCGTGCCGCGCCGCCGCATCCCGCTGTCACACGTCGCCGGGGCCGACTTCGCCCCGCACGTCACGCCCCGGCACTGGGGCGGCTGGGGGTACCGGTGGCGGCCCGAGAAGGGCACGGCGGTCGTCGTACGGCGCGGTGAGGGCGTGGTGCTGCGGCTGGCCGACGGCCACACCTTCACGGTGACGGTGGACGACGCGGAGGCCGCCGTCACCGTCATCCGCGACCGCCTCCGCCTGGGACGCGCCGGCACGAAGCTGTGAGGTTTCGCCAGGTCCGTGGCTCAGTGCTGCGGCGGGTCGGTTCGCCCGTGATCCGTGAAGGGGCGGGACGTGGCGAGGCCCGCAAGGAAACCGCCGCCGGCCGTCACCGCCGTGAAGCTCAGGGCGTTGCCCACCGTGGCGACGAGCGCCAGCGCGGTCAGGGCCGTACCGGCGGTCAGCACCACCGGTGTCGAGCGCGGGCTGCGCCACAGGGCGTACAGCAGCCAGCCGAACGCCAGCGCCGCGAGGAGCACCCCGACGACGCCCTGCTCCGCCGCCAGCTGCAGCGGTGCGGAGTGCGGCTTGCCGTCGGACAACGGTGACCCGACCGACGTCGTGCTCAGCTCCCCGAAGCGCCCCGGACCCACGCCCAGGCCCGCGTGCGTCCGTACGAGGTCCAGCGCGTCGTGCCACAGCGCCACCCGGTGCGGGGTGAGCCGGCCCTCCAACGACGCGGCGAACCCCTCCGGCACCGCGTCACCGGCGACGGCCCAGGTCAGCCCGACCGCGCCGGCCGCCGTCAGGCCCAGCACGGCGAGGGCCGCGCCGCGGTGCCGCACGCGGCCGACGGCCAGGGAACACACCAGGAGCAGGGTGGCCGCCACGGACCCCGCGGCCGAGCCCAGCACCGCCGCGGTCACCGCCACGCCCGCCGCGAGCAGCCGCAGCACGAACCGCGGCGCCGGTGCGGCCGCCGCCCAGGCCGCACAGCAGGCGGCGCCCGCCGCCAGGATCACCATGGCGGTCGTCGCCCCGGCGTGCCCGAGAGGAGTGGTGATCTGCGGGCCCGGTGCCAGGTGGGGCACCCACGCCACGAGGGCGATCCCCGCCACCGCGCCCGCGCAGGGGGCGGCCACCGGCAGCAGCGCCCCGCCGATGCGGCCCGCCGCGTACCCCGCCGCCACGGCCAGCACCGCGAGCAGCATGCCCTCGGGACGGCCGTCCCGGGCCGCCGCGGTGATCAGCGGCCAGGCCGCGCACGCGCCCAGCACCACCATGCCCGCCGCGTCCGGACCGGTCCGTCTCTCGCCGTCCGCGTCCGGACCGGCGGACGTCATGTCCGTGGAACCCACCCCGCACCCCGCCCCACCTCGTCGCCCCCGAGCTGACGGGCCCCGTCCGACGGCCCCGCGTAGGGCCCCACGGACAAGGCACCGGCACACGGTAACGGCTGGTGGCCCGTTTGGGGACGTGTGGTGACGACTCAGCGGAAACGTTGTCGCGCTCGTCCACGGCACGGGGCCACGCGGTGCTCCACCCGCCCCGGGCCCGTACGACCGTGCTGTCCGGCCCCAGGTCACGCGCCGTAGACTCCCGGAGTGACCGTCACCGCAACCTCCGTCGGCGCGTCGGACCCCATGCCGCCGCAGACCACGCCCTCGGCCTGGCAGAAGTGGCGCGCGCGCCTCCTCCCGGCCGGCGCCGCCGCGCTCGCGGGCCTCCTCCTCTATGTCAGCTTCCCGCCGCGCACCCTGTGGTGGCTGGCCCTGCCCGCCTTCGCCGTCCTCGGTGGGGTGCTGCGCGGCCGGAGCTGGAAGGCGGGACTGGGCCTCGGCTACCTCTTCGGGCTCGGCTTCCTGCTGCCGCTGCTGGTGTGGACCGGCGTGGAGGTCGGCCCCGGCCCGTGGATCGCGCTCGTGGTGATCGAGGCCGTGTTCGTCGCGCTGGTCGGCGCGGGCATCACCGTGGTGTCGCGGCTGCCCGGGTGGCCGGTCTGGGCGGCGGCGCTGTGGATCGCCGGCGAGGCGGCACGCGCGCGCGTGCCGTTCAGCGGCTTCCCCTGGGGCAAGATCGCGTTCGGGCAGGCGGACGGCGTGTTCCTGCCGCTCGCCGCGCTGGGCGGCACCCCGGTCCTCGGATGCGCCGTCGTGCTGTGCGGCTTCGGCCTGTACGAGCTGGTGCGGCTCGCCCTGCGGGCCCGGCGCACCGGGACCCCGCACCGGGCCGCGGCGGTCGTCGGTGTGCTGAGCGTCGCCGTGCCGGTGGCCGGCGCGTTCGCGGCGCGGACGCTGGTGAGCGACAAGGCCGAGAGCGGCACGGTGACGGTCGCCGTCATCCAGGGCAACGTGCCCCGCCTCGGACTCGACTTCAATTCCCAGCGCCGGGCGGTCCTCGACCACCACGCGCGCGAGACGGAGCGTCTGGCCGCCGAGGTCGCCGCCGGCCGCGCCGAGCGCCCCGACATCGTGCTGTGGCCGGAGAACTCCTCCGACATCGACCCCTTCGCCAACGCCGACGCCCGCGAGGTCGTCGACCGCGCCGCCAAGGCCGTCGGCGCGCCCGTCTCGGTCGGCGCGGTGGTCTCCCGGGACGGCGAACTGCTCAACGAGCAGATCCTCTGGGACCCGGCGAAGGGCCCCGTCGACACCTACGACAAACGGCAGATCCAGCCGTTCGGCGAGTACCTGCCGCTGCGTTCCCTGGTGGGCGCGATCAACGAGACCTGGACCTCCATGGTCCGCCAGGACTTCAGCCGCGGCTCCGAGCCCGGCGTGTTCGACATGGGCGGCGCCGGCGTCGGCCTGGTCACCTGCTACGAGGCCGCTTTCGACTGGGCGGTGCGCGACACGGTCACCGCGGGCGCCCAGCTGATCTCCGTGCCGAGCAACAACGCCACTTTCGGGCGGAGCGAGATGACCTACCAGCAGCTCGCCATGTCCCGGGTCCGCGCCGTGGAGCACAGCCGCGCCGTCACCGTGCCGGTGACCAGCGGCGTCAGCGCGGTCATCATGCCGGACGGCACGGTCACGCAGAAGACGGGCATGTTCGTCGCCGACTCCCTGGTGCAGGAGGTGCCGCTGCGCACCTCGCAGACCCCCGCGACCCGCTTGGGCGCGCTCCCGGAGGCGGTCCTGGTCCTCGTCGCGGCGGGCGGCCTCGGCTGGGGCGTCACCGCGCGGCTGCGCGCCCGGAGGGCCGGCGAACAGTAGCTCCCGGACGCCCTCCGGCGCGCCCGGGAGCGTCCGCGCGCGCCGGTTAGGGTCGGGACATGGCTACTCCTGACTTCATCCGCACCCTGCGCGCCTCGGCCGGACACCAGCTGCTGTGGCTGCCCGGCGTCACGGCCCTCGTCTTCGACGACGAGGGCCGCGTGCTGCTCAACCGCCGGGCGGACACCCGCAAGTGGTCGGTGATCGGCGGCATCCCCGACCCGGGGGAGCAGCCCGCGGCCTGCGCGGTGCGGGAGGTCGAGGAGGAGACCGCGGTGCGCTGCGTGGTCGAGCGGGTCGTGCTGATCCAGGCCGTGGAACCCGTGACGTACGGCAACGGCGACGTCTGTCAGTTCATGGACATCACCTTCCGCTGCCGTGCCGTCGGCGGACAGGCGCGGGTCAACGACGACGAGTCGCTGGACGTCGGCTGGTTCGACGTGGACGCGCTGCCCGAGCTGAACGAGTTCGGCAGCTTCCGCATCAAGCAGGCCCTGTCCGACGTACCCACGTGGTTCGACCCCTCATCCACATGGCTCGACCCCACTGGAAACCGCTGAACTGTGGGGTGTGACCACATGGGTCGACCGGGGCGTGCTGCCTAGGGTCGACCCATGACCGCGCCCCGTGCCCTTCCGGCTCCCCACGACACCTCCCTCGACCTCGGTGGCCGTACCGCGCTCGTCACCGGCGCCGCAGGCGGCATCGGCCGCGCCTGCGCCCTGCGGCTCGCGGCCGCCGGTGCCGAGGTCAGAGCCGTCGACCGGGACGCCGGCGGGCTGGAGGCGCTCGCCGCGGCCGCCGCGGACCTCGGCGGCAGCGTCGAACCGCACGTCCTGGACCTCACCGATCTGGACGCCGCCGAGTCCGCCGCGGCCGGGACCGACGTCCTGGTCAACAACGCCGGACTGCAGCTGGTCCGCCCCATCGAGGACTTTCCGCCGGACGTCTTCCACACGGTGCTCACCGTGATGCTGGAGGCCCCCTTCCGCCTCATCCGCGGCGCCCTGCCGCACATGTACGGGCAGGGCTGGGGCCGGATCGTCAACATCTCCTCGGTGCACGGCCTGCGCGCCTCGGCCTACAAGTCCGCGTACGTGGCTGCCAAGCACGGCCTGGAGGGGCTGTCCAAGACCACCGCCCTGGAGGGCGCGGCCCACGGTGTCACGTCCAACTGTGTGAACCCCGCCTATGTGCGCACCGCACTGGTCGAGAAGCAGATCGCCGACCAGGCCCGCGCCCACGGCATCCCCGAGGAGCGCGTCGTGTCCGAGGTGCTGCTGCAGGACAGCGCGGTCAAGCGCCTCATCGAACCGGACGAGGTCGCCGACGCCGTCGCCTACCTGTGCGGCCCGCGGGCGTCCTTCGTGACCGGCACCTCGCTGGTCCTGGACGGCGGCTGGACCGCCCACTGAGGCACGAGCCGACCGCGGCCGGCCGTCGGCCGACGGAGTTGTCCACAGGCCTGACGGGGCGGCCGCCGGATGAGGAATCCTGAGACCCATGCCCCGCGATCACCCGCAGTCCGCCGAGCACTCCGCCCCCGCCGCCGGAGCGCCGGCCCGGCCCCGCCCCGACGCCGCCCGCCCCGACGCCGCCCGACACGCGCCCGACGCCGCCCGGCCCGCGCCCGACGGCGCCGAGGCGCCGTTCCTCGAACTGCTGGCCCGCGGCGCGCCCGCCGAGGCGTACGAGCAGCCGGTGCTGCTGGCCCGCGCCGAGGGGCTGCCCGCCGAGCGGGTCGCCGCCCTGGAGCGGGCCAAGCTGCTCGCGCTGCGCGTGCGCTCCGAGATAGAGGGGCGCCGCCGCCGGGAGGCGGAGCTGTCCGCGCTGTTCGAGACGGCCCACGACCTCGCCGGACTGCGCGACCTGGACGCCGTGCTGCGCGCGATCGTGCAGCGCGCCCGCTCCCTGCTCGGCACCGACGTCGCCTACCTCAGCCTGAACGACCCGGCCAGGGGCGACACCTACATGCGGGTCACCGAGGGCTCGGTGGCGGCCCGTTTCCAGCAGCTGCGTCTCGGCATGGGGGAGGGGCTCGGCGGGCTCGTCGCGCAGACCGCCCGCCCCTACGTCACCGACGACTACTTCCGCGACGGCCGCTTCCAGCACACCCGTTCCATCGACAGCGGGGTGCGCGACGAGGGGCTCGTCGCCATCGTCGGGGTGCCTTTGACGCTCGGCGACCACGTCATCGGGGTGCTGTTCGCCGCCGACCGCCGCTCCCGGGTGTTCGAGCGGGAGCAGATCGCCCTGCTCGGGTCCTTCGCCGCGCTCGCCGCGGCCGCCATCGACACCGCCAACCTGCTCGCCGAGACCCGCTCCGCCCTCGCCGGCCTGGAGCGCGCCAACGAAATCATCCAGGACCGCAGCGCCGTCATCGAGCGCGCCTCCGACGTCCACGACCGGCTCGCCGAGCTGGTCCTGCGCGGCGGCGGGGTGCACGACGTGGCCGCCGCCGTCTCCGAGGTGCTGGACGGCACCGTCGAGTTCACCGAGGCCCCGGCGGCGCCCGCCGAGGCCCTGGAGTCCTCGCGCGCCGAGGGCCACGCCGTACGGCACGGGGGCGACTGGACCGCCGCCGTGGCCGCCGGGGACGAACTGCTCGGCGCACTCGTGCTGCGCGGCCACCCGGAGCTCGACCCCGTCGACCAGCGCACCCTGGAACGCGCGGCGATGGTGACCTCGCTGCTGCTGCTGGCCCGCCGCTCCGCCGCCGAGGCCGAACAGCGCGTCCGGGGCGAGCTGCTCGACGACCTGCTCGACGCCCGCGACCGCGACCCCCGCCTGCTGCGCGAGCGGGCCACCCGGCTGAGCGCCGACCTGGACGCCACCCACGCCGTGCTCGCCGCCCGGCTGGAGGGCGGCACCGCCGACGCCGACCAGGAGGCCGACGCCCGCAGACGGCTGTGGGCCGCGGCCTCCCACCTCGCCGCGACCCGGCAGGGCCTCGCCGCGGCCCGCGACGGCGGCACCGTCCTGCTGCTGCCGCTCACCCCCGGCGACACCGCCACCGGCCTCGCCCGCCGCACCGCCCGCGAGCTCGGCACGGCCGTCCACGAACCGGTGACCGTCGGCGCCTCCGCCCCGGTCGGACAGCTCCTCGACCGTCCCGACACCGTGGCCACGGCCTATGCGGAGGCCCGGCGCTGCCTCGACACCCTGCGACTGCTCGGCCGCAGCGGCGACGGCTCCGCCGCCGAGGACTTCGGCTTCCTGGGCCTGCTGCTCGCGGGTGAGCGGGACATCGCCGGCTTCGTCGACCGCACCATCGGCCGGGTCGTGGCCTACGACGCCCGCCGCGGCACCGAGCTGCTGCGCACCCTCGACGCCTACTTCACCTGCGGCATGAGCCCCGCCCGCACCAAGGACGAGCTGCACGTCCACGTCAACACGGTCGCCCAGCGGCTGGACCGCGTCGGCCGCCTCCTCGGGGACGACTGGCAGAGCCCGGCGCGGACCCTGGAGATCCAGCTGGCCCTGCGCCTGCACCGCCTGTCCGGCATCACCCCGCCGCCCGCACAGCCGTGACCCCCGCACCGCCGAGGGGCGGGGGCGGGGGTCAGGGCGACGGAGCGGGTCAGTGGGTGCGCGCGTCCTCGGCGGCCCCGGTCCTGACGGGCGGCGTGCCCGGCCCGTCCACGGCGGACACGTCCGCCAGATCCCGGTGCCGGGTCTCCTTGGCCACCGCCACGGCGACGACCGTGAGCAGGCTCGCGGCGATGACGTAGAGCGCGATCGGGGTGGAGCTGCCGTAGTCCGACAACAGCGCGGTGGCGATCAGCGGGGCCGGGGCGCCCGCCGCGACCGACGCGAACTGGGCGCCGATGGAGGCACCGGAGTAGCGCATCCGGGTCGCGAACATCTCGGAGAAGAAGGCGGCCTGCGGCGCGTACATCGCCCCGTGCATCACCAGGCCCACGGTCACCGCGAGCAGCAGGGCACCGAAGCCCCCGGTGTCGATGAGCGCGAAGAAGGGGAACATCCACAGCCCCACGCCGACCGCGCCGATGAGATACACCGGACGCCGGCCCACCCGGTCCGACAGCGCACCCCAGGCCGGGATCACCGCGAAGTGCAGCGCGGAGGCGATGAGCACCGCGTTGAGCGCGGTCTGCTTGGACACCCCGGCCGAGGTGGTGGCGTACACCAGGATGAACGCGGTGATCACGTAGTAGCTGATGTTCTCCGCCATCCGCGCGCCCATCGCCACGAGCACGTCACGCCAGTGGTGGCGCACCACCGCCACCAGGGGCATGCGCTCGGCGGGGGCGTCGGCCTCGCGGGCCTCGGCACGCTGGAGTGCCTCCTTGAACACCGGCGACTCGTCGACAGAGAGACGAATCCACAAACCGACGATCACCAGGACCCCGGAGAGCAGGAACGGGATGCGCCAGCCCCAGGCCCCGAAGGCGGAGTCCGACAGCACGGCGGTCAGCAGCGACAGCACACCCGTCGCCAGCAACTGCCCGGCCGGCGCGCCGGTCTGCGGCCACGAGGCCCAGAACCCGCGCCGGCGCGCGTCGCCGTGCTCGGACACCAGCAGCACGGCGCCGCCCCACTCACCGCCGAGGGCGAAGCCCTGCACCAGCCGGAGCACGGTGAGCAGGACCGGCGCGGCGCTGCCGATGGTGGCGTGCGTGGGCAGCAGCCCGATCGCGAAGGTCGCCCCGCCCATCATCAGCAGGCTCAGCACGAGCAGCTTCTTGCGTCCGAGCCGGTCCCCGTAGTGCCCGAAGACCAGCGCGCCGATCGGCCGCGCGGCGAACCCGACGGCGTACGTGAGGAACGACAGCAGCGTGCCGACCAGCGGATCGGAGTCCGGGAAGAACAACTTGTTGAAGACGAGCGCGGCGGCCGAGCCGTAGAGGAAGAAGTCGTACCACTCGATGGTGGTGCCGATGAGGGAGGCGGCGACGATGCGTTTGAGGTTGCTCGGTGCTGGTGGGGCGGTAGAGGGCGACGACATCGGCACCACTTCCTGGCGTTGCGGGGACGTTTGCGTGTCGCCACACCGTAGGAACCCGCAGGTCAGGCGCACATGTGGCGGGACACCATAGTTCTGGCGCCGAGCATCCGCGCGGGCACCATGCCACCGTGGGCGTTTCGCGGTGTTCGTCCCCGGGAACCCGGCGGGCCGCCGACGCGGCGCCGACGAGAGGAACGGACATGACCGGGCAGCAGGACCAGGACGCCGACCGCTACGGCCGGGCGCGCAGCGACGAGGAGCCCGGCGCCCACTCCGGCGCGGAGAAGCAGGCGCAGGAAAGGTCGGTACCGGGCACCGGGAGCGCGAAGGAGGGCTACCAGACCGGTCGCGGGACGACGGCGGGCAAGCCCTTGGAGGGAGTCGAGGCGTCCGCGGACGCCGACGACGAGACGGGCGGAGACACCGGAGACAGCCGGAAGAACTCCTGACCACCGACCACACGGAAGGAGACATCCCCTTGAGCGAGTACACGCCGTCGCAGGCCGAGGGTGAACCCGATACGGCCGGAGCCGCGGACGAGCAGGATGAGCAGTCCGGTCGTCGGGACGTGCCCCGGACGACGCCCTCGCAGGCCGAGGGCGGGGACGAGGAAGAGGAAGAGGAAGAGGACGGCGACCGGGAGTAAGCGGGAGCCCCGGGCGGTCCGGTCCGTGACGCGGCGGAAGTCCTGCCGGCGTCCTCACCCCATGCGGATCACCACGTACGTCTCGCCGTCCTTCGGGGGGCGGGTCCAGGAGCGGGCGGGGAAGGTGTGCAGGCGGCCGTTCCTGAGGGCGTGACGGGGGAGGCGCACGCCGAAGTGCTCGGCCATCGCGTCCAGGAGCGGCCGTTCCGCCTCGGCGCCGGCTCCGGGGGAGGCGAGGAAGCGGTCCGGGTCGAGCGCCCGCGGGATGTCACCGGTGCGCCGGATCGCGCCGTCGGCGTAGGTGAAGGCGTACTCCTCGGTGCCGTCGCGGGCCACCGACAGGTGGAAGGACGGCTCCCCGTGCCGGGCGGCGAGGTCGCTCCACACCACCACCGCGCGGGTGTCCGCGGAGGCGGTCGCGGCGGGGGAGACGAAGCGCCGGGGATCGAAGTGGGCCGGGGTCCCGTCGAAGGCGAAGCTCCAGCCGGCGCCGGCCCGGCCGACCGCCATCAGAGGCCGCTCGTCGTAGGACGAGGACTCGCGTCGGCCGCTCCACAGCCGTCGGTGAGCCTCCCTGAGCGTCAGGGGCTCGTCGAGCGTCGTGCCGTCCCCGTCCCCCAGACGCCCCGGGAGTTCCTCCGGACCTACCGCTTCAACCAGGACGAAGCGGTAGGACGTGTGGTGGTCGCCGGGGCCGGGATCCGCGAGCCACGCCAGGCCACCGGGCCCGCCGCGCGGCCTCGTCGTCCGCGTCCCGCACGTCACCCTCGCGCAGGGAGTCGGCCCATTCCCCGCTCCACCGCAGCAGGAAGGTCCTCCAGTCGAACGCCGCGTTCTCCGTCATGCGCCGATGCTGTCACCCGCCACTGACAGGCCGACCCAGAGGTTGACAGGTGTGGACCTCTTCGGGCGGGGCATTCGCAAGCCTGGCGCCCCACTGGGGGACGGCTTCGGACGAGGGGAGAGGTACCGAGATGATCCTTCCGGCGGAGAAGGAACTGCGTGCTGTGCTGGCCCGGTTCGCCCAGGCGCGTATCGAGCACGACGTGCTTCCCACCGGCCGCACCAGCCGGCTGCTCGAGGACGCCACCTACACGCTGTGCGTGATGACCGGCTCCCGTACCGCCGACGAGGCCCTGCGCGCGGCCGACGCCCTGCTGGAGCAGTACCGGGCGGGCGGCTCCGGCCTCCGCCAGGAGGACGAGACGCTGGCGGCGTGACGCCGCAGGGGCCGGCCGGTCAGCGCAGCAGCGGCAGTTCGTGCAGGTTGGTCTTCGCCAGCTCCAGCAGTTCGTCGCCCTGGCCCGAGAGCACCGTGCGCGTGGCGAACAGGGAGAAGCCCTTCACCTGGTCGTAGGTGAGGTTCGGGGGCAGGGACAGCTCCTGGCTCGCCGTGCGGGCGTCGACGACCGCGGGACCGTCGAGGGCGAGGGCCTCGCCGAGCGCGTCGTCCAGCTGCCCGGCCCGGTCGACCCGGACGCCGAAGATGCCGGCGGAGCGGGCGACGGCCGCGAAGTCGAGGTCGTCCAGGTCGGTGCCGTAGTTGACGATGCCGCCGGCCTTCATCTCCAGCTCGACGAACGACAGCGTGCCGTTGTTGAAGACGACGACCTTGACCGGCAGACGCAGATGGCGCAGCGTGATCAGGTCGCCCAGCAGCATGCTCAGTCCGCCGTCCCCGCAGAACGCCACGACCTGGCGCCGCCGGCCCGCGGCGGCCTGGGCGCCGATGGCCTGGGGCAGCGCGTTGGCCATGCTGCCGTGGTTGAAGGAGCCGATCAGCCGTCGGCGGCCGTTCATCGTGAGGTAGCGCGCGGCCCACACGGTGGGCGTGCCGACGTCCGCCGTGAAGACCGTGTCGTCCGCGGCCAGCCGGTCCACCGCGGCGGCGACGTGCTGCGGGTGCATCGGCGCGTCGGTCGGCCTCGCCTCGCCCAGACGGTCCAGGTGGGAGCGCACACGCCGGTAGTGCTTGGTGAGCTTCTCCGCGAACGCGCCGTCGGTCTTCGGCCGGAGCAGCGGCAGCAGCGCGGCGGCCGTGTCCTTCACCGTCCCCACGAGCGGCACCGTGACCCCGGTGCGCCGTCCGATGTGCTCGCCGCGGATGTCGACCTGGACGACGGGCACGTCCGCGGGCGGGTAGAACGGCCGGTAGGGGAAGTCGGTCCCCAGCATGAGCAGGGCGTCGCAGTGCTCCATGGCGCGGTAGCCCGAGCTGTAGCCGATCAGGCCGGTCAGGCCCACGTCGTAGGGGTTGTCGTACTCGAGGTGCTCCTTGCCCCGCAGTGAGTGCACGACCGGGGACCTCAGGGCGTCCGCCAGGGCCATGACCTCGGTGTGGGCGCCCACGCAGCCGGCGCCGCCCAGGATCGTCACCCGCTCCGCGTCGTTGAGCACGCCGGCGGCCTCGGCGAGGGCGTCGCGGTCCGGCGTCATGTGCGACACGGTCCTCAGGACCGGCCGCGCGAACGCCCCGGCGTCGCCGAGAGCGGCCAGCAGCATGTCTCCGGGGACCACGAGGACGGACACCCCGCCCCGCTCGACGGCCATCCGCATGGCGATGTGCAGCAGCCGCGGCACCTGCTCCGGGGTACTGGCGAGCTCGCAGTACACGCTGCACTCGCGGAACACGTCCTGCGGGTGGGTCTCCTGGAAGTACTCGCTGCCGATCTCCTCGCTCGGGATGTGGGCGGCGATCGCCAGGACGGGCACCCGGCTGCGCTGGGCCTCGTACAGGCCGTTGATCAGGTGCAGGTTGCCCGGACCGCAGCTGCCCGCCGCGACGGCGAGGCGTCCGGTCAGGGAGGCCTCCCCGGCGGCGGCGAAGGCGGCCGTCTCCTCGTGCCGGACGTGCGTCCACCCGACGGTCCCGTTGCGGCGCAGCGCGTCGGTGAAGCCGTTCAGGGAGTCGCCGGGAAGGCCGTGGACGCGGCGGACGCCGGAGGCCGCCAGTGCCTCGACCATGCGGTCTGCGACGGTCGTACTCATGGTGTGGGCCCCTGTCTTCGGACTGCGGGAGGGGGGAGGGGCCCGTCGGTCCCGGCGGCGTCGGCGCGGGCGGGATCGACGGGGCGGGAGCCGGCGCTATCCGAGCGGCTCGACCTGCGTGACGTTGTAGGACATGGAGGCGCGGAAGCCCATGCCCGCGCGGACCGGGGCCAGGTCCGCCAGTTCCTCGCCCGGTGCCTGGAGCAGCTCGATCTCGCTGGTGCCGGTCCACACCTCGGCCACCTGCTGGTCGGCGTAGTCCATGCGGACCAGTTCGTGCACGGCGGGCTTGTCGTACTTGCCGACCTCCAGCGTGGGGAAGTGCCGCAGGTTGATCGTGTCCCGGCTGAGCAGGGCCGACGGGTCCTCCATCGGGGCCACCAGCGTCACCCGCGCCGTGGCGAGGGTCCGCTCGTCGCAGGAGAGGGACGCCCCGAAGCGGGCGCCGGGCGACAGCGTCGGCGATGCCTTGCCCGGTGAGGCGAACACCCGCGTCTGATGCACGTTGCCGGCCTTCTTCGGGAAGCCCTGGATCCAACCGCGGGCCAGCGCATGGTGGTTGTCGACGTAGATGTACGGGCACCACGACACCGGCCGACCCTGGTGACGGGCGTCGACCAGGACGAAGAACTCCCGGTACTGGCTGCGGACGGGGTCGAGGTACTCGTCCTGCTCGCCGTTGAACTGCCAGTCCACGAAGAACGCGACGACCCGCCCGGAGGTGTCCGGATCCGGGTCGAGTCCCTCCGGCAGCGTCGCCTCGGCGGCGGCGGGTTCCGTGAAGAACTCGACGCCCACGATGTCGCCGGCGTAGTGCCACGGCGGCGTCGGGGCGATGTTCGCCTCGCCCTTGGGGGACAGCGGGACGGTGTAACCCTTCAGCATGAGCGTCTCCTCCGGGTCCGTACGGCTCGGTTCAAAGGGGTTCGTGGGCGGACAAGTTGTAGACGTGGCAGGGCGGCTGCCTCAGGCGCCGGCGCGGCCCGCGGCGAGCCATTCCGCCTCATGGCCCGGGTCGGGAAGGACGCGGCCCGCCTCGACCGCTGAGCGCGCCGGGCTGTCGAGGATCACCACCATGACGTGCTCCCGCGGAATGCCGGACGCACGGGACGCGGCCTCCGCGAGCGCCAGCGCCAGCCGGGTCGTCGCGTCCTGCGGATGACCGCGCCGCGCCCAGCCGGTGATCAGCAGGGGTGTCCCGGGACGGCCGCCGACGTAGACGTTCTCCGGTGGCATCTCCGCGAAGACGACGTTGACGTAGTCCGGCGGTACGTGGTTGATGTCGGAGTGGATGCCCGTGATGTCGGCGGCGAGTTCGTCCTTGACGCCGGGTGTCAGGGATCCCTGGGCGTAGGTGCAGGTGTAGAGGGGCATGAAGCGTCCCGGGGTCGACGGCACGGGTGTGAGGGGAACGGCAAGCGCCGTGCCGGCCCGCCGTCCTGTGCACCCGCGCCATCGCGCATTCTCCGGCGCGGTGACGACGCGGGCGGCCGGCGGCCGAGACACCGAGTGAACTCGCCACCAGACGTCCAGCATCACCCATTGGGCGGAGAGTCGCAGCTCGAAAGCGGGGTAGGGCGGCACGCGCCCGGGTGGGGGGTGTGTGCGACTGTTGGGGCAACGGCCTTCCGTCCCGACCGGAGTTGCTCATGACCACAGCGCGTGACCTGGCCCTCGTCTCCGCCGACCCGCGGGGCGGGGCCGTCGTGGAGCAGGGCGACCTGTCCCTCGCCCTCGCCGGGGCGGAGCTGATCGACCTTCTCGCGGCGGGCGCACTCGCCCTCGACGGCACCCGCCTCGTCCCCGAGGGGCCGCCGCCGGCCGGTGACGTCCTGCTGTCCGAGGCGTCGGAGCGGCTGCGGGACAGCGGGCCCGGCGAGAGCGTGGAGGACTGGCTCTGGCGCCGCGGCCGCGGCCTCGCCGCCCGCTACCGAGCCGTGCTCGAGGAGGAGGGGCTGGTCCCGCCCGAGCGGCGCGGCCGCAACCCGCTGCGCCGGCACCGGGACGCACCGGCCGACCCCTCGGCGGCCGCGCGGGCCAGGGAACGGTGGGAGTCGGGCGACCCCGTGCTCGGCGCCCTCGCGGCGGCCGCGGGGCTGACGGAACGGGGGAGCGAGGAGCAGTCCGACGGGCTCACCGACGACCACGCCGCCGTGCTGGCCACCGTGCTCCAGGCGGTCACGGAACTGGCCGGCGAACGGCAGCGCAGGACGATCGAGGCCGCCGCCTTCGACAACATCTGGCGCGGGAACTGACGCGACGCGCCCGTTCCGCCGGTCGGTGCGTGCGCGGGGCACGGGCGACGCCTTCCGTTCCCCGGCCCCGGCCGTCCCGTGTTGCCGCACCCGCACAGCGGTGGTGGGATGGACACGCTCTTGCGTGCGACGCGGGAGGAGGTGACGCCGGGCGACGCCGGCCCGCCCCGCATCCGGCCGCCGTCCGTCCGACCTCGGTCACGGCGATCCGGCGCGCGACCCAACTCCTGCTCGTCCCACCTCAGTTGCAGTGCGCAGTCCGCGCCCGCCGTCCGCGGCGTCCGAGCCGCCCGAGCGGCGTCGCACCGGGCATCGGGGGCTGCCGCTGCCGGCCCCGGAGTCACGCCATGAACACTTACCGAGTCGCACAGGTACCCACCGCGAACGGATCCTTCGAGATCGTCGAACGCGAGCTGCCCCGACCGGGCTTCCGTCACGTGCGCATCGCCGTGGAGGCCTGCGGGGTCTGCCACAGCGACGCCCTCTTCGTCTCCGCCGGCATGCCCGGTACGCCGTTCCCGCTCGTCCCCGGGCACGAGGTCGCCGGACGCATCGACGAACTCGGTGACGGCGCCGAGGACATGGGCTGGCAGGTGGGGGAGCGGGTCACCGTGGGCTGGTTCGGCGGCAGCTGCTGGCACTGCGTCCCCTGCCGCAGGGGCGACTTCATCGTCTGCGACAACCTCAAGATCCCCGGCTACGCCTACGACGGAGGGTTCGCGGAGGCGATCGTCGCCCCCGTCGACGCCCTGGCCCGCATCCCCGAGGCGCTGGCGGCCCCCGACGCGGGACCCATGGCCTGCGCGGGCGTCACCACGTACAACGGCCTGCGGCGCAGCTCCGCCCGGCCCGACGACCTGGTGGCCGTGCAGGGCATCGGCGGCCTCGGACACCTGGCGGTGCAGTTCGCGGCGGCCATGGGCTTCGAGACGGTGGCCATCGCGCGGGGCGCCGACAAGGCGGACTTCGCCAAGCAGCTGGGCGCTCATCACTACGTGGACAGCACGGCGGGGCCGGTCGCCGAGGCCCTGCAGTCGCTGGGCGGCGCAAAGGTGGTCCTGGCCACCGCGGGCAACTCGGAGGCCATCGCGTCGACGGTGGACGGTCTGGCCCCGCGCGGTGAGCTCGTCGCCGTCGGCGCCACCACCGACCCGATGCCGATCAGCCCCCTCCAGCTGATCCTTCGGGGCCGGCTGGTGCGCGGTCACCCGTCCGGGACGGCGCAGGACGTGCAGGACACCATGACCTTCGCCGCCCGGCACGGCATCCGCCCCCTGACGGAGATCCTGCCGCTGAGCGAGGCGAACACCGCCTACGGCAAGATGATGGACGGCAGCGCCCGGTTCCGGATGGTGCTCACCCCCTGACCCTGCCCGCCCCTCGTCGAACGCCCCGTGCGCTCACGTCGCGCACGGGGCGTTCGACGGAGACGCTCGACAGAGGCGTTCGACCGAGGCGGGCGGACCGCCGGACCCTTCAGGCCGCCGTGCCGTCGCTGTCCCGGTACGTCTCCAGGACCCGCAGCCACACCTCGCTGATCGTCGGGAACGCCGGGACCGCGTGCCACAGCCGGTCCACCGGCACCTCACCGGTGACGGCGACGGTCGCCGAGTAGAGCAGTTCCTGCACGCCCGGACCGACGAAGGTCACGCCGACGATCGTGCGGCGCGCGCTGTCCACGAGCACCCGGGCCTTGCCCCGGTACCCCGTCGCGTACTGGACCGCGCCCGCGACACTGCCGATGTCGTAGTCCACGACGTCGACCTTCAGCCCCGCGCGTTCCGCGTCCCGCGCGGTCAGGCCCACGGACGCCACCTCGGGCTCCGTGAACACCACTTGGGGGACGGCGGCGCTGTCGGCCGTCGGGGCGTGCCGTCCCCACCTGCCGTCGTCCAGCGGTTCGCCCTTGGCCCGCGCCCCGATCACGGCACCCGCGATGCGCGCCTGGTACTTGCCCTGATGGGTCATCAGAGCGCGGTGGTTGACGTCACCCACGGCATAGAGCCACCCCTCGGGGACGTCCGTGACGCGGTAGGAGTCGTCCACGGGCAGCCAGTCACCCGGGGTCAGGCCGACGGTGTCGAGGCCTATGTCCCCGGTGTGCGGCGCACGGCCGGTCGCGAACAGGATCTCGTCCGCGATCAGGGAGTTCCCGTCGTCCAGGGTGATCCGTACCGGACCGTCCCCTCCGTCGTCGCGCGCGACGGAGGCCACCGACGTGCCGAAGCGCAGGTCCACCCCGTTCTCGCGCAGCGCGTCCGCGACCATCTCCCCGGCGAACGGCTCCATCCGGCCGAGCAGTCCGCCGCGCCCGCGTACCAGCATGGTCACCCGCGACCCCAGCGCCTGGAACGCCGTGGCCATCTCCACGGCCACCACTCCACCGCCCACCACCGCGAGGCGTTCCGGCACGTGCCGGGCGGCCGTCGCCTGCCGGTTGGTCCACGGGCGGACGTCCTCGAGCCCCGGCAGGTCGGGGAAGGCGGTGACCGTGCCCGTGCACACCCCGACGGCGTGCCGCGCGGTCAGCCGTACGGTCTCCCCGTCGGGGGTGTCCACGACGACCTGGCGGGGGCCGTCCAGCCGGCCGTGCCCCCGCACCAGATCCACGGAGACGGAGTCGAGCCACTCCGCCTGGTCCTCGTCCTGCCAGTGCGCGGCCATCTCGTCGCGGTGCTCGAAGACGGCCGCGATGTCCAGGGGGCCCTCGACCGCCCGCCGGAGCCCGGGGACGCGCCGGGCGTCGGCGCGCGCCAGCACGGGCCGCAGCAGCGCCTTGCTCGGCTCGCACGCCCAGAACGAGCATTCGCCGCCGAGCAGTTCGTTCTCCACGATGACCGTGGTGAGTCCGGCGGCGCGGGTGCGGTCGGCGAGGTTCTCCCCCGTCGGTCCCGCACCGAGAACCACCACGTCGTAGGCAGGGGAAGTGCCGTTCATGCCCGCTCCCGTGGTCGTCGGCTGGTCGGCTGGGCCATGTCCTCCCAGTGTCCCCCTTCGGTCACGACATCGCCCGGCGTGCGGGGACGTACCGCCCGGCCGCTCCGGGCCCGGAACCACGCGGCACGTAGCATGGCGCCATGTCACACGTCGCGCGGAAGGACCCCGCTGAGCAGCGGCCCGAGCCCCTCACCCCGGACGAGGAGGCCGTGGTGCGGTCGCTCAGCCGTGTCATCTACGCGCTGCCCCGCGCCATCGACGCCGACATGCTGCGCGAACAGCGCATGTCGCTCGTCGAGTACCTGGCCCTGGCGAATCTGTCGGAGGCCCCGGACCGGCAGTTGCGCATGAGCGAACTCGCCGCCTCGGTCGAGATGTCCCTCAGCGGCATGACACGCCTGGCGACGCGGCTGGAGACACAGGGGCTCATCCGCCGGATCCGGTCCGAGGAGGACGCCCGAGGCCTGAACGCCCGGCTGACCGACGCGGGCCTGGCCCGGCTGGAGGAGGCGTGGCCCAGCAACCTGGCCTCGGTGCGGCGCCACTTCCTGGACCACCTGACGGAGCTGGACCTCAGGAAGCTCGCCGCGGCACTGCAGAATGTCGCCACGTGACCCTGCGGCGGACCCGCCAGGTCCGCCGCACGGTCACGTCCCCTTGACGGCCGCGTCACCGGGCCGCCCTCCGTGGCGTCCGCGTCCGTCACCAGGCGCTCGAGCCGCCGTCGACGGCGTAGTTGGCCCCGGTGATGTACGACGCCCGGTCCGAGGCGAGGAAGGCGGCCAGCTCGACCACCTCCTCGGGGCGACCGAAGCGCTTGAGGAGCGTCTTGGCGGTGATCGCCTCACGCAGCGCCTGGTTGTCGCCGAGGTCCCGGTCGCTGGCCGGGGTGAGCACCGGGCCCGGGCTGACGGCCACCGCGCGGATGCCGTGCGGGGCGCCCTCCAAGGCCATCTGCCGGGTCATGCCGATCACTCCGGCGTTGGCGGCCGTGTGCGCCACCATCGGCGGGTGCGCGCCGGCGATCATGCCCGCCTCCGAGGCCACGTTGATCAGCACGCCGCCGCCGCGCGCGACCAGATGCGGCCAGGCGTACTTCGACACGAAGAACGGGATGTCGAGTTCGCCCGCCACGGTCGTCCGCCAGTCCTCCACGGAGAAGTCCGGCAAGGGACCGAAGCGCTGCAGGGCCGCGTTGTTGTAGACCACGTCCAGACCGCCGTACACGCCCACGGCGTTCTCCACCAGCTCACGCACCTGCTCGGGGTCGGTGAGGTCGACCGGCGCGAAGCCCGTCATCAGGCCGCCCGCGGTGCGCACCATGTCGACGGTCTCGGCGTTCCCGTCGGCGTTGATGTCGGCGCCCACGACGCGCGCGCCCTCCCTGGCGAAGACCAGGGCGGCGACCCGTCCCATGCCGCCGCCGGTTCCGGTGATGAGGACGATCTTCTCGTCGAGTATGCCCATGAGGAACAGCTCCAGGTCCGATGTCCGTGCCCATGCCGGACATTTCCTTGCTTGACGAAGCAAGTGTGCGTCATGTCGGCCCAGGCGTCAAACGACGTCGTGAACGGGGAGAGCCGGCGTCGCCCGGTGGGGCGGGGGTCAGCGGCCGGGCAGGCGCTCCGTGATCTCCTGCACGATCCAGCCGTTGCCGTCCGGGTCGTCGAAGGACAGGAACGAGCTGTAGCTGCGCCCCTCGGGGTCTCGGCCCGACAGCCGTGCCTTCGTGCCCGAGTGGTGGAAGACCCCGCCGGCGTCGTGGAAGACCTCACTCACGGCGACACCCCTGCGCGCCAGCTCGTCGCGGGCGGCCTCGATGTCCCGCACGACGAGGTGCAGTCCCTCGGCCGATCCCGGCGCGGCCCCGCTGACCTGGTCCCCGAAGATCACCGAGCAGGCCGACCCCGGCGGTGTCACCTGCACCACGCGCAGACCGTCGTCGGCGGTGAAGTCGGCGTCGAGCCGCCAGCCGAGCCCTTCGTAGAAGCTCTTCGCGCGGTCGACGTCCGACACCGGAACCACTGCCACTTCCAGCTTCATGTCCATGGTGGACCCTTCCTGTTCTGCGTCGGTCACGCCCGCCGCCCGGTCACGGGGGCACCAGCTGCTGTCCGCCGTCGATGTCGTACGTGGCGCCCGTCACGGCCTCGTTGCACATCAGGTGCACGGCCAGCGCGGCCACGTCGTCCGGACCGACGACCCGCCTGATGGGGAGGGCGGCGCGCAGCTGCTCCCGCCGCGCCTCCAGCCCGTCGCCCAGCAGCGACGCGGACAGGGGCGTGTCGACGAAGCCGGGCGCGACGAGATTGACGCGCACCGGTGCCAGTTCGAGCGCCAGACCGGCGGTCAGGGCGGGCAGCGCGGCGGTGAGGGCCGACGTCACGGCCCCGCCGACGGCGGGGCGGCGGCCACCCGTGCCGCCGACGAACACCAGCGTCCCCGCGTCACGGACCACGGCGGCGCCGTACTTGGCGACGCCGAGGGTGAGGGCGAGGCGCCGCCCGAACACGGCGCGCGCCTCGTCGACGTCCATCTCCGCCAGCGGCATGTACCAGGGGGCGCCGGCGGTCGAGACGACGTGGTCGACCGGGCCGGCCAGATCCGCGAAGAACCGCCGCAGGGCGTCGGAGTCGGCGGCGTCGACGGTCGCCGTCCGCTCCGCCCCGACGTCCGCCGCCGCCCGGTCCAGTCGGTCCCGGTCGCGTCCGGCCATCACCACCCGGGCGCCGTGCCGCCGTGCCTGATGCGCCGTCGCGAGTCCGATGCCGGAACTCGCGCCGATCACCACCACGGTCTGGCCCGCCAGGTCTCGGGGGAGAGGGGCGTCGCTCGCCATGGGTGCCTCCGGCGTCGGTGCGTGGGACGGCCCGGTCACGGACCCGGGCGGCGGGGTCCCGCATCAGACAAGGGACTGCCCGCCGTGCAACTGGGGGTACAGTGCGGCGGGCCCTTCCGGCAGGGCCGCCTGGACCCGCCGGCTGACCTCGTCGCCCAGGACCTCGGGCAGCCCGGCCGCGACACCGTCCAGGGCGGCGCGCGCCACCGTGCCGGGGTCCGACTTCGGCCCCGGCACGCCCGCCGCCATGTCGGTCGCCAGATAGCTGACGTGCAGGGCGGTGACCTGCGTGCCCTGGCCGGCGAGGGCCAGGCGAAGGGCGTTGGTGACCGACCACTCGGCGGCCTTCGCCGCGGCGTACCCGGCGCTGACCGGGATGGACACCCAGGACAGCACGGAGAGGACGTTCACGACGGCGCCCCCGCCGTTGCGTCCGAGCACCGGGGCGAAGGCACGGCTCATCGCCAGCGTGCCCACCACATGTGTCTCGAACTCCCGCCGGAACGAGTCCAGATCGCCGTCGAGGATGTGGGCGCGGGTCGTCGACCCCGCGTTGTTCACGAGCAGCGTCACGTCCGGAGCCGCTCGGGACGCCGCGGCCACGGAGTCGTGGTCGGTGATGTCCACGGCCACCGGGACCGCCCCCGGTACGGCGACCTTGCCGGGGTCGCGGGCTCCCGCGTAGACCTTGGCCGCCCCCGCGTCGAACAGGGCGCGTACGAACTGCTCCCCGAGTCCTCGGTTGGCGCCCGTCACGAACGCCACGGATTCTTCGAGCTTCATGGAGACCTCCCCCGGCGCGGGGACAGCCGCCACGGACCACCGGTCGGCAGGCGGTTCGAGGCCGTGGACGGCCGTTCCGACGCTACAGCGCGGGGTCGTGCCTCACCACTCGAACGGCCGAGCGGGTGCCCGGCGTGCAGGCGCCCACGGCGCGTCGGGGCAGGCCTCATCCTCCCTGGAGCAGACGGTCGAACGGCTGCGGATCGTCGTACGGGTGGTCTGCGGGCGGTGCCTCCTCCCGCCGGCCCATCTCGCGGGCCAGTTCCCGCGCCGCCCGCCCGACGCGCGCGGCCAGTGGCCCTTCCGCCTGCCCCGCGCCCCAGTCCTCCGGCGCGGCGAACACGGCGGTGGGGACCACCACGGCGTGCAGGTGGCTGAGCAGGGGCCGCAGGGCGTGCTCCAGGACGAGCGAATGCCGTCCGGTGCCGCCGGTGGCGGCGACCAGGACCGGCTTGCCCGCCGCCGCCGGCTCCTCGAGACAGTCGACGAACATCTTGAACATGCCGCTGTACGACGCCGCGAAGGTCGGCGTCACCACGATGAGGCCGTCGGCCCGCGCCACGGCGTCGAGCGCCCGGCCGAGACCGGGTGACGGATAGCCGGCGATCTGGTGGTTCACCAGGTCGTGCGCGTGGTCCCGGACCTCGATGACCTCCACGTCGGTGTCGTCCCCCAGCAGACCCAGTTCCCGCCGTGCGGCGTCGGTGAGCCGGTCGGCCAGCAGACGGGTGGACGACGGCTGCCGCAGCCCCGCCGAGACGACGGTGAGACGGCGCTTCACCGGGCACCTCCCTCTCCGGGGACCGGCGCCGCCTGGGCGGCCGCGGTCCGGGAGGCGTGGGTGGGGGCGTCCGGGACGTGCGCGGGCCGTCCCTCGGCGGACTCCGTGCGCAGGACGGGCACGATCGCGCCCAGGGCCTCGATCTGTTCGAGCACCGCCCGGTGCGGGACGCCGATGCCGTCGACGTTGAACAACTGGCGCTGGTAGTGCCCCGCCGCCTGCTCGCGGTAGGTGAGCACCTGCTCGATCACCTGCTGCGGGCTGCCGACCAGCATGGCGGTCTGCGCCATCGTGTCCTCCAGCGACGGACCTCCGCCGTACACCGGCGAGTGGTCGAAGTAGGGGCGGAACTCGCGCACCGCGTCCTGCGAGTTCTTCCGTACGAACATCTGCGCCGCCAGCCCGACGACCGCCTGGTCGGCGGGCCCGTGCCCGTAGTGCTCGAAGCGGCGGCGGTACAGGTCGACCAGCCGTTTGACGTGCTCCTTGGGCCAGAAGAGGTTGTTGTGGAAGAAGCCGTCACCGTAGTAGGCGGCCTGCTCGGCGATCTCCGGGGAGCGGATGGAGGCGTGCCAGACGAACGGCGGCACGCCGTCCAGCGGGCGGGGTGTGGAGGTGAAGCCCTGCAACGGCGTGCGGAACTTCCCCTCCCAGTCGACGACGTCCTCGCGCCAGAGCCGCCGCAGCAGGGCGTAGTTCTCCACGGCGAGTGCGAGACCGTCACGGATGTCCTGCCCGAACCAGGGATACACCGGGCCGGTGTTCCCGCGCCCCAGCATCAGGTCGACCCGGCCGTCCGCGAGGTGCTGGAGCGTCGCGTAGTCCTCGGCGATCTTCACCGGGTCGTTGGTGGTGATCAGCGTGGTGGAGGTGGACAGCAGGATGCGCCGGGTGCGGGCGGCGATGTGGCCGAGCAGCGTGGTGGGGGAGGACGGGACGAAGGGCGGGTTGTGGTGCTCGCCGAGCGCGAAGACGTCCAGGCCGACGTCCTCGGCCAGGCTCGCGTACTCCACCAGCGCCTTGATCCGCTCGTGCTCGGTGGGGGTCCGTCCGGACAGCGGGTCGCGTGCCACGTCCCCCACGCCGAAGATTCCGAAGTGCATCTGGTGATTCCCGTCTGTGATCGCGATTGATTGTTGCTATGCGAAGCAAATAAAAAGCGAGTATTGTTCCCCGCCGTTTCGCTCGCCGTCGCCGTCGCCGTCGCCGTCCGGCCGTGCTGGATGCCGGTGCGCGGCGGTGAGGGCCGGGTGGGTCCGTGTGTGTCGTGGGCGCCGAGTCCGCCGACGGGCGGATCGGCTCAGGTCGCGACCTTGTGCAGCGCCGCGGCCAGCTGCCCGAGGTCCATGCCCGTCAGATGGTCGAGGAAGTACCGGCGGACGGCGGCCAGGTTGGTGGGCCACGCCTCCTCCAGCCGTCGCAGGCCCGCGTCCGTCAGGGTCGCGTTCCAGCCCCGGGCGTCGTCCGGGCAGCGGGTCCGCCGGACGAACCCCTGGCTTTCCAGTCGCTGCACGACGCGCGTGGTGCCGCTCAGTGACATCTCGCAGGCGTCCGCGAGCTCGCTCATGCGCAACCGGCGCTCCGGGGCCTCCGACAGGTGCATCAGGGCCAGGTACTCGGTGTTCGGCAGCCGCTGCTCGCGCATCATGTCCGCGTCGATGGCGCGCGGCAGTGCGTGGATGAGCCGGGGGAGGGCCCGCACCACGGCTTCCTCGTCCGGGGTGAGGGGGTGCGGCCCGGCCGGGGCGGGATCTGGTGTCGCGGTCGCCATGCCCAGATGGTTGCACGGCGAAGTATCTTCGGCAAACGTCGCGCCGTTCCGGTCCCACCGCGGTCAGGTGCCTGGAGGGACGCCGATCCGCCGGCCGAGGTCGAGTTCCACGCCGTCCGGCTGCTGGAGCCCCGCCTCGAGGAGCTGCTCGACGCGGTGCGCGTTCTCCGGGCGGCCGGAGGTGCGGAAGAACGCCGAGAGCGCGGCGCCGAACTCCTCGACGGGAGGCTCGGTGACCGCGTCGACGAGCGACTTGGTCTCCCGTACGGCCGTCCTGTCGAAACCGGCGATCCTGCGGGCGAAGCCGTCGACGAAGTCCTCCAGCTCACCGTCCGGCAGGACGCGGTTGACGTAGCCGTACCGCTCGGCGAGATCCGCGGGGAAGTCGTCCGCACCCAGGAGGATCTCCAGCGCGCGCCCCCGGCCCAGCATCCTGGCGAGCCGCCCCGTGGGATCGCCGCCGGGCACCGACCCGACGCCGACCTCGAAGTGGCCGAGGACGGCGCCCGGCCCGGCGAACCGGATGTCGGTGGCCAGCGCGAACTCGCTGCCGGCACCGCGGGCGCGGCCGTTGATCTCGCTGACGGTGACGGCGGGGACCCTGGCCAGGCGGTACACGTTGTCCGCGTAGGGGTGCAGGCCGGAGGCCGCCGGCTTCATGGCGGCCACTCGCGAGCGGTCCGCCAGCATGTCGTAGTGCGCCATGAAGAAGTCCGGGTTGGCGCTGCGGAACACCACCACCGTGAGCTCGGGAGCCCGCTCGATGCGGGTGATCAGCTCCGCCAGCTGCTCGATGGTGTCCGGGTCGATCAGGTTGATCTCCCCGTTGGAGAAGGTGACCCGCCAGTAGGAGGGGCTGATCTCCCGGACGTCGAACTGTGTCTCGCCGCTCATCGGCTGCTCCCGTCTGCGGGGGAGGGGTGGACCCGGGGCCCGCTGCCCAATCTAGGTCATTACCGAACGAATGCCCTACGTGAAGGACCTCGGGCGGCAGGCGTCCGCCGTCACCGACTTACTTGACTCGGCAAGCATGTGGTCGTACCTTCGCAGAGAAGTTGCTTGGCGAAGCAATTTATGTCGAGTTCCCACACGCTGTTTCCGCACGAAAGGTCGATCATGACCAAGATTGGCATCATCCTCGGCAGCACCCGCCCGGGCCGCAACGGTGAGGCCGTGGCCCGCTGGGTGCACGAGGTCGCCGCCCGGCGCACCGACGCGGAGTTCGAGATCGTCGATCTCCTCGACTACGAGCTTCCGGTCCTGGACGAGCCGTACCCGGCGTCCCTGGGTAACTACACCCGGCCGCACACCGGGCCCTGGGCCGAGAAGATCGCGTCCCTGGACGGGTTCGTCATCGTGACGCCGGAGTACAACCGCTCCGTGCCGGGCGCCCTGAAGAACGCCATCGACTACCTCTACGCCGAGTGGAACAACAAGGCCGTCGGGTTCGTCAGCTACGGATCGGTCGGCGGCACCCGTGCCGTGGAGCACCTGCGCGGCATCGCGGGGGAGCTGCAGCTGGCCGACGTCCGCTCGCAGGTGGCTCTCTCCCTGTTCACGGACTTCGAGAACTTCAGCACCTTCAAGCCCGCGGACATCCAGCACGCCACCCTGACCACCACCCTGGACCAGGTGGTCGCCTGGGCCAAGGCGCTGGAGCCGCTGCGCGCGGCCTGAGCGACGCCCCCGGCCCGCCCGGACGGGACGTCGGTGCCGGCCTCAGGGGAGACCCGGGCCGGCACCGGCGGCCGTGTTCCGGTGAGATCTGCCGTACGAGCCCCGGGCCGCTGCGTGATGGTGTGTCATCGGGGCATGACGGTCGAGGTGGGCGGGGCGGGAGCCGGCGGGCTGGACGAGGTCGTGCGGGTGCTGCGGGAGTGGCAGCACGAGGGGGCGCCCGTACAGCTGCACCCGGGGGACGTGGGCTGGTTCCTGCGGTTCGGGGACGGGCCGGCCACCGAGGCGGTCAGGGTGTGGCGGCGAGGCGGAGGAACCGTCGCCGTCGGCCTGCTGGACGGCCCCGACCTGCTGCGTCTGGCCCTCGCGCCCGACGCCCGGCGGGACGAGGACGTGGCGCGGCGGCTCACCGCGGACCTCACGGAGCCCGGACGGGGCGTCCTGCCCGAGGGAACGGTGTACGTCGAGGCCCCGAGGGGCGCGCTGGTCCGGCAGACCCTCGCCGACGCCGGCTGGACGGACGACGAGCCGTGGACGCCGCTGCACCGTGACCTCGCCGCCCCGGTGCCCGGCCCGGGCGTACGGATCGAGGTGACCGGACCGGACGGGGCGCGGGTGCGCAGTGCCGTGCAGCGGGCCGCGTTCGCCAACTCGGCGTTCACGGAGGAGGCCTGGCACGCGATGGCCGCCGCGCAGACCTACACCGACGCCCGCTGCCTGGTCGCCCACGACGAGCGGGGCGACCCGGTGGCGGCGGTGACCGTGTGGTCGGCCGGCCCGGGACGTCCCGGGCTGCTGGAACCGCTGGGGGTGCACCGGGACCACCGCGGCCGGGGCCACGGCCGGGCGGTCACCCTCGCCGCGGCGGCCGCGCTCCGGGAGCTGGGCTCGTCGAGCGCCGTCGTGTGCACCCCCAGCTCCAACACGGCCGCCGTCGCCACCTACGCGTCGGCCGGTTTCCGGCGTCTTCCCGAGCTCCGGGACCTGCGCCGGGACGCGGTACCCCACCCCGCCGCGGCACCGCGCCCGGCTGGGTGATCACCGGTGGCGGGGCACAACGCCCGCTCATAGCTTCGGCTCCATGAACAAACGTCACATCGCGTATCTCGCGTGCACCACCGCCGTCGTGGCCGCGGGGATCGGTGCCGCCCCGTCGGCCCATCTGACGACCGTGCACCGCGTACAGCCGGGGCAGTCCATCCAGAAGGCCGTGAACGCCGCCAAGTCGGGAGACACCGTCCTCCTGGCCGCCGGCACCTACAAGCAGAGCGTCGACATCAAGAAGTCCGGCATCACCCTGCGCGGCGACGCCGCGGGCCGCACCGTCCTGCAGCCGGCCGCGAAGGCCGGCACGTCCGCCTGCGCCAAGGCCGGCAACGGCGTCTGCGTCACCGGCACCGACAAGAAGCCCCTCAAGGACGTCTCCGTACGCCACCTGACGGTGCGTGGATACGCCAAGAACGGGGTGTGGGCCACGGGGACCGACAACCTCAAGGTCCGCCATGTCGTCGCCGAGAAGAACGGCCAGTGGGGCATCGCCCAGGAACGCTCCGTGCGCGGCGTGCTCAGCCACAACGTCACCCGGAAGAACGGCGACGCCGGACTGTTCGTGGCCAACACCGTCGACACCGAGGAAGGCGCGCGCGACGCCAGGAAGACGGTGATCCGCTACAACAGGACCGCCGAGAACCGCGTCGGCGTCACCGTGCGCCGGCTGCGGAACGTCAGCGTCGACCACAACGAGGCCACCGGCAACTGCGCCGCGGTGTTCGTCGTGGGCGACGAGTCCAAGCCCCGCGCCGGCCACCTGAGCGTGTCCTGGAACAACATCCACGGCAACAACAAGTACTGCGCCAAGACACCCCGGCTGCCCTTCCTCCAGGGCTCGGGCATCGTCCTCACCGGCGTCGAGGAGACCCGGGTGGCGTTCAACCGGGTCGAGAACAACAAGGGCACCTCCCCGCTGTCCGGCGGCATCGTGCTGTTCAAGAGCCTCGTCGGCACGCCCAGCGAGCGCAACGACGTCCGCGACAACCTGGTGACCGGCAACAGCCCCGCCGACCTGGCCAACCGCGACACGGCGAAGACCAACACCTTCAGCCGCAACACCTGCACCCTCTCCGAACCCGCAGGAATGTGCTGACCCGTCAGCCCCCCCACCCCCCCCCACGGCACAACAGCAGAAGCGAGGCAACGGATGACCACCGTTGATCCGGCTCCCCCGCCGCCCATGCGGCTGAGGGAGCTCGTATTCGGGGCGGCCTGCGCGGCCGCCGTTCGCGCGGCCGTCCGCCTGGGCGTGCCCGACGCGCTGGACGACGACCCCATGACCGTCGACGACCTGGCGGCGGCGGTGAAGACCCAGCCGCACACCCTGCGCCGGCTGCTCCGCGCGCTGTCGTGCCAGGGCGTCTTCACCGAGAACCCCGACGGCAGCTTCGAGCACACGGAGATGTCCCGGCTGCTGCGCGAGGACGACCCGCACAGCCTGCGCTACATCGCCCTGTGGTGCACCGAACCCTGGACCTGGAACGTCTGGCCGCGCCTCGACGAGGCGGTGCGCACCGGCGGCAACGTCTTCGAGGACGTGTACGACCAGGAGTTCTTCACCTATCTCAACGAGTCGGCCCCCGAGTCCGCCCACGTCTTCAACCGGGCCATGACCACCTCCAGCGAGCAGTCCGCGCGGGACGTGGCCAAGCTGCTCGACCTGGACGACGCCTCCTCCGTGGTGGACATCGGCGGCGGCCAGGGACACGTCCTGGCCAGCCTGCTGGAGAAGCACCCCCACCTCCACGGCACCCTGCTCGACCTGCCGGGCGTCGTCGAGAACGCCGACCCCCGGCTGCGTGGCGGCGGCGCGCTCGCCGACCGGGTCCGCGTCGTGCCCGGCGACTGCCGCGAGGACGTGCCCGTCCAGGCCGATGTGTACATCATCAAGAACGTCCTGGAGTGGGACGACGACAGCACCCGCCGGGTGCTGGCCGCCATCCGCCGCTCGGCGCGGCCCGGCGCCCGGGTCGTCGTCATCGAGAACCTCGTCGACGACACCCCGTCCATGCGCTTCACCACCGCCATGGACCTGCTGCTGCTCCTCAACGTCGGCGGTGCCAAGCACACCCGGCAGAGCATGGTGGACCGCCTCACCGAGGCGGGCCTGACCATCGGCGAGATCCGCCCGGTCAACGCCTACCTGCACGCCTTCGAGTGCACCGTCGCCGGCTGACACGCGACGGCACGGGCCGCACACCCCGAGGCCGCCGGCTCCGCGTCTGACGCGGGACCGGCGGCCTCGGGGTTCTCCAGGTGCGGCGGCTCAGGAGCCGGCGCCGCGCTCCCAGCGGTAGAAGCACTGGGCCATGGCGTCCTTCGGGCTGCGCCACGTGGCCGGGTCGTACGCGCTGACGTACGCCTCCAGCTCCTGGCTGACGCGGCGGAACTCGGGGTGCGAGGCCACCTTCGCGATGGCCGGCGCCGGGTCCTGCTCGGACTCGATGAGGTGCAGGTACACGTCGTCCCCGAACTGGAAGAGACTGCGCCGGCTGACGCCGACCAGGTGGGGGAGCTCACCGCGGTCCGAGGCGGCGAACACGTCGGCGATGTGCGGCGCCGAACCGGGCTTCATCCGGGCGACGATCAGGGCGTGGTGCATGGGATGTCCTTCCGTGTCCCGCGGGCGGGAGAGGTGCTCAGCGCGAGGACGCGACGGACGCGCTCTCGGTCTCGCGGGCGGCCTGCTCGATCCTGTCCCGGATGAGCGCCATCTGGGTGCGGGAGTTGCGGTTGATGTTGTCCGTCATCCACGCGTCGTCGACCGGGGCGTCGGGCTTCATCGCGAAGTCCTGCGTCCAGCGCATCTCGATCCCGCCCGGCACCTCCTCGTACTCCCACAGGATGTCCATGTGGGCGAACGGGCCGGTCTCGACGCGGCGGGCGCGCACGATCCGCTTGGCGCGGTCGGGGGTGCGCTCCGACACCCAGCTCCACACCTTGCCGTTCTCGTCCGGGTGCATGGTCAGCCGGAACGTCGTCGTGGCGCCCTCGCGGGAGATGACCTCCACGGACGCGTACTCGCTGAACAGCCGCGGCCAGTTCTCCAGGTCGTTGGTCATCTCCCAGACGAGGTCGAAGGGAGCGTCGACGGTGATGCTGTTCTCCGTGTGTCCTGCCACTTTCAGGCTCCAGCCGTGAGGGTGCTGTTGACGAGGTTCAGGAACTCCCGGGGCGTCCTGCAGCGCTCCGAGTCGGGCGGCAGCGACACGCCGTACCGGTTCTCCAGCTCGCCGACGATGCCGAGCAGGCCGAGCGAGTCGAGGCCGAAGGAGTCGAAGGGGGACTCCGCGGCGTCCCTGAGTTCCTTGGGGTCGACGGTGATGCCGGCCGCCTGCTTCATCAGCGCGGCCAGTTCGTCGAAGGTCACTTCGGTGGTGATCATGGGTGACTGCTCCTTCCCCGCCCGGATCACCGGGCGGAATCGTCACCGCGGCGCACGACCAGCGCCGCGTTGGAGCCCATCAGTCCCCGGCTGAGGACGAGGGCGGTGCGCAGCTCGGCGGGCCGAGCGTGCGAGGTCACCAGATCGATGTCGTGGCAGATGTCGAACACGTTGGGCGTGGGCGGCACCAGACCGTGCTCCATGGCCAGCAGCGCGGCCACCGTGTCCAGCACGGGCGCCCCGCAGTACGCCCGGCCGTAGCCGGTCTTGGGCGCCGTCACCGGCACCCGCGTACCGTGCGCGCCGAGGGCGTCGGCGATCGCCAGCGCCTCCGCACGGTCCGCCTCGGGCACGCCCAGGGCGTCGGCGAAGACGACGTCGATCTCCTCCGGGGCGACGCCCGCGTCGTCGAGGGCGCCGGTGATGGCGTGCGCGAGGCCCGCGCGGGACTCCGCCCAGCGGGAGGCCCCGGTGAACGTGGCCGCGTGTCCGGCCACCACACCCCGTACGGGCACCCCGCGCTCACGGGCCCGCTCCTCGTCCTCGACGACGAGCAGCGCACCGCCCTCCGCGGGCACGAAACCGCACGCCTTCTCGGTGAACGGGCGGTACGCGCGGCCGGGGTCGTCGAGGGTGCTGAGCTCGGGGTAGCCGAGCTGACAGACCATCGAGTACGGGGCCAGCGGTGCCTCCGCCGCCCCCACGACCATGACGTCGGTGCCGCGCCGCACCGCGCGGGCCGCGTGCGCGAGGGAGTCCAGACCGCCCGCCTCGTCGCTCGCGACCACCCCGCACGGCCCCTTCAGGCCGCCGCGGATGGAGATCTGACCGGTGCTCGCCGCGTAGAACCAGGCGATCGACTGGTACGGGCCGACGAACTTGGAGCCCTTGCCCCACAGTTTCTGCAGCTCGCGCTGGCCGAACTCGCCGCCGCCGGAGCCGGCCGCGGTGACCACGCCGACCGAGTACGGATCGTCGGGCTCACCGCCGAGTCCGGCGTCGTCGAGGGCGAGCGCGGCCGCCGCCATCGCGAAATGGCTGAACCGGTCGGTCTGCACCAGGAAGCGGTCCTCGATGAGGGCCGCCGGGTCGAAGGACCGCACCTCGCCCGCCACCCGCAGCGGAAGGTGCTCACAGCCCTCGCGGGTGATCAGGTCCAGTACGCCGAGCCCTTCGCGCACCGACTTCCAGTAGGCGTCGGTGCCCAGTCCGCCGGGCGCGACCACACCGATGCCGGTGACGGCCGCACGCCCGGAACGCCGCTTGCTCATCGTGTCCTCCCGCCTGCCCCGGACAGCAGCACCGCGGACTGGAAACCGCCGAACCCGCTGCCGACGGAGAGCACGTGCTCCAGCTTCCGCTGACGGGCGGTGCGCGGCACGTAGTCCAGGTCGCACTCCGGGTCGGGGGTCTCGTAGTTCGCCGTCGGCGGCACCACCTGGTGTCGCAGCGCGAGCACGCAGGCGGCCACCTCGATGGCGCCGATCGCGCCGAGCGAGTGCCCCACCATCGACTTGATGGAGCTCATGGGCGTCTCGTACGCGTGCGCGCCCAGCGACCGCTTCACCGCGGCCGTCTCGTGCCGGTCGTTCTGCCGGGTGCCGGAACCGTGCGCGTTCACGTAGTCGATCCGGGTCGGATCGATACGGGCCTGGTCGAGGGTGCTGTCGATGGCCCGCGCCATCTCCAGGCCCTCACTGGTCAGTCCGGTCATGTGGTAGGCGTTGCCGTAGGTGGCGTAGCCGCTGATCTCGCAGAGGATGTCCGCGCCGCGCGCCCGCGCGTGCTCGTACTCCTCCAGCACCAGCACCGCCGCGCCCTCGCCCATCACGAACCCGTCGCGGCGGGCGTCGAACGGCCGTGACGCGTGCTCCGGGTCGTCGTTGTTGGGCGACGTCGCCTTGATGGCGTCGAAGCAGGCCATCGTGATCGGTGAGATCGGCGAGTCCGACGCCCCGGCGATGCAGACGTCGGCCCGGCCCTCGCTGATGGTGTGGAACGCGTAGCCGACGGCGTCGAGTCCGGAGGTGCAGCCGGTGGACACCGTCTGCACCGGGCCCCGGGCGTCGAACCGCTCGGCCACGGTGGCGGCGAGGGTGCTCGGCGCGAACGCCAGGTGCAGTTTCGGGTCCGCCTTGGTGTGGTCCACGTCCCAGCGCCGGCCGCTCTCGCTGACCAGCACGTAGTCGTGTTCCAGCCGGGTGGTGCCGCCGACCGCGCTGCCCAGGGACACCGCGGTGCGCCACGGGTCCACGGCCCCGGTGTCCAGCCCGGACTGCCGGACCGCCTCCCGGGCCGCGACCACGGCGAACTGGATGTAGCGGTCGGCGTGCTGGCACAGGTCCGCGTCCAGGCCGTGCTCGAACGGGTCGAAGTCGCACTCGGCGGCGATGCGCGAGCGCAGGCCCGCCGGATCGAACAGGGTGATGCCGCGGGTCGCGGTGCGGCCGGCGGCCAGCAGCTCCCAGAACGCCGTCGCCCCGATGCCGCCGGGAGCGACCACACCGATTCCGGTGACGGCCACCCGCCGGGTCATTTTATGGCCTCGCTCGGCTCGGCCGGGCGGGCCGTCTCCGGTCCGCCCACCGTCAACTGCGGTCCGGAGAGCGCGCTTTCGGTCTCCTCCGTGTCGACGTGCCCGAGGCTCGGGTGGGGCGCGAGGGGACCAAGGTGGAAGACCATGCGGGCCTCCTCGTCACCGACGTTGCGGAAGCGGTGCCGCATGTCGATCGGGATCATCAGCCCCTGCTCGGCGCGGAGCGCGAACGGCTCGCCGTCCAGGTCCACTTCGAGCGCCCCGTTGACGACGTACACGAACTCCTCGGAGTACGGGTGGTAGTGCTCGGCGATCCGCTCGCCGGGCTTGATGACGGCCAGCCCCATGAAGCCGCTCGTGGAGCCCACGGTGGCCGGGGTGAGCAGGGTCCTGAGGTCACCCCCGCGCCGGCGGTTGGGTTCCGTCTCGCTCAGGTCCACGATGCGTGGATGCTGCTTGGACATGGTTGATACCTCCGGGTGTACCGGTGACGTCCGGGCGCTCGGCGGCCGCGGACGTCACCGCGGTTGACCGTCAGGAAGCCGCCGCGCTGCGGTCGGTGACGGGCAGCATGTCGGCGTGCGACAGCAGCCGGTTGAGGGTGCGCTCCGAGTCGAGGGAGCCCTCGACGCCGATCGCGGCGCCGTCCAGGAGACGCTCCAGCTCCGCCGCCTTGCCCGGGCCGGTGATGCCGAGGGCCGCGAGCGGATCCAGGTCGAGGTCGCCGGTGACGTCGACGAGACGGACGACGATGTCGTCCCGCTGGAACACGGTGCTCGCGAACACCGGGCTGTCCGGGTCGTCGGCGGCCGTCTCGTCCTGCTGGGCGAGGAACCGGGCCAGCTCCATGCCCCGGCCCGCGACGGCCGGGTAGTACAGCGCGTGCCGCCGCAGCCCGGCGGGCTCAGGACGGCCGGACGCCACGTGGTGCACGGCGGGCAGCGCGGCCCGGGTGAAGAACAGTCGCGCCGACTCGGGATCGGTCAGGTCCCGGTCCTGCTCCAGATAGGGGTTGATGGCCTCCTCGACCGCCCGCACCTCCGGCTGGCGCGCCACGTGGCGCAGCGCGGCGAGCAGGTCGCCCTCCACCTCGACGGCCCGCACGACCCGGTTGCCGTGCATGAACAGCGAGGTGCGGCGCAGCCGCGTGGTGTCGTCGACCTGCGCCTTGGGCGACTCGTAGCCGGCCAGCAGCTCCGCGACCTTGGACTCGGAGCCCGGCTTGACGGTGAAGGTGAGGGCGTGGCGCGCCACACCGTCGCCGACCCGCACGGACGACTGCAGGCCCGCCCTGGCGGACTCGGAGCCCAGGGGGCGCTCGGGCATGGTCTCGCGCACGACGCTGTAGCGCATCGACCGGGTGTCCCGCACACAGCTGTGCATCGGCCGGACCGTCTCCACGTGCTCCTCGCTGTTCACCCACGCGAGGAACGGCGGGGCGCTCTCCCACTCGCTGGTGATCAGCCACTGCGAGGGGTTCTCGATCGACTGGCACAGCTGGTCGCTGATGTGACCGGGCACGGACGCGACCTTGCTGCGCATGTGCTCGTACGCCTCGAGGAACTGCTCCTGCGCCCCTTCGTACAGGTCGAGCAGCAGGATCACCCGCAGCCTGGAGCCGTCGAAGGCCGACTGCGATATGCGTCCCGACATGGTCATCCGGCGCACCTCTCCTCTTGTTGGGGAAACCCCTGCGGCGGGGCTTCTTCCGGAAGCTCTTCACGGAAGGTCAGGAACGACCGCCGTGTCCGATGGGCAGGGGGTCGCCATGTGTCGATGGTCGGCGCGGCCCGGGAAGCGCGCGAGCGACACGGGGCACGCGGGTGAACCGCGCGCCAACCGGGTGCCGCCCGGACGCGAAGGGCCCCGCACCGGGGATGAAATCGACGTCCCGTTCCTCAAACGACCCGGGCGAACGCTGGAGGCGTTTCAATGAACCGATCGGGTACGGCCGGCGAGGCGGTCCACCGCACGCCCGTCCTCATCGTGGGGGGCTCCCTGGTGGGCCTGTCCACGTCCCTGTTCCTGGGGCGGCTCGGTGTGCCGCACACGCTCGTGGAGCGTCATGCCGGCACGTCGATCCACCCGCGCGGGCGGGGCAACAACGTCCGCACGATGGAACTGTTCCGCGCGGCCGGCGTGGACGGCAGGATCGTCGAGGCCGCGTCGGTGCTGGCGGACAACCACGGCATCCTGCAGACACCGAGCCTGGTGGGGGACGCGGGGGAGTGGCTGTTCCGGGAGATCGACCCGGGCGGCGGACTCGCCCGCTTCAGTCCCGCCGGCTGGTGCCTGTGCAGTCAGAACGACCTGGAGCCGGTGTTGCTGCGCAGCGCGCGGGAACTGGGCGGCGATCTGCGCTTCAGCACCGAGATGATGTCCTTCGACCAGGACGCCGACGGGGTGACGGCCCTGGTCAAGAGCCGGGAGACCGGCGAGCACACCACGGTCCGGGCGGACTACCTGGTGGCCGCGGACGGTCCGCGCAGCCCCGTGCGCGAGGCGCTGGGCATCGGGCACACCGGTCCCGGCGACCTGTTCCACAACGTCAGCGTCACCTTCACCTCGCGCGACCTCGCCGCCGTCGTCGGCGACCGCCGGTTCATCGTCTGCTACCTCACCAGCCCGGACGGCGACGGAGCGCTGCTGCCGGTGGACAACCGCGAGCGCTGGGTCTTCCACGCGCCCTGGCACCCCGAACACGGCGAGACGCTGGAGGAGTTCACCGACGAGCGGTGCGTCGCGCACATCCGGCGGGCCGTGGGCGTCCCCGACCTGGACGTGACGATCACCGGCCGGGCCGCCTGGCACGCCGCCGAGCGGGTCGCCGAACGGTACGCGGAGGGACGGGTGTTCCTGGCCGGCGACTCGGCCCACGAGATGTCACCCACCGGCGCCTTCGGCTCCAACACCGGCATCCAGGACGCCCACAACCTCGCCTGGAAGCTGGCCGCGGTGCTCGGCGGCTGGGCCGGACCCGGCCTGCTCGACACCTACGACCGCGAGCGCCGGCCCGTCGCCGAGGCGACCAGCGCCCGCGCCTCGTCCCGCTCGGTGGAGCACAGCCACCCCGGGTACACGCCCGCCGAGGCCACCACGGCACTCACCGGCCGCAAGGGCGGCATCCTCAACGTGGCCCTGGCCTACCGCTATCCGCGCGGCGCGGTTTTGGGCGCCGACCCGGCGACGCCGGTGGTGCCCGACTCCGTGGCCCTGACCGGCGAGCCCGGCAGCCGCGCACCGCACCTGTGGCTGGACCGCGCCGGCACCCGCGTCTCCACGCTCGACCTCTACGAGCGCTCGCTGGTCCTGCTCACCTCGCCGCACAGCCCCTGGCAGGCCGCCGCGGCCGAGGTGGCGGCCGGGCTCCCGGTGCCGCTCGACGCGTACGGCATCGGTGAGGGCGCCGACCTGGTGCCCGAGCCGGGCACCGACTGGGCGGCCGCCCACGGCGTCACACCGGACGGCGCGGTGCTGGTCCGGCCCGACGGCTTCGTCGCCTGGCGCCACGAGGGCCCGGCCGCCGACCCGGCCCGGACCCTGCGGGAGGCGGTCACCACCCTGCTGTCCCGCGCCTGACGGCACGGCCGTCGGGGCGGCGCGGCTCAGCCGCTGCCAATGCCTCCCTGGCGGCCGCGTTCGGACTTGGCCAGATGCTGCTCGAAACGCTGGAGCGCCGGACCGTCGACGTCCCAGGGCCACGGGGTGACCACGCCCTGGAGGGCCTGGAACACCGGGTGGGCGTCCGCCGCGCGGCCGGCCGCGCACAGCGCGTACGCCAGGACGTTGAGGTCGGCGGTGGCCGCCGCATGCTGGAAGAACCCGGGCTTCGGCCACAGCGTGGCCGCCTGGTGCAGTGCCGCCGCCATCTGTCCCCCCTCGAACAGCTGGCCCGCCGTCATCGCCCGCACCCCGCCCTGCGCCAGGATGCCCTGGTACTGCCGTACGGCCGCAGTGAGTTCGATCGCCGCGCACGGCGCGTTGGCCGGGATGTGGGCGCGCACCGCGTCGACGAAGTCCAGCACCGCGGCGCTGGACCCGCCCTCCTCGGGCGACAGGTGGGCGAGCATCTGCAGATACGCCTCCCGGTGGTAGCGGTCCCGTCCGGTGGCCTCCCGCCACAGCGCCTGGACGTCCCTGCTGTCGTACCGCTCGATCCGCGCGGTGCCGAGCAGGACCACCCACGGCAGCGGGTCCTCCGGTGACAGCTCGGCGGCCCGGTGGCACCGGCCGACGACCTCCCGGGCGTCCTCCAGACGTCCGTCGCGCAGCCCTCGCGTCAGCTGGGTCCAGGAGTGGAACACCAGCGCGTCCGGCGCGTCCGGCTCCCGCTCCAGCCAGGTGGCCGCGATCCGGGTGCCGGCCGTCGCCTCGGCCAGCACGGACATCCGGTGCGAGCGTCTGTCCCAGTCGTCGCCGGTCTCCTCCAGCAGCTCGGAGATCGAGGTGGCGTCGGTCGCGCTGCCCTTCTTGCTCAACTTTCCGAGAGTACGGGAGAGTTGGTCGTCGCCGAGGGAGCGGGAGATGCGGGGGCGTCTGCTGGTGCGGGTGCTGAAGAGGGGCATGCCGGAAGACTAGGAAGCCTTGGTGCCCGGGCGATCGTTTTCCGGGTGATCGTTATCGATCTGGCCCTTACCACAGGTCATCCGGGCAGACCGGGGCGGGGCGGGGCAACCGGCCCCGCCCCGCCCCCGCTCCGCGGTCACCGTCGGCTCAGACCGCCGGGGCCGGGTACGTCGGGTACTCCACCCCGGAGACGTACTGGACGACCCGGACGACCTGGCAGGAGTAGCCGAACTCGTTGTCGTACCAGAGGTAGAGGATCGCGTTGTCGCCGTCGACCTTCAGCGCGCCGGCGTCGACGATCGACGCGTGCCGCGAGCCGATGAAGTCGCTGGAGACCGCGTCCGGCGCGCTGATGAAGTCGATCTGGCGCTTCAGCGGCGACGTCAGCGAGACGTTGCGCAGGTGGTCCAGGACCTCCTCGCGGTTCGTCGCGCGGGCCAGCTGGAGGTTGAGGATGGCGATCGACACGTCCGGCACCGGTACGCGGATCGAGCTGCCGGTGATCGGCGCCTTCAGGTCGGGCAGCGCCTTGGCGACGGCCGACGCGGCACCGGTCTCGGTGATCACCATGTTGAGCGGCGCGGACCGGCCGCGGCGCTCGGACTTGTGGTAATTGTCCAGCAGGTTCTGGTCGTTGGTGAACGAGTGGACCGTCTCCACGTGTCCGCGCAGCACGCCGTACTCGTCCGCCATCGCCTTCAGCGGCGGCACGATCGCGTTGGTGGTGCAGGACGCGCAGGACAGGATCCGCTCGTCCGGCTTGAGGGTGTCGTGGTTGACCCCGTGCACGATGTTGGGCACGTCGCCCTTGCCGGGCGCGGTCAGCACCACCTTGTCCACGCCGGGGCGCAGGTGCTGCGAAAGACCCTCACGGTCACGCCACTTGCCGGTGTTGTCGATGAGGATGGCGTTGTCGATGCCGTACGCCGTGTAGTCGATCTCGGACGGGTCGTTCGCGTAGATCACCTTGACCGTGTTGCCGTTGGCGACGATTGTGCTGTTCGCCTCGTCGACGGTGATGGTGCCCTGGAACTGGCCGTGCACGGAGTCGCGGCGCAGCAGCGAGGCCCGCTTGACGATGTCCTGCTCGCCGCCCCGGCGCACGACGATCGCGCGCAGCCGCAGGCCGTTGCCGGAGCCGGCCTTCTCGATGAGCAGCCGGGCGAGCAGCCGGCCGATGCGGCCGAAGCCGTAGAGGACGACGTCGCGCGGCTCGCGGCGGTCGATCTTGTCCGCGCCGGTCGCGCCGGCGACGGCCTCGGCGGTGAACTCGGCGACGGACCTGCCCCGGTCGTCGGCGCGGTAGGACTCGGCGAGCAGGCCGATGTCGATCTGCGACGGGCCGAGGTCCAGCGTGGTGAGCGCCTGGAGGAACGGCAGCGTCTCGGTGACGGACAGCTCCTCGCCGGCGATCTGCCGGGCGAAGCGGTGGGTCTTGAGGATGCTGACCACTGACTTGTTCACCAGGGAGCGGCTGTGCAGCAGGACGGTGACGTCCCGCTCCCGGTGCAGCTTCCCGATGATCGGGATCATCGACTCCGCGGTCTCCTCGCGGTGCTTCCAGTTGGTGAACGAGTCTTCGTTGACAGTCACAGGATCATCTTTCGAGCTAGAGGGTGCTCATATGATAGCCATGCTGCTCGAAGGGTTCCGAGGGGGTCCGCCCGCAGGTCCGCAGGGGCCCGTCGGCGGGTACGTCCCGCAGGGTTGCGTGACGGGCGAACGGGTACGCGTCCCCTGCTGTGCCCGGTTCGAACCAGTCCCGGGCGGGCCCCACGACCGCCGCTACCAGGGAATCTGCCATGGAGACACCCGCGCACGAGAACAACGCCCCCACGCCCGCGCAGCGGGCCCTGGACACGCTGTCCGAGAACACGGAGGACACGGCTGCGCTGGACGCCCTGGCGAACAGTGACGTGCTGATCCCCGTCCCCGACGACGCGGGCGACCAGGAGGCCGCCGACCCCGGAGCCGTCGCGCTGCCGGTGCTGGACCAGCCGGGCGGCACCCAGGTGGTGCCCGTGTTCACCTCCGAGCTGGAGATGGCCGGGCTGCTCCCGTTCGTGTCCCGCTACCGCCTGGTCCCGCTCGGCGCCCTCGCCGCGCAGTGGCCGGCCGAGGACCTCTCCCTCACCATCGACGGCAGCTCCGACCACCGTCTGACCCTCACCTCGGAAGGGGTGCGCACGCTGCTCGCCCGCCCGTAGGGGCCCTTGCGCACGTCAGCCCCGGCCCGTTCCGCCCGCCACCGGGCAGGACGCGGGCCGGGGCTTCGTCGTCGGTCCGGTGCCGGTGCGGCCGGCACAGACGTTCAGTCGCCGAGGGTGCGGGCCAGGGCGGCGCGCTGGACCGGGAGCGTCTCGGCGTACAGTTCGCGGCCCCGCTCGGTCAGCTGCACGTAGACGCCGCGGCGGTCCGTCGGGCAGGTGCTGCGCTCGACCAGGCCGTTCTTCTCCAGCCGTGCGATGAGCCGGGACAGCGCGCTCTGGCTGAGGTGGACCCGGCCGACCAGGTTCTGCACCCGGCACAGCTCGCCGGGCGGGGGAGTGCTGGAGGCGAGCAGGTGCAGCACCTCGAAGTCGGAGGCGCCCAGGCCGTAGGGGTGCAGAGCGCGGTCGATCTCGCCCTGGGTGCGGGCGTGCACCGCGAGGATGTCCCGCCACCGTTCCTCGAGCCGCGCCTCGTCGGCCATTCCTGCCATACCGGCACCGTAACACTTGTTCGATATTCAATGAACGCGCCCGTATTCGATGAACGGCCCCGTCCGCCCCGGCCCGAGGACCGCTTCACCCGGCGACGGCGTGGTTCCGTCACCGGCGACACCGGCACTGTGGCCGGGAGCCACGGCCCCCGGTCATCGCTTGCGTGTTCAACTTCCGTGCCAGGCAAGGGGGTTGAGTCAGGAGAACGTGCCCGCAGTACGGGACACGGGGACCCCGGGCGCGGCACAGTGGGAGGGCGCCGCGAGACACGGAAGCCCGGCGTGGAGGTGGACGACATGCTGAGCACTCCCGCCGACGGGACACGACTGCGCATCCTCGCGTGGCTGGCCGAACCCGGCGCCGCCGAACGCGGCCTCACCGCGGACGACGTCGCCGGCCGGCTGGGCGTGACCCGCCCCGCCGCCGTCACCCACCTCCGGCTGCTCACCTCGCTCGGCCTGCTCCGCACCACCCCCGGCGACGACGGCGGCCCCCGCTACCTGCGCGACGAGATCCGCGTCGCCGAGGTGACCCGGCTCTTCGAGAAGGGCTGGTAGGTGTCGGCGGGGTCGTACGCGGGCCGGTCGCGCGCACCCTCACCGGGGTCGTTACGCTGATCCCCGAGCGAGTGGGAGACGTACGACGGTGACAGCCCCCGGAACCGAGGGACGCCGGGCCCGCTCCGCGGTTCGCGTCCAGACTCCCGTCGTCGCGGCGGTGGCGGTGGGCGGGGGAGCGGGAGCGGCGGCCCGGTACGCGGCCACCCTGTGGTGGGCCACTCCGGCCGGCGGATTCCCCTGGACGATCCTGTGCGTGAACGTCGTGGGGTGCGCCCTGATGGGCGTCCTCATGGTGGCCGTCACCGAGGCCCGCACCCCCCACCCGCTGCTCCGCCCGTTCCTCGGCACCGGAGTTCTCGGCGGCTTCACGACCTTCTCCACGTACGCGGTGGACATCCGCGGCCTGTTCGAGGAGGGCCGTCCGGGTCCCGCGTTCCTCTACCTCGCCCTCACCCCCGTGGTCGCGCTCACCGCCGTGTGGGCGGCCACGGCGGCCACCCGTCGCGTCCTCGTGCGGAGGCGGCCGTGACCTGGCTCCACGTGCTGCTCGGCGCGATGGTCGGAGCGCCCCTGCGCTATCTCACCGACCGGGCCGTGCAGGCGCGGCACGGCTCGGGGCTCCCCTGGGGGACCTTCACGGTCAACGTCGCCGGCAGTCTGGTCCTCGGCCTGGTCACCGGTGCGGCGGCCGCGGGCGCCGCGGGATCCGATCTCCAGCTGCTGCTCGGCACCGGCCTGTGCGGGGCGCTGACCACCTATTCGACCTTCTCCTACGAGACCCTCCGCCTGGTGGAGGGCGGCGCACGCGGTCACGCGGTGGCCAACGTCGTGGTGAGCACGGCGGCCGGCCTGGGCGCCGCCTACGCGGGGGCGGCGCTGGCCGGGGCGGTGTGGTCGTAGCGCGACCGGACCGGTTCCGGCAGCCGGCGGGGGTCAGCACCGGTTCCGGCAGTCGGAGGGAGTCAGCCGCCCGCCGTGCGCAGCGGCTCACCGACGTCCCGCAGATGGCGCAGTGCGGTGCGGTGCGAGGCGAGCAGCCCCGTCCGGCAGTACGGGATGCCCAGCTCGGCGCAGTACCGCTCGGTGATGACCTGCGCCTCGGCGAGGGCGGGCGTCGGCATGCTGGGGAAGAGGTGGTGCTCGATCTGGTAGTTGAGGCCGCCCATGAACACGTCGGTCAGCGGGCCGCCGTCGACGTTGCGGGAGGTGAGCACCTGGCGGCGCAGGAAGTCCAGCTCGGTCCCCTCCTCGATCATCGGCATGCCCTTGTGGTTCGGCGCGAACACCGAGCCGAGGTAGAGGCCGAACAGCCCTTGGTGAACGGCGAGGAAGACGAGCGCCTTGCCGGGGGAGAGGACCGAGAAAAGGCCGCCGAAATACACGACGAAATGCGCGACGAGCAGCGTCCCCTCCAGCACCGGCCGTTTCATCGACGGGCTGCGCAGCGCCTTGAAACTGCTGAAACTCAAATTCAATCCCTCAAGGGTCAGCAGCGGAAAGAAAAGGGCCGCCTGGTGTTTCCCGATGAACCGGGCGGGCCCTTTGGCCCGGCGTGCCTGTCCCCGTGACCACACGATGATGTCCGGCGCGACGTCCGGGTCCTTGCTCTCGTGATTCGGGTTGGCGTGGTGGCGGGTGTGCTTGTTCATCCACCAGCCGTAACTCATCCCGAGGAGCACGTCGGCCACCAGCAGACCGCCTGTCTCGCTGGGGCGCCGGCGGGAGAACACCTGGCGGTGGGCCAGGTCGTGCGCCGCCAGACCGAGCTGCCCGAACACCAGGGCAAGGACGGCGGCGACGAGCAGCTGACTCCAGCTGTCGCCCAGCACGAGGAAGGCGGCGACGCTCCCGGCGAGCGTCAGACCCACGGCGGTGAACCGGACCGTGTAGTACAGCGGACGGCGTCGGAGCAGGCCCGCGTCGGCCATGCGCCGTGACAGCTCCGAGAAATCACTTCCTCGTCCCGCTCCTTCATCCCGCGCGCTGTTCCGCCCGTTTCTCTGTCGCCCTGTTTCCTTTTCCCCTTCACTTGAGGAAGGGGTGCCGGTCAGTACCGTCGAATTGGCCATACGGTTCAGTATGGGAACGATTTTGCCCGCGAAGAATGGCGGTGGCCCCCCAGTGGAACGCGGGTCACCCCCCGGGGGACGGGGTGGTGGCCCCCGCGCCGGGGGTGTGGTTCGCCCCACCCCCGCCCGCCCCCGCTTGACAGTGCCGACGGCCGCCGCGCACCATCGGGCTCGTGAACCTGTCAGACAGCCAGACAGGTGGTGCGGTACCCCGGCGCGTCAGCGCGATGGAGGCGGTGCTCGCCCACCTCCGCGACGCGATCGAGCGCGGCGAGTACGCGATCGGCGACAAGCTCCCCTCCGAGGCGGAGCTGTGCCGCGGCCTCGCGGTCTCCCGCCCGGTGCTGCGGGAGGCGCTGCGGGCCCTGCAGACCATGGGCCTGACCGTGTCCCGCACCGGCAAGGGCACCTTCGTGGTGGCCGACGCGGTTCAGGACGCCACCTTCGGCGACTTCACGGCCGGGGACCTCATGGAGGTGCGCCGGCACATCGAGATCCCGGTCGCCGGATACGCGGCCCTGCGCCGCACCCCTGAGGACGTGGACCAGCTGCGGAACCTGCTGGAGCGGATGGAGCGGGAGACCGACACCACCGCCTGGGTGGCCATGGACACCCTCTTCCACCTCGCCGTGGCCGAGGCCGCCCACAACCCGGTGTTCCGGCGGGTCCTCGAGGAGATCCGGGACGCGCTGGCCCGCCAGTCCGCCTTCCTCAACGAACTCGGCGGGCGCCGCGCGCAGTCCGACTGCGAACATCGGGCGATCGTCGAGGCGCTGGCCGACGGCTCCGAGCCGGACGCCGTCCGGGCCATGACCCACCACCTCGACCGTGTCGAGACGACCCTGACCGACCTCGTGCGCTCCGCGCGCACGCCGGGCCCGCGCACCACCCCCGCGCCGGTCCACCACCACAACACGCAGGCAGTGTGATGCTCAGCAGTCTCCCCGCGGACGCACCCCCGATCCGCGAACCCCTCCACGCCCCCGTCGCCCACCTGATACGCGGCGGCGTGGTGGAAGGCGTCCATTACGGCTCCGTCGTCGTCCTCGACGGCGACGGCCGGGTCCGGTTCCGTCTAGGTGACCCCGAGGCCGCCTTCTACCCGCGCTCCGCGCTCAAGCCCCTGCAGGCGGTCGCCATGGTCCGCGCGGGCCTCCCGCTCGACGGCGAACTGCTGTCGCTGGCGGCGGCCAGCCACTCCGGCGAGGAACGGCACCTCGCCGGCACCCGGCGCGTCCTCGCACGCGCCGGGCTGGCCGAGGACCGTCTGCTCAACGTGCCCGACCTGCCCTTCGACCCCGTCGTGCGGGACACCTGGGTGCGTGCGGGCCGGGCCCCGTCCCGGCTCGCCCAGAACTGCTCCGGCAAGCACGCCGCGATGCTGTACACGGCGAAGCTGAACGGCTGGTCGCTCGACGACTACCTCGACCCCGCGCACCCCCTGCAGAGGGTGATCGCCGAGACGGTCGAGGACCTCACCGGCCGGCGTGTCGCCGCGGTCACCGTCGACGGCTGTGGCGCCCCGCTGTTCGCGGTCTCCCTGGAGGGCCTGGCCCGCGCCGCCGCCCGTATCACCACGGCGGCGCCCGGCACCCCCGAGGCCCGGGTCGCCGACGCGATGCGCGCGCACGCCGAGATGGCGTCCGGCTCCGGCCGGGACGTGGCCGCGCTGATGCGGTCCGTGCCGGGGCTGCTCGCCAAGGACGGTTTCGAGGGTGTCCAGGTGGCCGCACTGCCCGACGGCCGGGCGGTCGCCGTCAAGATCGCCGACGGCGCCGGACGCGCCCGCATCCCGGTGGCCGCGGCGGCCCTCGCCCAGGCGGGCGTGGACCCGGCCCTGCTCGCCGACTTCACGGGCGAGACGGTCCTGGGCGGCGGCAGGCCGGTCGGCGGCATCCGTCCGGTCCACGCACTGGACGGGACGGGCGCCCCGGTCCGCGTGTAGGGCCTGTCCGGCGGAGCAAGCCGGGGGGGAAGCGGCGGCACTGTGCAGCCCTGGCGAGCGGTGTGCCGACGCCGGTTCCGGCCGGGCCGACCGGTCAGGTGTCCGCCGCGCCGGCTTTCGCCTGGCGCTGCAACGCCGGGGCGTCTGCGTCCGGTGGGGCCCGGGGAGGCGTGCGGGGGCGGTCGTCAGTCCTTCGGGACCGGGCCCCACCGCAGGCGCAGGAACACCGCCACCCCCGCTCCGCCCAGCAGCGCGGCCCCGGCGATCGTCCAGGTCACCGGGCGCTCGTCGGCGTCGTCCCGGCGGGGCGCGGGCAGGGCCACGGTGTCCGCCTCCGGGCCGCCCGGCGGGCCGGCGCGCAGGGCGTCCAGCGAGCCCACCGGTTGGACCCGTCCGGCCGCCTCGAAGCCCCAGTCCAGGAGCGAGCGCGCCTCCTCGTACACCGCGTGCCCGTCGTCCGACCGGGGGTTCATCACCGTGGCCACCAGCGTGCGGTCACCGCGTCGCGCGGCGGCGACCAGCGTGTTGCCGGCGTTGCTGGTGTAGCCGTTCTTGACCCCGATCAGCCCCCGGTACGGAGTGACCCCGTCCGCCCCCGTCAGCAGGCGGTTGGTGTTCACGATCGGGTAGTGGCCGCCGTCGCGGGCCGGAAAGCTGGCCTCCGCCCTGGCGCAGTACGTCGCGAACTCCGGGCTGCGCAGCCCCGCGCGGCCGAACACCGCCAGGTCGAACGCGGAGGACACCTGGCCCGGGGCGTCGTACCCGTCGGGCGACTTCACCCGGGTGTCCCGGGCCCCCAGGGCACGCGCCTTCTCCTCCATCCGTTCGGCCGTGACCCGCCACCCCCCGCTGAGCGCCGCCAGGACCCGCACGGCGTCGTTGCCGGAGTTGAGGAAGACCCCGTTCCACAGGTCCGAGACGCGGTACGACCGGTTCTCGGCGACACCGACGAGACTGCTCCCCGGCCCGATACCCTCCAGCTCCTCGGGGCGGACGCGGTGCCGGATGCCGGACGGCAGGGCCGGCATCACGGTCAACGCGAACAGTGTCTTGAGGGTGCTGGCCGGAGGCAGCCTGCGGTGCGCGTCGTGCGCCGCCAGCACCTCGCCGGTGCCGGCGTCGGCGACCAGCCACGAGCGGGCGGACAGGTCCGGGACCTCGGGCGCCCCCGCACGCGGGCGGACGTGTGTGCCGGGCCGGTACAGCAGGGACGCGGGAGCGTCCGTCGTCCGCGGCCCGGGGTCGGCACCGGGCCCGGTCGTCGCCGCGGCGGGCGCCAGCGCCAGCAGGCCCGCGGCGCAGAGCGCACACCCCGACACGGCAGCCCGCGAAGCAAATCCGATAGTCATACCGCAAACGTAGGAATCGGCCCCCCGAACACCGTGCTGCCCCGGCCGCGAGCCGCCCGCGAGCACCCGGATGCCCCACACGGCACCCGCCGGGCCACCAGGCGCGCCCGCTCACGGGCAGCCCGGCGCCGCACCGGGCGGCCGTACGGTTCAGGCTCTAGGCTGAGCGGATGTTCAGCCCCGAAGGCCCTCGTCTGAGCGAACTCGTCGCCCAGGCACTGTCGTCCGTCGAGCGCGGCTACGACCTCCTCGCCCCGAAGTTCGACCACACCCCCTTCCGTACTCCCGACTCGGTGCTGGACGCCACCGTCTCCGCGCTGCTGGACTCCGGGTCCTACGGCACCGGCCTGGACGTGTGCTGCGGCACCGGCGCGGGCGTGGACGTGCTGCGGCAGGTGTGCCGGGACACCGTCACCGGTGTGGACTTCAGTGCCGGGATGCTCGACGTCGCCCGCGCGCGCACCCGGCCGGCCGGACCCGAGGTCTCCTGGGTGCGGGCGGACGCGCGGGCGCTGCCGTTCGGACCGGAGTTCGACCTCGCGGTCAGCTTCGGCGCGTTCGGCCACTTCCTGCCGCGCGAGATGCCGCGGCTGTTCGCCCAGGTGTACGGGGCGCTGCGGCCCGGCGGCCGGTTCGTCTTCCCGGTGGTCGCACCACCCCGGCCCGGCTCCGTCACCCACGCGATGCTCCTGGGGTTCGACACCGCCATGCGGGTGCGGAACGCCGTGTGGCGGCCGCCGTTCGTCATGTACTACCGCGCCGTCCGCTTCGGTGACCTGTGGCACGGGCTGGAACGAGCCGGGTTCCGCGTCGCGTTCTGGCCGCTCCCCGAGTTCGGCCGACGGCGGGACGGAAGCCCGAAGGTGCGCCTGATCGTCGCCGAACGGCCGGAGGACTGAGGGGCCGGAGGGCTGAAGGGCCGGGAGAGGGCGGACGGAGGCCCTCCGCATCTGTGGGTTGGGGTTTCCAACTCGATCCCCGCATTGCGTTGGGTTTTCCAACTCACCTGGCTAGGGTGGGTCGCGTGACGACGACTTCGTATGACGCGACGCGCATCGACTCCCGCTGGTGGTCCTGGGAAGGCATGCACGGGGGCTGGGTCGCCGGAGCGGCACTGACCGCCGTGCGGGGCTCGTTCGCGGGCGGGGCGCAGCCGGTCCGCTCACTCACCACGCACTTCCTGGCCCCCGTCGGGACCGGGCCGCTCAGCTTCTCCGGGACGGCACCCGCGACCGGCCGGCGCACCTCCACCTGCGTCTTCACCGGACATCAGGACGGCGAGCCGGTGATCCTCGGCTCGGCGCTGTTCGGACCGTCCCGCACCGGCCCCGCGTACGCCGGGCTCGCCGCCCCGGAGGTGCCCGAACCGGACGACTGTCTCCCCCTGGAGCTGCCCGCCGACCTCGCGCCCTTCGCCCGCCAGCTGGAGATACGCCCCGGCACCGGTGATCTCCCGCTGGCCGCGGGACCTCGCGCCGAACTCGTCGCGTGGGTGCGCTTCCGGGACGACCGGCCCCTGGACGCGGCGGCCGTCACCACGCTCACGGACGTCATGCCGCCCGCCCTGTACGCCCACTGGAGCGCGCCCCGGCCGGTCCCCACCGCCGAGCTGACCGTGCACTTCTCGGATGCCCTGGACGACGGGGCGCCGTACGGCTGGAGTCTGGTCCGCATCCGCTGCGACCACGCGGGCGGCGGCTGGGCGGTGGACGACAGCGCGGTGTGGTCGCGGGACCGGACCCTGCTGGCGGCGGCCCGGCAGGCGCGCGTGGTGCGTGGCCCGACGCCCCCTCAGACGGCGGCCGGCATCATGAACTCGTAGACCAGCACGTCCTGCTGGGTGTCCATGACCAGCTCGGTGAGCTCCAGCGGCCGGGCGTACTGGTCGTGCACCCGCCGGGTCACCCGGACCGACGGGGTGCCCGCGAGCCGGGTGATCGTGTCCCGGTGGTGCAGCGACAGACCCGCCCGGCGCATCCAGTCGTAGGCCCGGCGCAGCTCTGCGGCGCCGGTGCCGTCGGCCCGGTCCCGGTAGCGCGCCAGTTCCTCGACCTCCGCCAGCACCACGGCGGAAAACGATGTCACCGCGGTCCGCTGCTCGCGCCCGTCGGCCGACGAGGACCAGTACCGGTGCATCAGGGTCGGCCGGCCCGGGGCGAGCCCCAGCGGCTCGGCGTGCCCCGCCGGCGGGACCTCCCAGGTGACGGTGGCCCGGGCCACCGTGTCCCGCCCGGCGCGCCGCGCCCCGAGCGGGAAGCCCGCGGCGGCCGGTGCCTCCACCGGCTCGCCGGGCAGCGCCGCATGGCTGCCGCGCCGGTCCGTGGCGACCAGCCCGTCCCGCCGCAGCACCTGCAGCGCCTGCCGTACGGTCTCCCGGCTGACGCCGAAGTGCTCGGCCAACTGCCGCTCGCCGGGCAGCCTTTCGCCGGGCGGGATGGTGCCGGTGCGCAGCTCGCCGAGCAGTGCCGTGGCGATCCGTTGGTACAGCGGCTCCCCGTCGGTGGGCGAGTGGTCGCCGACGACGTGATCGTGCGGGGTGGTGCGGGCCATACCGCGCCCTCCTGTTGGTGACGTACCGTGGCCGTGCCGGCTCGTTGAGCCATCACATCTACCATTGGTCTACACCAACAGGAAGGGTGGTCCGGCAGTTCGGCCGGAACCGTGCGGTGCCCCGGGGTGCGTCAGGCGTACGCGCGCATCCAGCGCACCTTCACCGCCTCCTGGTAGGGGCCGCCGCCCTCGTGGTCGTTGAACTCGTACACCTCGATGGTCTTGTCCTCGTGCGCCCACGCGTTGAAGGCGCCGAAGACCGTGGACGGCGGGCACGTCTGGTCCTCCAGGGCCGCCGAGAACAGGGCGGGGGCGTTGCCGCGGGCGGCGAAGTGCACGCCGTCGAAGTAGGACAGGGTGCGCAGGACGTCCGCCGAACGGCCCCGGTGGGTCTTGAGGAACGAGCCGATCTCCCGGTACGGGTTGCGGTCCGTGAGCGTCGTGGCGCGCGGGAAGTCGCACAGGAACGGCACGTCCGGCGCGACGGCCGCCAGGTCCGGAACCAGGCCGCCCACCGCGAGGGTGATGCCCCCGCCCTGGCTCCCGCCGACCGCCACGGTGCGGCTCGCGTCCGTCAGCGGGTGCGACCGAGCCGCCTCCACCGCGCGCACCGCGTCGGTGAACACCCGCCGGTAGTAGTAGTTCTCGGGCGCCTCGATGCCGCGCGTCATGAAACCGGCGAACGCCGGTCCGCCGCCGCCGACCGGGTCCGCGGTGCCGCCGCCCCCGCCCCAGGCGCTGCCCTGTCCGCGGGTGTCCATCACGAAGTGCGCGCGGCCCGTCGACGCCCACAGCAGGTGCTCGTGCGGCAGGCCCCGGCCGCCGCCGTACCCGACGAACTCGACCACCAGCGGCAGCGGCGCGCCGGCCCCGGCGGGCAGGACCAGCCAGCCCTTGACCGGGTGACCGCCGAACCCGGCGAACGTCACGTCGAGGACCTCCACGGTGGACAGTCCCGTGTCGACCGGCTCGAAACGGGCGTCCAGGTCGTGCCGGCGTGCCTCCTCCAGCGTCGCGGACCAGAACGCGTCGAAGTCCTCGGGCGCCGTGGACGTGCTGCGGTACGCGCGCAGTTTGTCGAGGGAGAGGTCGAACAGGGCCATCAGTGACCGCCTTCGGGAAGGGACCGTGCGAAGCGAGGACACGTTACGTGGATCATCCGGCGCGTCGCCAGGGTCCCTTGCGAAAAGGCCAGGTTAGAGGCGTGGAAAGCGATTGCTGTCGGGGCCGTCCCGCGATCCGGGGCGGCCCCGTTCGGCGGGTCGGATGCCGCGGTGGGTCGGACGCCGAGGTGGTCGGACGCCGAGGTGGTCAGACGCCGAGGTGGTCAGACGCCGCGGTGGGTCCACCGCGGCCCGGTGCGGGCCCAGGCGCGGTCCCATTCCTCGAGCCTGCGGCGCAGTGCCACCCGCCGCACCGCCCGGTGCGCGAGCAGCAGCACCGCCGCCGTGCCGCCACCGGCCAGCGTGCCCATGCCGACGCCGTACTGCCACACCGACGCGTCGTCGACCGGCGGCAGGACCTCGCGGCCCCGGGAGTCCAGCCAGACGTGCACCGTGTCGCCGGGGCGTACGTGCGCCGGGACGCGGGCCACCGTCGTACGTGTCCCCTCGTCCGGCGCAGCCCAGCGCACGGCCGCCCGGACGGCGTTCCGTCCGCCCGAGCCGGACGCGGGGCCCGCCCTCGACGGACGTTCCACGACCTCGGCGCGCACCCGGTGGCGCTCGGCGCGCTGCTCGTCGGCGGCCGCCCGTGCGTCCCCGTACGCCCAGCGAGTGGTGAGCACCCCCGCCAGCGGGGCCGCCAGGCACAGCAACACCGCGACGGAAAGTGCCGTCCACGCCTCGACGACGTCCGAGCGGCGGCAGAGCGCGCCGCGCCGCCGGGCGCTCAGCACTCGCGTCAGCATCTCGACCTCCCCTGCCGTCCCCGGCGGCCGAGGGGACGAAGGCCGAGCGGGGCGGCGGACCCAGCGGCTCCGGGACACGGCTCACGGCACGCGCGGAACAGTCCGGGGCGGGTGCCCCGGCGGCGGGCGCGCGAAACGACGGCTGCCCGGCCCGGGCGGGCAGGGACGGACGGCCGGCTGGGACCTGGGATCTGGGGCCGGTCCGGGTCAGCCGAAGCGCTCGATGCGGATGTGCTCCACGGGCTGCCCGGCGGCCACCAGCAGCCTGGAGGCGTGCTCGGCGAAGGAGTTGGAACCGCACACATAGGCTTCCCACCCACCGGCGGGCTGTTCGGCCAGGAGCGCCGCCACATGTGCGGCGGCCATACGTCCCACGGGCACACCCGACGGAGCGCTCCGGGTGAACACCGCGGTGGTCTCCGCGCCGTACTCGCGTCCGTAGATCAGGTCCTCGGGGCCGCGCGCCGACACCAGCAGACGCAGTGGGACGGTCAGGCCGCGCGCGCGGTGGTGCCGCACCATCGACATCAGGGGGACCACGCCCGATCCCGCCCCCAGCAGCAGCGCGGGCCGGTCGCCCGGCCAGGCGAAGAAGCCGCTGAGCGGACCGCGCATCTCGATCCGGTCGCCCGGGCGGGCCACCGTGTGGAACCAGCCCGACACCTCGCCGTCCGGCACGTGGTCCAAGGTCAGTTCGATGTGCCCGGAGTCGTCCGGCGCCGAGGCGATCGAGTAGTGGCGCTGCGCCGTGTATCCGTCCCCGGCGGTCAGCCGCACCATCAGGTGCTGCCCGGGCACATGCCCCGGCCAGCCCGGTACCGCGAACCGGAACGTCGACGCGCGGGGCGTCTCGCGGCGGATCTCCGTGAGGGTGGCCGTCCGCCACACCGACGCGGTCCGCTCGCTCACCCCGATGCGCCCGGGCACCGCGAACCGCGTCACCGGCGCCTGAGGCCCGGTCAATGCCCGAGTGATCCGCTGTGTCAGTTGCTCAGTCACCGGAGTACCGCTGCTCCTCCCACGGGTTGCCCCGCGCGTGATAGCCGTTGCCCTCCCAGAAGCCCGGCTCGTCGTGGTCCAGCAGCCGCAGCCCGGCGATCCACTTGGCGCTCTTCCAGAAGTACAGGTGCGGCACGATCAGCCGCGCCGGTCCGCCGTGCTCGGCGGGCAGCGGCTCGCCGCCGTACTCCCAGGCGATCCAGGCGCGCCCGCCGGTCACGTCGGCGAGGGGGAGGTTCGTGGTGTACCCGGTGTGCGCGTACGCCACCACGTGCGTGGCCGACGGCAGGGGCCGCACCCGCTCCAGGAACGCGTCCAGCGAGACACCGCCGAACCGCACCCCGAACTTCGACCAGCTCGTCACACAGTGGATGTCACCCTCGTACGCCGACGCGGGCAGCGCGTGGGCCTGCTCCCAGTCCCAGGTGCGGGGCTCGGCGACCAGGCCGTCGATCCGGAAGGTCCAGTCCTCGGGGGCCAGGTCGGGGGTGACCTCTGCGGACAGGACGGGCCACTCGTCCCCCGCGTCGTACTGGCCGGGCGGCAGCCCGGGGTTGTGCACGCGAGGACGGCCGGTGAAGCCTCGGGTGATGTTCACGTGATCGGCGTTTCCGTTGCGACTGGTGCTCAGTGTTTCCGCTGACCAACGGTACGCGGTGTCCGTGCCCCGCACGGCACGGGGCGGTGCGCTCCGCGTGGGCGCACGGGCCGGGCGCTCGTCGTCCGGTGCCCGGGTCAGTCCTCCCGCGCCGCGCGGCCCGGAGGCGTGACCGGCCCGGTCGTCCCCAGACCGGACCGGGCGTTGTAGCGCACGAGGTACCCGGCGAACCGGCGCAGGTCCTCCTCCGGCCAGTCCGCCAGCCGCTCCCCGAAGGCCGCGCGCCGGCGCTCGGTGACATCGGCCAGGATGCTGCGGCCGGCCGCCGTCAGCCGCACCACCTGCACGCGGTGGTCGGCGGGGTCCGGGCGCCGCTCCACCAGACCGGACCGCTCCAGGGCGGTCACCTGACGGCTCACCGTCGACTTGTCCAGCGCGTAGTGGGCGGCGAGATCGGTGGCCCGGCATCCGCCGCTCGTCTCCAGATGCCCCAGCAGCGTGTACGACACGAGCGACAGCTCGGGGTGCATGCGCCCGGCCGAGGCGCGGGCCCGGCGGGCGAACACCGTCATCTCCCGCTGGATGGTCTCCACGGCGTCCCGCGCGTCCCCGGACTTCTCCGCCTCGTCCGCTGATCTCCCCGCTTCGTCCGCTGACTTCCCCGCCTCGTCCGCGTCCACCCCGCACCTCCCCTCCGCCCTGCCCGAAACGGTCCTGAAGGCACCGTACCGCCGTGGTGATCGTCGGGTAGGGTGGCCGTCCGGCCGCGGACCGACCCGGCCGGAGTCGAGGAGGTGAGACCCATTACCGCTTGTCAGGTCGGGTGCTCTCACCTCGGAACGACACGGTCCGCCCGTAACGGGTGACCGGGAGAGCGCCTGTCGGCTCCCGAAAGGCCAGGCTCTTGCCGCACCGTTCCTCCCCTTCCTCCCTCTCCTCGCCCCGTGACGCGGTGGCCGCCACACTGCGCGCGGCGGGCTGCGTGTTCGCCGAGGACGAGGCCGAGCTGATCCTCGCCGCCGCCGAGGGCGACCCGTCCTCCGTCGACGCGATGGTCGCCCGCCGCGCCGCCGGACTGCCCCTCGAACTCGTCGTCGGCTGGGCCGAGTTCGGCGGGCTCCGGATCTCCGTGGAGCCAGGCGTCTTCGTGCCGCGCCGGCGTACCGAGTTCCTCGTCGAGCAGGCGCTCGCGTGGGCACCGGACGCGTCCGTCCTCGTCGACCTGTGCTGCGGGTCCGGCGCCGTCGGCGCCGCGCTGGCGGCCACGCTCGACGGCGCCGAGCTGCACGCCGCCGACATCGACCCCGTCGCCGTGCGTTGCGCACGCCGCAACGTCGCGAGTCTCGGCGGGCGGGTCCACCAGGGTGACCTGTTCGACGCGCTCCCCGAGCGGCTGCGGGGCCGCGTCGGCATCCTCGCCGCGAACGTGCCGTACGTGCCGAGCGACGAGATCGCCCTGCTGCCGGCGGAGGCCCGCGACCACGAGCCGCGCGTCGCCCTCGACGGCGGCGCCGATGGTCTCGACGTGCTGCGCCGGGTCGCCGCTCAGGCCCCGGCGTGGCTGGCCCCCGGCGGCTGCCTCCTGGTCGAGACCAGCAGCCACCAGGCCCCGTCCGCCGTCGCCGCCTTCGCCCGGGCCGGGCTGCACACCCGCCTCACCACCTGCGCGGAACGCCACGCGCATGTGGTGACCGGTATCCGCCGGTGACGCCGTGCACGGCGGGGGCCCGACAAGCCGGCTGCGACGCCCGGGGACGCCGCGCGCATGTGGTGACCGGCATGAACGGTGGGGGCCCGCTGCGGCAGGCCGCAGCGCCTGAGGCGCCACGCCCACGTGATGACCGGCATCCGCCGGTCACACCCTGCACCGTGGCGTTCCGTCGCAGCCGGCTGCGACGCCCCGCGCGCCCCGGAATGTGCGTCGCCCGTGCCGGACCGCCGCGCCCGGGACGTGCCTGGACGCCTACGTCCCCGGCGCCGTCACCCGGGCGATCAGGAGGGCGACGTCGTCGAAGTTGTCCGGTTCGTGGAGGGTGCGCAGAAGCATTTCGCAGACGTCGTCCAGGGAGTGGCCGGGCCGCTGGTCCAGCAGGGAGAGCAGCCGGTCCAGGCGTTCGTCCAGCGGATCGCGGCGCGTCTCGACCAGGCCGTCGGTGTAGAACACCAGCCGGTCGCCCGGCTCCAGGTCGACCGTGGTCGTGGAGAAGGCGACCCCGCCCACGCCGAGCGGCACCCCCGTGGGCAGGTCGAGCAGCTCGGGGGCGTGCCCGGCGCGGATCCGGGCCGGGGGAAGGTGCCCCGCGTTGGCGATGACGCAGCACCGCTCGGCCGGGTCGTGGACGGCGTAGACACAGGTGGCGATCGCCTCGTCCAGCTCGACGGTGATCCGGTTCAGGTGTTCCAGGAGCACGGCCGGGTCGAGCCCCAGGGAGGCCAGCGTGTGGGTCGCCGTGCGCAGCCGCCCCATGGTGGCCGCGGCGGGGATGCCGCTGCCCATGACGTCGCCCACCACCAGGGCCGTGCGGTCGCCGTCCAGCGGGATCACGTCGAACCAGTCGCCGCCCACCTCGCTGGTGGCACCCGCCGGCTGGTAGCGGGAGGCGACCTCCAGGCCGCCCGTCACGGAGGGATGGCTGGGCAGCAGGCTGCGCTGGAGCGTGAGCGCGGTGTCCCGGGCGTTCTGGTACCAGCGGGCGTTGTCGATCTGTACGGCCGCGCGCGAGGCCAGCTCCCGCGCGAGCAGCAGATCGTCCTCGTGGAACGGATGGGGCGTCCGCGTGCGGATGAGGTCCAGCGCGCCCAGCACCTCCCCGCGGGCGATCAGCGGCACGGCCAGGTACGAGTGGACACCCGCCCGGGCCAGCACCTCGGCCGCCTCGGGGGAGCGGGCGATGCGGAGCAGGTCCTCGTCCTTCACCTGCGGCACCATCACCGGCAGGCCCGTGCGGACGCACTCGGTGATCAGCCGGTCCGGCGCGTACCGGGTCACCCGCCCCGGCGGATCGGCCGCCGGCAGCACGTCGGACGCGTCCACCCAGCGCACCGCCAGCGCCCGCATCAGCGCCGGCTCGGCCGGGCCGATGACGCTGCGCCGGCCCCGTACGACCGCGTCCAGGAGGTCCACCGCGGCCGCGTCGGCCAGTTCCGGCACGGCCACGTCGGCGAGCTCGCCGGCCGTGCGGTCCAGGTCCAGCGTGGTGCCGATCCGGGCGGACGCGTCGGCGATCAGGGCGAGCCGGCGGCGCGCCGTCTCCGCCTCGGCGTTGGCCCGGTACTGCTCGGTGATGTCGACCACCGACACGGCGACGCCCAGCACGGTGCCGAGCGCGTTCTCCAGGCGGTACAGCGACACCGCCCAGGCGTGGTCCGCGTCCGGGTCGGCCGGGGTGCGGCCGGTGACCGACCGGTCGACCAGCGGCCGTCCGGTCCGCAGCACCTCCTCGGCGGCCTGCTCGATGGTGGCGGCGTCCATCAGCGGCAGCACCTCGCGCATGGTGCGGCCCCGGTGCTCGTCGGCGGGCAGGCCGTTGATCTGCTCCAGCGCCGGGTTCACCGACACGTACCGCAGGCCGGCGTCGAGGACGGCCAGCCCGATGGGGGACTGGGCGACGATCCGGGTGGACAGCGCGACGTCCTGTTCCAACCGGCGCACCGTCGTCTGGTCGACCGCGAGGCCGAGGGCGTACACGTCCCCCCGGTCGTCCAGCAGGCGCATGTTGCGGAACTCCACCAGCCGGGTCCCGCCGTCCTTGCGCCGGATCGGGAAGGCCCCGGCCCAGCTCCGCCCGGTGCGCATGACCTCCGCGAACAGCTTCCGTACGAGGTCGAGGTGCTCCTCGTGCACCATGATCCGGGCGGCGTACCTGCCCAGCGCCTCCTGCGCCGTGTACCCGAAGAGCTCCTCCGCCTGAGGGCTCCACAGCACGATCCGCCCCTCGGAGTCGAGGACGACCGAGGCCACGCGCAGTACGTCGAGCAGCCCGCTGGGACGCACCGGCCCGTCCCCGCCGGCCGGGAGTGACGCCGCTGCACTCATCCCACGCCCCGCCTTCGCCGAGTCCGCGGCGCGCCGTCGCCGCGCCGCCACCCCCCTGTTGTACCGCGCGCGAGGGCGATTTTCCGCCGCTCGCGTCGTCCCGTTCCCGCTTCTCCCACCATCCTGGGCGGTGTCCTCCCACCATCCTGGCCGGTGTCCGTGACCGCGCCACCGCGGGAGGGGCGCGCGGGTAGTGCTTCCCGGCGTCCGGTGCTTTGCTGAGGGAGGGGTGGGGGGGCGGCGACGTGACCACGAGAGGAGCGATCACGATGGTCAACGAGCCCACGCACCCGGAGTCCGTCTCGGTCGAGATCAGCGGATGCAGCAAGGACGACGCCCGGATCGTCTTCGACACACTGTGCGCGTGCTTCTCGTCGGACCGGTGCTCCGACGACGTGCCCGAGGAACTGCACGAGACCCGGCCCACGGTCTGGCTCGGCACGTTCGACGTCGCCGAGGCCCGCGAGGGAGAGGCCCGCCCCGCGCGGCTCTCGTCCTCGGTCGACGCCGACGTGCACGGCGGCTACTGGGCGATCGACCGGTTCCGCACCACCCTGGACGACCTGTTCCGGGTCAGCGAGCTGAGCAAGGTCTCGGGCGACCAGGAACGCGAACTGCACGTCCGGCTCGAAAGCGGATGACGCCGGCCGGAACGCTGTGCCCTCCGTCACCTCGTTTATGCAACTAGTTGCATAAGCCGGTGCGCGTGCCCTACAACTACAGGCACCACACCGCGCACGGAGGGCCCGATGAGCCGTTACCCCCACCTGCTGACCCCCCTGGACCTGGGCTTCACCACCCTGCCCAACCGCGTCCTCATGGGTTCCATGCACGTCGGTCTCGAGGAGGCCGAGGGCGGCTTCTCCCGCATGGCCGAGTTCTACGCCGCGCGCGCCCGCGGGGGCGTGGGCCTCATCGTCACCGGCGGCATCGCCCCCAACGACGAGGGCCGCCCCTACGAGGGCGGCGCCAAGCTCACCACCGACGAGGAGGCCGAGCAGCACCGGGTGGTCACCGCGGCCGTCCACCGCGAGGGCGGCCGCATCGCCCTGCAGATCCTGCACTTCGGCCGCTACGCCTACCACCGGGACCTGGTCGCCCCCAGCCCCCTCCAGGCGCCCATCAGCCCCTTCCCGCCGCGCGAGCTGACCGACGCCGACATCGAGCGGACCATCGACGACTACGTCCGCGCCGCCCGCCTCGCCCGCCAGGCCGGCTACGACGGCGTCGAGATCATGGGCTCCGAGGGCTACCTCATCAACGAGTTCATCGCCCGGCACACCAACCGGCGCACCGACCGCTGGGGCGGCTCCTACGAGAACCGCATGCGCTTCCCGGTCGAGATCGTCCGCCGGGTCCGCGAGGCGGTCGGCGACGACTTCATCCTCGTCTACCGGCTCTCCATGCTGGACCTGGTGCCCGACGGCTCCACCCTGGACGAGGTGATCACCCTCGCCAAGGCCGTCGAGTCGGCCGGCGCCACGATCATCAACACCGGCATCGGCTGGCACGAGGCCCGCATCCCCACCATCGCCACCTCCGTCCCGCGCGGCGCCTACACCTGGGTCACCAAGCGGCTCATGGGCGAGGTGAACGTCCCCCTGGTCACCACCAACCGCATCAACACCCCCGAACTCGCCGAGCGGTTGCTCGCCGAGGGCACCGCCGACATGGTCTCGATGGCCCGCCCGATGCTCGCCGACCCCGACTTCGTCGCCAAGGCCGCCGACGGCCGCGCCGACGCGATCAACACCTGCATCGGCTGCAACCAGGCCTGCCTCGACCACACCTTCAGCGGCCAGATCACCTCCTGCCTGGTCAACCCGCGCGCCTGCCACGAGACCGAGCTGGTGCTCTCCCCGACCCGCCGCCGCAAGCGCGTCGCCGTCGTCGGCGCCGGACCGGCCGGCCTCGCCTGCGCGGTCAGCGCCGCCGAACGCGGCCACCACGTCACGCTGTTCGACGCCGCGAGCGAGATCGGCGGTCAGCTCAACGTCGCCCGTAAGGTCCCCGGCAAGCAGGAGTTCGACGAGACCCTGCGCTACTTCCGCACCCGGCTCGGCGAGCTGGCCGTCGACGTGCGCCTCGACACGCGCGTCACCGCCGACGACGTCACCGGGTACGACGAGGTCGTCGTCGCCACCGGCGTCAGCCCCCGCGTCCCCGACATCCCCGGCGTCGACCACCCGAGCGTCCTCGGCTACCTCGACGTACTGCGCGACGGAGCGCCCGTCGGCGACCGCGTCGCGATCCTCGGCGCGGGCGGCATAGGCTTCGACGTCGCCGAGTTCCTCACCGACGGCGGCGACAAGGCGCACGAGGACCCCGAGACGTACTTCCGCCAGTGGGGCGTCGACCTCGACTACCGCGCGCCCGGCGGCCTCGCCGCCCCCGAGCGGCCCGCCCCGCCGCGCACCGTCCACCTGCTTCAGCGCAAGACGTCGAAGGTCGGCGCGGGGCTCGGCAAGACCACCGGCTGGATCCACCGCACCGAACTGCGCCACCGCGGCGTCACCATGGTCCCCGGGGTGCGTTACGACCGGATCGACGACGCCGGACTGCACGTCACCGTCGGCGAGGAGAGCACCGTCCTCGAGGTCGACACCATCGTGCTGTGCACCGGCCAGGAGCCGCGCCGGGGCCTCTACGAGGAGCTGGTCGCGGCGGGCAGCCCCGTCCACCTCATCGGCGGCGCCGACGTGGCCGCCGAACTGGACGCCAAGCGCGCCATCAAGCAGGGCACCGAGCTGGCGGCGGCGCTCTAGGACCGATCACAGCCGTCCCTAGGATGAGCGCATGTCACTCCCGCACGCGATCCTCACCGCCCTGCTCGAGAAGCCGTCGTCGGGGCTGGAGCTGACCCGCCGCTTCGACCGGTCGATCGGCTACTTCTGGTCCGCGACGCACCAGCAGATCTACCGCGAGCTGGGGAAGCTGGAGGGTGACGGCCTGATCAGGGCCCTGCCCACCGAACAGCCCGCGCGCGGCCAGAAGAAGGCGTACGAGGTGCTGCCGGCGGGCCGGGAGGAACTGGCCCGCTGGACCGCCGTGTCCCAGGACCCCAAGCCGCAGCGCGACGCCCTGCTGCTGCGGCTGAGGGCCGCGGCCGTGGTCGGGACGGCGGGCCTGGAGGCGGACCTGCGCCGCCACCGGGAGCTGCACGCCGGGCAGTTGGAGACCTACCGGGAGATCGAGCGGCGGGATTTCCCGCCGGGCCGCGACGAGCCGGAGGACCGGCTGCGCCACTTGGTGCTGCGGGCCGGCATCGACCTGGAGACCTTCTGGACGCAGTGGCTCGACCACGCGCTGGCGGAGTTCGCCGAGCTCTCCGACATGCCGGAGGGGCAGCAATAGGCGCCTGCGTGCGGGTGCAAGTGAGGGTGCGGGTGCGCAGGGGCTGGGCGCGCGGGTGCCCGCGCCCCTGGGGACGCGGGGACGTGGCGGCCGGCGTTCAGAGGTAGCGGACGCCGGTCAGGTCCTGCGCGGCCGTCCACAGGCGGCGGGCGACGGCCGGGTCGGCGGCCTCCTTGCCGAGCCGGGCCTCGGTGACCGGGCCTCGGGTCTCCCACAGACGGGCGGGGCCGAAGAACTGTCCGCCCCGCACCTCCGGGTCGGCCGCGGCGCGCAGCTGCGGCAGCGCCCCCTGTTCCACGGACTGGGTGGCCAGCAGGCCCGCCACGGCGATCACCCGGCCCAGCCGGCCGCGGTGCTCCCAGGCGCGTGGGGTGAGGTTGGTCCGGGTGAGTCCCGGGTGGGCCAGCGCGCTGACCACGGGGAGGCCCGCTGCCCGCAGACGGCGGTCCAGTTCGAGGCCGAAGAGGGTGGTGGCGAGCTTGGAGCGGCCGTAGGCGGGGGCGGCCCGGTAGCCGCGCTCGGACATCAGGTCGTCGAAGTCCAGGTGCGCGTTCTTGTGGGTGATCGAGCTGAGGCTCACCACCCGGCCGCCGTGGCCCGCGGCCAGCGCGTCGAGCAGCAGGCCGGTCAGGGCGAAGGGCCCCAGCATGTTCGTGCCGAGGTGCGCCTCGAACCCGTCGGCGGTGGTCCGGCGGGGCCCCAGACGCACCAGGCCGGCGTTGTTGACCAGCACGTCGACCGAGGGGTGACCGGCGGTGAGCTTCTCGGCGAACGCGCGCACCGACGCCAGCGACGCGAGGTCCAGTTCGCGGACCTCGGTGTCACCTCCGATACGGCGTGCCGCTGCCGCTCCCGCGGCGAGGTTGCGCACGGCCAGCACGACGTGCGCCCCGCGCCGGGCCAGCTCGGTCGCGGTGACCAGGCCGAGTCCTGAGTTCGCGCCGGTGACCACGGCGACCTTGCCGTGCTGGTCGGGAATGCGGTCGGCGGTCCATCCGCTCATCTGCTGCTCCTGGGGTGTGGCGGTGCCTGGAGCGACGACGGTAAGTGCCGCCGGGGCGGCCTCGGTCGTTCCCGTCTTCCTGGGTCCACGGGACCTACCCTGGGCGGCCGGCGACGGGGGACACTGACGGCATGACCCACCCGTACGCCCGTGAGCTCGGCGACTTCCTGCGTGCCCGGCGCGGCAGGCTGCACCCCTGCGACGTCGGCCTTGAGCCGGGAGGGCGCCGCAAGGTCACCGGGCTGCGGCGCGAGGAACTCGCCCTGCTGGCCGGTCTGAGCACCGACTACTACCAGCGGATGGAGCAAGGCAGGGACGTCCGGCCCTCCGACGACGTGCTGGACGCGCTCGCGACCGCGCTCGGTCTCGACGACGAGGAGCGCCGCCACCTGTTCACGCTCGCGCACGCCGCGCGCCGGCCCTCGCGCGCCCCGGTGGACCGCGGGCCGGAGGTGGTGCCGGACAGCACGCGGCGGCTGCTGCGGGTGATGCACACCCCGGCGGTCGTGCTCGGCAGGCACCTCGACCTGCTCGCCTGGAACGCGGAGGCCGAGGCGCTGCTCGGCGCTCCGGGCGATCTGCCGCCCGACCGGCTGAACATGCTTCTGCTGTTGTTCGACGACGAGTTGACCGGCGGGCGCACCTGCCCCGACTGGGAGTCGCAGGCGCTGGACTACATCGGGATGATGCGCGCGGCGGTCGCGGCCGATCCGACGCATCCGCGCGCCACCGCGATCGTGGGGGAACTGAGCATCCGCAGCGCCGAGTTCCGACGGCTCTGGGCCCGGCACGACGTCCGGGCCTCGGTGAGCGGCACCAAGACCTTCCGCAGCCCCGCGGTCGGTGACCTCACCCTGGAGTGGAGCACCTATCCGCTGCCCGGCAGGCCCGGCCCGTTCCTGCTGGTGTTCACCGCGGAGCCGGACTCGGCCGACGCCGACCGGCTGCACCTGCTGGGATCGCTGCATGCGACCCGCGCCGCCCGCTCCGACCGGCTCTAGGGTCCCTCGGACGAGGCCCTGGGCGCAGGACGATTCCCCGGGCGACGGCGCGTGGCTCCGCGACCCCGACGGCGAGCGGAGTGGGGGGGATCGACGCCGGCCGCCCGACCGGAGCGCGTCGGACGTGGTGGCGGCCGGCGCCGGGTCTACAGGTGGCGCGGGCGGCCGGCGCGCCGGCGCAGATACAGGACGGTGCCGACGATGCCGGTGCCGACCAGCGCGCCGCCCGCCACCGCGGTGACCGTGCCGTAGTCCCTGGAGCCGCCGCCGACGCCGCCCATCACACCGCGGGACGGTGAGGCCGTGGGGGAGGCCGACGGGCTGGGCGCGGGGGACACGACCACGGACTGGGTGCCCGCCGTGCTGCCGTTGGAACACACGACGATCACCGTGTACGTGCCCGCGCTGACGTTGGACCAGGCCGCGGACTGTCCCGCGGACGTCCCGGACAGCGCCACCTGGCGGCCCTGCGAGAAGTTCGCCTGACCGCTGCTGAGCAGCGAGGCGGTGCCCCAGTGGCCGTTGATCTGGCTGCACGCGTCGGTGGTGACCGAGACCGTGTTCCCCGTGGTGCTCACGGAGATCCCGTCCGCGGCGGCCGGCCCGGCCGGCAGCAGGGCGAGCGCGGCGGCGGCTGCCACGGTCGGTCCGAGGCGGAGCAGAGACGTCGAGATGCTCATGTGGACTGCCTTCCGGCGGCACGGCCGGCGGTACATCCCTTGCGCCGCCGAGGTCGGGGAGCGCCCGTGCCGCCACGACGCCAGCCAACGGGCAGCCCGACCGGCGCGCACTCCGGCCGCATCCGGGCAGGTGACGGCGTCCTCCGGGCGGCGCAGCGCGGACGTTCCGCCGGGTCAGGCGGCGGTGCCGGTCGTGACGGTCCGTTCGGCCGAGAACGCGCCCCAGGTGCCGTCCGGCAGCATCGCCCTGATCCGTACCCGGTGGGTGACGCCCGCCCGGTCGCCCGCGTAGAAGCGGTACGTCGCCCGGTCGCGCGGCGCCTCACCGCCGTACACCAGCGAGGTGACGGCCCGTCCGTCCAGCCGCACCTCGTACTCGGTGACCGTCCCGTCGACGCGTGGCGGCACCCACGTGAGGACGATGTAGTGGGCCCCGCCGGAGCCGCGGACGGCGGCGCGGAAGCCGGTGGGCGCGGTGGCGGTCGCGTCGCCCGAGCCGTCGGCGGTGGTGAGGCGGACGGGAGCACCGGGTGGCGAGAGGTTGTCCGCCGCGTCCCGGGCGCGGACGGTGAAGGCGTACCGCACGCCCGGCCGCAACCCCGTCACCACGGCGGCCATCTGGTTCCCGCCCACACTGTGAATCTTCGTGCCGCCCTGGTAGATGTCGTACGACACCACAGCGCGGTCGTCGGTCGCGGCGGTCCAGGACAGCTGGGCCGCCCGGCTGCCGGCCGCACGGCCCGTCAGTCCCGTCGGAGGGGCGGGCGGTGTGCGGTCGGCCCGGGTCGCCGCCGGGGTGGTGGCCCGGACCTCGCGGCTGGGCGGGCCGAGCCGGCCGTCCGCGTCCCGGGCGCGCACCGTGAAGACGTACGAGGTGGCGGGCCGGAGACGGGTGACGTCCACCATGTGTGCGGAACCGGGGACCTCCGCGACCTTGGTGGTGCCCCGATACACCTCGTACCGGGTCACCGCGCTCGCGGCCCGGGCGACCCGGTTCCACATGACGTGGACGCCGGTGGCGCTGCCGGCCTGCGCGGTGACACCCGTCGGTGCCGCCGGTGGCCGCTCGCCGCCCGTGTCGTCCGGTGCGCCCCAGCGGCAGGAGGCGGTCAGCAGGACCACCGCGCAGAGCGCGAGCAGGCGGCGCGATGACGCGGTTGGGGGAACGCCACGCACGACTCTGCCTCCCGGGGTGCGGTCGCGACCGGACCGGTCAATGGTCCGTACCAATATGGGGCACCTGACGCGCTCACTTCAAGAGGGTGGTGCGGGCCGACGGCGTCCGGGTGTTTCGTATGCTGAAAGCATGACGGGCCGAACCACCCCCGTAGACAGGGGTGTTGAGGCCCCGGGCGCGGACCGCTGTCGTCGCTGATCCCGCGCCGGTACGGGTGGCTGGACGGCCCGGGCCGCATCGAGCCCGGGCGTCCGGCGCCCCTCGTGTCCGACGGTGCATGCGTGCTCCGTCCGGCCCCTTTCGGGGCAGTCACCCTCCTCGCAACGGGATGAAATGGGGCAAAGTGCCCTGGGTGTGCGTCCTTGTCCCCGACGAGAGGCTCTCCTGACCGTGTCCCGTGTCCAGACGCTCACCGTCGCCGTGGCGGGCGTTGCGCTGCTGGCTCCCTCGGCGTCCTCCGCCGCCGAGCCGGCACAGATCCGTCCCTCCCGCGCCGAAGCGCGACGCGTCGCCCCGGGCCCCGCGGCGGATCCGGCCCTGCCGACCGGCCGGCCGCCCGTCGCCGTACCGCACCGGGGCCGCCCCGAGCCGGCCGGCCGGGACGCGAGCCGCGTGGGGCTGGCCCAGGGGGCCGCGGACCCGGGCCCTGTGACTCCTGGCCCCGTGACCCCGGCCTCCGTGACGCCGGGCCCCCTGACGCCGGAGGGAGGCACGCCCGAGCCCGTGACTCCCGCACCCGCCCCGCCGGCATCCGCGACCCCGGACGGCGTGGTGCAGGACCCCGGCACACCGGGCCCCGTGACCCCGGCGCCGGCTACGCCGGGTGCCGGCACCCAGAACCCCTCCGCTCCGGCCGCCCCGAGCCCCGCCACCCCCGAGCCCGCGCCTCCCGGCCCCGTCACCGCCGCCGATCTGCTGGCGAAGGTGCGTGGCTGCAGCCCCGTCTCCCGGGGCCGCTACCGCACGGACCGGGGGACCCCGGCGACCGTGCCGGTGTGCGGCACCCGCGAGGCGGTGTTCTGGAAGGCAGACATGGACATCGACTGCGACGGCCGCCCGGGCCGCCGCTGCAACGCCCGCACCGACCCGAGCTTCTCCTCCTCCACCGCGTTCGCCCAGTCCGACGGCCGCGCGCTGAGCTCGGAGAAGCTGCCCTACGTCGTGGTCCCCGCACCCAGCGACCTGTGGGACTACCGCGACGACGGCGTACGCGGCGGCTCGGTGGCCGCCGTGGTCTACCGCGACAAGGTCAGCTACGCGGTCGTCGGCGACACCGGCCCCACCGACATCATCGGCGAGGCGTCCCACGCCGCGGCCAAGTCCCTCGGCATCGACCCCGACCCGCGCTCCGGCGGCACCCCCTCCGGGGTGACGTACATCGTCTTCAAGGACAGCCGGGTCACCCCGATCGAGGACCGCGCGGCCGCGGTCTCCCAAGGGGAGCGGCTCGCCCGGGAGTTCGTCGACGCCGCCGACCGACCCGCCGGGCGGGCGCCTCACACCTTCCGGTAGTCGTACGCCTCCGAGGCCGCCGCGGCCACCGCGTCGAGGTCCGCGCCCGTGGAGGCGGTGACCACCGCGGCCACCGCGCCCTCCACGAACGGCGCGTCCACCAGCCGCGTGTTCTCGGGGAGTTCGTCGCCCTCGGCCAGCAGCGCCTTCACGGTGAGCACGGCACTGCCCAGGTCGGTCAGAACCGCGACGCCCGCACCCCGGTCGACGGACGCGGCGGCCGCGGCGATCAGGTCCGCGCTCGTGCCGAGGTCACCGCTCTCGGTCCCGCCCGCCGGAGCGACCGGAACCGTCGCCCCGGCGCCGGCGAGGCCCTGCGCCAGCTCCGCCACCGAGGAGGCGACGGTCGCGCTGTGCGACACCAGGACGATGCCGACCCGCTGCTCGTCACTCACCGCGGGCCTCCCCGTCCGGCCCGGCGTCGAGCAGCGCGGCGATCAGCAGCGCCGCCGACGTGGCACCGGGGTCCTGGTGCCCGATGCTGCGCTCGCCCAGATAACTCGCCCTGCCCTTGCGGGCCAACAGCGGTGTCGTCGCCACGGCGCCCTCCCGCGCGGCGTCCCGCGCCGCGGCGAACGAGTCACCGAGCGCGTCCACCGCGGGCACCAGCGCGTCGATCATCGTCTTGTCACCCGGTGCGGCGCCGCCCAGCTTCATCACGGCGTCCACCCCGGCCCGCAGCGCCTCGGCCAGCTGCCGCCGGTCCACCTCGGCGGCCTCGCCGAGCGTCTTCCCGGTACGGCGCAGCAGCGTCCCGTACAGCGGACCGGACGCGCCGCCCACCGTCGACACGAGGAGACGCCCCGCCTGTGTCAGCACCGCGCCGGGGGTGGCGGGCGGTTCCTTGTCCAGCGCGTCGCGCACCGCCCGGAACCCGCGCTGGAGATTGCTGCCGTGATCGGCGTCCCCGATCGGCGAGTCGAGCGCGGTGAGCCGCTCCGCCTCGCGGTCCACGGACGCGGCGGTGGCCGTCATCCAACGTCGGAAGAAGTCGGCGTCCAGCACGGGACCTCCTTGCGTGTAGGTGACCCGGAGCCCTCACCCCGGAGTGGATCACATTCCCCAGCGCAGCCCGGGTGTACTCACCGGCGCGTCCCACAGGCGCAGCAGCTCCTCGTCCACCTGGCACAGGGTGACGGACGCGCCCGCCATGTCGAGGGACGTGACGTAGTTGCCGACGAGGACCCGGGCGACCGGCACCCCGCGCTCGCCGAGCACCCGCTGCACCTCGGCGTTGAAGCCGTACAGCTCCAGCAGCGGCGTGGCACCCATGCCGTTGACCAGCACCAGGACCGGGTTGCGCGGGGTGAGGTCGTCCAGGATCGCGCCGACGGCGAACTCGGCGATCTCACCGGACGTCATCATCGGACGCCGCTCCCGGCCCGGTTCGCCGTGGATGCCGATGCCCAGCTCCAGCTCGCCGGCCGGCAGGTCGAAGGTCGGTGAGCCCTTGGCCGGCGTGGTGACCGCGCTCAGCGCCACGCCGAAGCTGCGGGAGTTCTCGTTCACCTGCTTCGCGAGCGCCTCCACCCGCTCCAGCGGCTGCCCCTCCTCGGCCGCCGCGCCCGCGATCTTCTCCACGAACAGCGTCGCCCCGGTGCCCCGGCGGCCCGCCGTGAACAAGCTGTCGGTGACCGCCACGTCATCGTTGACCAGCACTTTGGCGACCTGGACGCCCTCGTCCTCGGCCAGTTCCGCCGCCATGTCGAAGTTCAGCACGTCGCCGGTGTAGTTCTTCACGATGAACAGCACCCCGGCCCCGCTGTCCACGGCCGCCGCGGCCCGCACCATCTGGTCGGGCACCGGGGAGGTGAACACCTCGCCGGGACAGGCCGCCGACAGCATGCCGGGTCCGACGAACCCGCCGTGCAGCGGCTCGTGCCCGGAACCTCCGCCGGACACCAGGCCGACCTTCCCCGCCACCGGCGCGTCCTTGCGGACCACCACACGGTTCTCCACGTCCACCGTCAGCTCGGGATGGGCCGCCGCCATACCGCGCAGCGCGTCCGCCACCACGGTCTCCGGAACGTTGATCAGCATCTTCATGGGTGCCTCCTGGGACGGAACGGGTGGATCTTCGAGCCTCTGTACGGGTCGGAGCGGCAGGTCAGGTGCGGCGGGGTGACTGCGGACAGGTGGGTGCCCCACAGGGGCAGTATCGGCCTTGCGACCCCGGAGGGCACGTGAGGAGACGCCCGGGGAGCCGGACGATCTCGGTCGGGGACGCGGCCACAGCTCAGCATCTGCCCTGCCTTGGTGGGTTCCAAGGGGGCGTCGCCCGCTTTCATCGAACGGGGCGGATCCGGGAGCGTGTTTCGGCGGTCGTCCACGCGCCATGACCGGACCGCCGGCGCTAGCCCGGACCGTCCTCCTGCACGGGCGGCGGCACCGTGGCCGGCAGGCGCAGGGTGAAGACGCTGCCGGTGCCGGGCTCGCTGGTCACGCCGACCGTGCCGCCGTGGGCCGCGACGAGGTGACGGACGATGGGCAGGCCCAGCCCGCTGCCGCCGGTGCGCCGGCTGCGGGACTTCTCCGCGCGCCAGAAGCGCCGGAAGACGTGGGGGAGGTCCTCGGCGGCGATGCCGCAGCCCGTGTCGGCGACCTCGACGACTACGGCGTCGCCGTCGGGCCGCGCAGCCAGCGTGACGGTGCCGCCGGACGGGGTGTGACGGAGCGCGTTGGAGACGACGTTGCCCAGGGCCTGCCGCATCCGGACCGGGTCGGCGTCCAGCCAGGGAGTCCCGGGCGCGACGGCGGTGCTCAGGCCCACCTCCGCCGCCTCGGCGGCCACGCGGTGCGCCGCCGCCACCTGGTCCAGCAGTTCCGCGGTGCCGACCGGCTCGCGGTGCAGCCGCAGCTCCCCGGCGTCCGCGTCCGCGAGGTCCCGCAGGTCGTCGATGACGCGCTGCAGCACCAGGGCCTCGTCGTGCAGCGCGCCCAGCAGCTCGCGGTCCGGCTCGACCACGCCGTCCCGGGTGACCTCCAGCCAGCCCCGGATGTTGGTGAGCGGGCTGCGCAGCTCGTGGGCGATGTCGCTCACCATCGCCTTGCGCTGGGCCTCCAGACGCTCCCGGCGCGCGGTGAGGTCGTTGAACGCCTCGGCCAGCAGGCCGGTCTCGTCGCGGGTGGTGACGGGGACCCGCACATGCCGGTCCAGCGGCTGCCGTACCGCCTCCGTCAGGGCGCGCAGCGGCCGGACGAAATGGGCGGCGGCAGCCGCGGTCACGGCGACGGTCACCGCGAGCACCAGCGCCGCCACCCCGACGACCTTGGCCTTGTTGGCCGGTGACATGTCGAAGCGGACCTCGTCGCTGCCTCCGCCGCCCAGGAACAGCGCGGCCGGAGGGGCGACGTACGGATCGAGCTGGGCGCGCAGCGCGGCGTCCGCGCACCGCCGGTACGTGCGGCCGTCCGCCGGGTCGGCGGGCGGTTTCACGCCGTCCCGGATCAGCCCCTTGGCACCCGAGGTGAGGTCGAGGCCCATGAGGTGGTGGGCGCCCGGGGCCGTCCCGTGACGCCTCAGGCAGGCGTCCGTCCGGGCGAGGAGGTCGTCCTGGGCCACGCGCTCGCTCGCGGTCGGGGTGTTCAGCTTGCCGTCCGCGCACTCCAGCGGCACCTGTCCGCCGTCGACGGTGCCGGACTCGTCGGTCAGCACGGGCCGCCCGCTCGGCGTACGGACGACGGCCGTCCGCGTGCCGTGACGGGCCAGGCACGCCCTTCGGGCCTCGGCGAACCGGTCCAGGCGGGCGCGGTCCGCGGCCGACAGCCGGTACGGGCCGACCACCCGCGGGTCGATCCCGGTGCGCTGCGCCCCCGGCTCGCTGTGGGTGTCGGTGCGCAGCGGGTCGACGGTCGCCGCGGGGGTCGGCGGCCGGGGCGTGCCCGGCCGCGCGGAGTCGGCGACGACGGCCCGGTCCGGGGTGGCGAGCGCTATCCGGCGGCCGGTCTCCTGGGCCAGCGCCCGCACCACGGGGCCGACGCCCGTCCAGTCGGGATGGGTGGCGGCGTACCCGCTGAGCCGGCTCAGGATGTCCGTGTCGACGGCCAGCTCCTGACCCTGTTCCTCCCGCAGCGCGCGCGTGGTGGTCTCGACGACGAGCCAGGCCGTGGCCGCCACGGAGCAGACGGCGATGAGCACCGAGGCGACCAGAAGCCGCACCAGGAGGCGCTTGCGCACCGGCACGCCGCTCATCCGCGCGCCGCGCTCAGCTTGTAGCCGACGCCGAACACGGTGAGAAGCCGCCGGGGGCTGCGCGGGTCGTCCTCGATCTTCCGCCGCAGGTTCATGATGTGCACGTCGACGGCGCGCTCCGTGGACGCCCGGTCGATACCCCGGGTGCACGCGAGAAGCTGCCGCCGGGAGAACACCCGGTCCGGCTCGGCCGCCATCGCCAGCAGGATCGCGAACTCGGCCGGGGTGCAGTCCACCGGCTCCCCGTCGCGGCGGACCTCGTGCCGGGCCGGGTCCACGGAGATCCCGCCGGCGCGCACGACGCGTTCACCCGGCGCGCCGTGCCCGCTGCGCCGCAGCACCGTCCGGATCCGGGCGAGCAGCTCGCGCGGACTGTACGGCTTCGTCATGTAGTCGTCCGCGCCCAGGTCGAGACCGCGCAGCACGTCGTCCTCCGCGGTACGGGCGGTGAGCATCAGCACCGGTGTGCCACCGTCGCCGCGGAGGGTCCGGCACACGTCGAACCCGTCCAGCACGGGCAGCATCAGATCCAGGACGACGAGGTCGGGCCGCAGCCGCCGGGCCGCGTCCAGCGCGGCCGCGCCGTCGTGGACCACGGTCACGGTGTGGCCCTCCGACAGCAGGGAGCGGCGTATGAGCTCGGCCTGCATCGCGTCGTCCTCGGCCACCAGCACATGGGCACGCATGCCGGGCATCCTAGGTCGGCGGCCCGCCGTCACCGGGCGAGGGAGGTGGCGTCGCCCATCACCACGACGGGACGCCGGTCGGGGTCGAGCGCCCGCAGCAGAGCCCGCATGTGCTCGCGTGCGATCGAGACACAGCCCTGGGTGGGGCCGTCGTGGTCGACGTGCAGCCATATCCCGCCCCCGCGTTCCGCGCCGAGCGGGCGGGTCCAGTCCAAGGGGGACGTGCCGGGCCGGCGGTTGTAGTCGATGGCGACGACGTAGTCGAACGACCCCGCGAGGGACTCGCCGCGGAACCCGGTGCCCGACAGAGAGAAACCGTCGGAACGGTCGTACGGCATCCGCGTCCCCGGATCGGGCAGCAGCCCTCCCGCGTCCGACAGGGTGAACACGCCGACGGGTGACCGGAGGTCACCGAGCCGGTGGTCGTCGGTCCACCCCTTCAGGGCGTTGTGAGCGGGCCACCGGGACACGGCCTCCCAGCCGTCCGCGCCGCGCTCGTACAGGACGACGGTGGACTCGGAGGAGTTCCTGCCGCGTCCCGTCACCACGACGGCCTGCCCGGTGTCCTCGGGCACCTGCGCCCGGGTGCGCGGTCCCAGCCCGGGCAGCTCCTTCGGTTCGGGTGCGGCCTCGTGGCCGACGACGACCGGTGCCGAGGCCTGCGGGGCGGCCGCGGCGGGATGCGACTCAGCCGGCGCACCGGCGGCCGCACAGCCGGTGAGCAGCAGGGAGACCGTCACCAGGGGCACTCCCCGGGAAGCGTTTTTGATCATGCGGCCGACTCTGCCGGACAGTTGTGAGGAAACCGTCAGCTTCGCCGGCCCGCTGTCACCGTGCGGCCGTGCGGGTGGGGGTCACAGGGTCCAGCCGAGGAGCGGGGTGTGGTCCGGGTCTTGCGGGCTCGCGGTTTCGACGTCCTGTTCGGCGATGTCCAGCAGGTGGCGGCCGAGATCGCGCAGGGCGCGGCCCGCGGCCAGCTCGTCGCCGATCTCCGGCACGTCCGTGTCCGCCGGGTTGCGGTGGGCCGTGCCGTGACCGGTGAGGACCGTGGTCCCGGTGTCGAGCGTGGCCCGTGCCTTCGTCACGCCCTCCTCCTCGAAGAGGTAGAGGCGGGTCTTCCATTCCAGGGTGCGCGCCATGGCTTGCCTCCTCGGCCGGGGACGGGCCCGGGTGTGCCGGTCGCCTCACCCTCCACCGTCGCACTCCGGCCGCCGAGGGGCAGGGGGCCGAAGGTCCCGGCGGCGGTCCCTCGAACCCCGGGTACCCGGTCTGACGGGGCCACGCGCGGTCACCGGCGTGGGACCGGTTCCCCGGTCTCCCCGAGCGCGGGGGCGGTAGCGGTGGGCAGCCGGGTGTCGTCGACCCGGTAGGACAGCTGGTCGACGACGGCGACGACCCCGTCGATACGGCTCGCCGCGTCCACCGCGAGTTCGACGTCGCTGCGCCGTTCCACCTGGCCGGTGAGCGTCACCACACCGTTCTCGACGCCGACGGCGAGGGCCCGCGGTGTCAGCCACAGGGCCGTCCCGAGGACGTACCGGCGTACGGCGCGGTCGATGGCGCCGTCGGTGCGCAGGACCGCCCGGGAGAGGTCGCGCCGGGTGACGATGCCGACGAGCCGCTCCTCCTCGTCCACCACGGGCAGCCGTTCGACGCCGTGCGTGGTCATCAGGCAGGAGGCCTCCGTGACGGTGGAGCGGGCCCTCACGGTGACGGCGGGTGCCGACATCGCACCGCCCGCCGTACGGGCCCGGCCGCCGGAGAGCGCGCGGAGCGGGCTCCGGCCGGGCCCGCGCGGCCGGACCCGCCAGGGGCCGGTGACGGCCTCGCGGGCCCCGGGCCGCGTGAGGTCGGACGCGCAGATCACGCCGACGACCCTGCCCTCGTCGTCGGTCACCGGAAGGCCGCCGACGCGGTGCTCCGCAAGCCTGCGGACCACGTCCCCGAGCGGGGTGCCGTACGCGGCGGTGACCACCTCCGTGGTCATGACGGCGCCGACCTCGGTGGCCTTCATCGCTGAACCTCCTCACTGCGCGGGCTGTCGCCGGCAGGGACGCGTCCTCGCCGGGAACGGACACCTTCAGCCTCCGCTGGCCGGTCCGGCGGATCCCAGGGCCCCTGGGGGCAGGGACCAGGGCCGTTCGGCCCGGATGTCCGTGAAGCTCCCTACCGGGGCTCGCGGTGGGTGGCCGAAGGAGGCCCCGCCGCGTTCGAGAGTTCGCGCACGGGGGCCTCGGGCACCCGTGACGGCAGCCGCCCGCCCCGCGTGGCTCGGCCCTCGCGGCTCACGTCGAGGGCGTGGCGGCGGAGTGTGGCCGTCCGTCGCGTGACCGCGCGCCGCACCCCGCGCACGCCGGGGCGTGGCGACGGTTCCGCCTGCTTGCGGTGCGGGGCGTGCCTTCGGCGCGGGAGGAACGGCTGAAGGCCGCCTGCCGTGGGGCGGGCGGCCTTCGGTCCACGTGGGAGGGGCGGAGGGTCACGCCAGTGAGAGGAACAGCTTCTCCAGGCGGGCCCGCATCTGCTCGCCGTCCTCGCCGCCCGCGCGGCCGGACTCGATGTCCGCCACGCACTTCTGCAGGCCCGTGGCGATGATCGCGAAACCGGCCCGGTCCAGCGCGCGGGAGGCCGCCGCGAGCTGCGTGACCACGTCCTCGCAGTCGCGCCCCTCCTCGATCATCCGGATCACTCCGGAGATCTGCCCCTGCGCCCGCCGCAGCCTGTTCAGCACGGACTTCAACTCCGCGCCCGCGAGATCCATGTCCACGACCACTCCCTGATGAAATACCCCGTGGGGTACTCTACGTCCGCTTCGGGTACCCCGTCGACCGTCGACCACGAAGGATCACACACCCGCCATGAGCACCCCCGTCTCCCTCCCCACCGACGCAGCCGGCGCCCGGCTGCACGAGTTCACCGTGATCGACGTGCGTACGCCCGCCGAGTACGCGACCGGTCACCTGCCCGGCGCCGTGAACGTCCCCCTCGACCGGGTGCGGCGTGCGCTGCCGGAGATCCGGCAGGCCGCGCGGCGCGGTGACCTCCTCCTCGTGTGCGCCTCCGGGGCGCGTTCGGAGACGGCGTGCGCCCTGCTCGCCGAGGAGGGCCTCGACGCCGCCACGCTCGCCGGCGGCACCGGCGCCTGGGCGTCCGAGGGACGTGACCTGGAGCGCCCCGCGAACGCCGGTACCCGGGCGGTCTGGGGCATGGAGCGGCAGGTGCGCTTCACCGCCGGAACCCTGGTGCTCCTCGGCCTCGTGCTCGGCCTGCTCGTGCACCCCGCCTTCCAGCTGCTCTCGGCGGCCATCGCGGGCGGGCTGGTGTTCTCCGCCCTCACCGACACCTGCGGCATGGCCGTGGTCCTCGGCAAGCTGCCCCACAACCGGCCGCGCGGGGCGAACCTGGACTCCGCGCTGGCCGCCCTGCGCGGCGAGTGAGGCAGGCGCGGGCCGCCGCCGGCGTCCGCGCCTTCGCCGAGCCCGCCGCGTCCCCCAGCGGGGGTCCGGCCGTCCCGCCGGGCCCCCGCGCCGGCGTTCCTCTGGTTGCACCGGGTCGACATGGGTAAATTTGGCGCCGAGTCATGATTTGCCCGCCGGACCGAGGGTGTGCCGCGCATCGCGGGACTTCCGGGCGAGGACCACATGTTCCAGCTGAGCGCGCCGATCGTCGCCACGTTCGTCCTCTACGTGCTCGCCCTGATCGGAACGGGGATCCGGGCCTACGCCCGCACGCACGCCTTCGACGACTTCGCGCTGGGCGGGCGCCGCTTCGGCCCGTACGTCGCCGCCCTGTCCGCCGGAGCCAGCGACATGTCCGGCTGGCTGTTCCTCGCGCTCCCCGGCGCCGTCTACGCCGCCGGGCTCGGCTCCGTCTGGATCGCTTTCGGGCTGGTCGTCGGCACGTACCTGAACTGGCTGTTCGTCGCGCCACGGCTGCGCACCTACACCGAACGGGCCGGGAACGCGGTGACCCTGTCCGGCTACCTGGAGGAGCGGTTCGAGGACCGCACGCGCATGCTCCGCCTGGTCTCGGCCGCGGTCACCCTGGTGTTCTTCACCGTCTACGTCGGCAGCGGCCTGGTGGCCGGCGGGCTGCTGTTCCAGACCGTCTTCGATCTGCGTTTCACGGTCGGCGTCACCCTCACCGGCCTGCTCATCGTCATCTACTCGTGCCTCGGCGGTTTCCTCGCGGTGAGCCTCACGCACGTGCTGCAGGCCTCGCTGATGCTGCTCGGCCTGCTCGTGCTGCCCGCCGTGGCGATCGCCCGTCTCGGCGGCTTCGGCGCGCTCGGGGACGCCCTCGACGGCAGACAGCCCGCCCTGCGCGAATTCGGCTCCCGGGTCGACTTCGGGGGCGGAGTCTGGACGGGCGGGGGTCCGCTCGGGGCCGTGGCGATCGTGTCCCTGCTCGCCTGGGGGCTCGGCTACTTCGGCCAGCCGCACATCCTGGCCCGTTTCATGAGCATCCGCAGCACCCAGGACGTACCGGCCGCCCGGCGCATCGGCACCGCCTGGGTCGTCCTCGTCCTCACCGGCGCCACCCTGGTGGGCCTGGCCGGCATCGGGGAGCTGTCCCCGCTGTCCGCCCCCGACACCGTGTACATCGCCCTCAGCCGGGCGCTGCTCGATCCCTGGATCGCCGGGGTCGTCCTGGCAGCCGTCCTGGCCGCCGTCGTGTCCACCGCCGACAGCCAGCTGATGGTGTCGTCCGTGGCGCTCACCGAGGACTTCTACCGGGCGTTCCTCAACCGGCACGCCTCCGACAGGGCGCTGGTGTGGGTGGGACGCGGCACCGTCGTCCTGGTCATCGTGGTGGCGTACGCCATAGCGCTGCACGGCGACGGACTGCTGAGCATCGTCGCCTACGCCTGGGCCGGGTTCGGCGCCGCCTTCGGCCCCGTGGTGGTGCTGTCGCTCTACTGGCCCCGGATGACCTCGGCCGGGGCCATGGCGGGCATCGTCGCCGGCGCCGGCACGGTCCTGTTGTGGGACCAGGTCAACCCGCTGCTCGGTCCGCTGGAGTCGGGCGTCTACGAGATGGTCCCCGGCGTCCTCGTGGCCACCGTCGCGGCGCTGGTGTTCGGCCGGTACGTCGGCCGGCCGCCCAAGCGCGCCTTCTGGCGGATGCCCGGCGGCGGCACCAGCCAAGTGGTGCTCACCCCCTTCCTCACCCGCGCCCCGGTCGGCCTGGCGATGCTGGACACCGACCTGCGGTACGTGTGGGTGAACGAGCCGCTCGACCGGCTGATCCCCCTGGAGCAGCGCCTGGGGCGGCGGCTGAGCGAACTGCGGCCGACCTCGGAGTTCCGGGGCTTCGAGGAGCAGATGCGCCGGGTGCTGGAGACGGGCGAGCCCGTCATGGACTGGGAGTTCCGCAGTGCCGAGGAGGACCCCGCGGAGGCCCGCGCGGTCTCCGTGTCGTTCTTCGGGGTGACCGACCGCCGTGACCGCCCGGTGGGCGTCCTGTACATGGTCGTCGACGTCACCGAACGGTGGCACGCCCAGAACCGCCTCGCGCTGCTGAACGACGCGGGCGCCCGCATCGGCAGCACCCTCGACGTCCCGCGCACCGCGCAGGAACTGGCCGACGAGGCCGTGCCGTCCCTCGCCGACTTCGTCGCCGTGGACCTGCTGGACTCCGTGATGCGCGGCGAGGAACCGGCGCCCGGACCGGTCGGGCTCGCGCCGGTCATCCGCCGTGCGGGCCAGGCGTCGGCACGCGAGGACGGCTGCGGCGGCAGCCTGGCCCTCGGGGAGGCGGTCCGGCGGGCCCCCTCCTCGCCGGTGACCCGCTGCCTGCTGGAGAGCAGGACCCTGGTCGAACCCGACCTGGACCGCGCCACCAGCCCCTGGGTGACCGAGGACCCGTCGCTCGGCGCGTCGATCCTCATGTACGACTACCGGTCCCTGATGGTGGTGCCGGTCCGGGCCCGGGGCGTCACCCTGGGCGTGGCGACCTTCGCCCGCACCGAGCGGTTCGGCCCCTTCCGCGACGACGACGTGCGGCTCGCCGAGGAGTTCGTCTCCCGCGCCGCCGTGGCCGTCGACAACGCCCGCCGCTACACCCGCGAGCGCACCGCCGCCCGCGCCATGCAGCAGGCCCTGCTGCCCCAGGCGCTCAGCGGGGGGTCCGCGCTGGACGTGGCGTCCTGGTACCAGCCGGCCGACGTCCCGAACGGCGTCGGCGGCGACTGGTTCGACGTCGTCCCCCTCTCCGGCGCCCGGGTCGCCCTCGTCGTCGGCGACGTCGTCGGGCACGGCATGGAGGCCGCCGCGACCATGGGACGCCTGCGGACCGCGGTACGCACCCTCGCCAACCTCGACCTCCCCCCGGACGAGCTCCTCGCCCGCCTCGACGACCTGGTCATCGGGCTGATGGGCGCCCACGACGACCACGAGCCGGCCGCCGCGGGCTCCGCCTTCCTCGGCGCGACCTGCCTGTACGCCGTGTACGACCCGGTCGGCGGGCGGTGCGCGATGGCGCGCGCGGGGCACCTGCCGCCCGTCCTCGTCACCCCGGACGGCACCACCGAGGTGCTGGACCTGCCCGCCGGGCCCCCGCTGGGCCTCGGCTACCTGCCGTTCGAGGCCTGCGAGCGGGATCTCGCCGAGGGCAGCCTGCTGGCGTTCTACACCGACGGCCTGGTGGAGACACCGGACCGGGACATCGACGACGGGATCGCCCGGCTGGGCGACGCCCTCGCCGTACCCCGCTCGTCCCTGCGGGAGATCGGCCGGGGCGTGGTCGAGACCCTGCTCACCGGCCCGCCGCCGGACGACGCGGCGCTGCTCCTGGCCCGCACCCGGTGCCTGCCGGCGGACCGGGTCGCCTCCTGGGACCTGCCGAGCGACCCGGCCGCCGTGGGCACCGCCCGCACCGCCGCCGTCCGGCAGCTGTCCGCGTGGGGGCTGGACGAGCTGACGTTCACCACGGAACTCATCGTCAGCGAACTCGTCACCAACGCCATCCGTCACGCCTCCGGGCCGGTGTCCCTGCGTCTGATCCGGGACCGTGGGCTCATCTGCGAGGTCACCGACGGCAGCGGGACCTCACCGCGCCCCCGGCACGCCCGCACCACCGACGAGGGCGGACGCGGCCTGATGATCGTGGCCCAACTGGCCCACCGCTGGGGCACCCGCCACACCGCCACGGGAAAGGTCATCTGGACGGAACAGTCCTTCGTCACGGAACCGTGAGCGGGAGGCACGCCGGGGAAGGTCGCCGTCGCCGGGGCCCGCGGCGTGAGGGTGCCGCGGGTGCCGGGCGGCTGTCACGGGTTCGGGCAGATGGCCCAGGTGGCCCTGTCGGGTCCGCGGCCCGCGGGGGAAGGTGAGGAGATACGGACCCGCGGGCTTCCCCCGACCATCCCGACGCGGAAGGACACCATGATGTCCGTCGACACGCACCAGGCCTCCGCCCCTCCCCCAGCCTCCGGCCGGGGGGACCCCCATCTCGCTGCGCTCGGCGACGACGAGCTGAGGACGCTGGACGCCCACTGGCGCGCCGCGAACTACCTGGCCGTCGGCCAGATCTACCTCATGGCGAACCCCCTGCTCACCGAGCCGCTGCGCCCGGAGCACGTGAAGCCGCGGCTGCTCGGCCACTGGGGCACCTCGCCCGGCCTCAACCTCGTGTACACCCACCTCAACCGGGTGATCCGGGCCCGTGACCTGGACGCCCTGTGCGTCTGGGGCCCCGGGCACGGCGGGCCCGCGGTGGTCGCCGGGTCCTGGCTGGAGGGGTCGTACACCGAGACGTACCCCGACATCACCCGGGACGCGGGCGGGATGGCACGGCTGTTCAAGCAGTTCTCGTTCCCCGGCGGCGTGCCCAGCCACGTCGCCCCCGAGACCCCGGGCTCCATCCACGAGGGCGGCGAGCTGGGCTACTCCCTGTCCCACGCCTACGGCGCCGCCCTGGACCACCCGGACCTGGTGGTGGCCTGCGTGGTCGGCGACGGCGAGGCGGAGACCGGCCCGCTGGCGACCTCCTGGCACTCCAACAAGTTCCTCGACCCCGTCCACGACGGCGCCGTCCTGCCGATCCTCCACCTCAACGGGTACAAGATCGCCAACCCGGCCGTGCTCGCCCGGCTCCCCGAGGACGAGCTGGACGCGCTGCTGCGGGGCTACGGCCACGACCCGCTGTACGTCACCGGCGACGACCCGGCCGCCGTCCACCAGGCCATGGCGCACGCCATGGACACCGCCCTCGACCGCATCGCCGGGTTCCGACGCGCCGCACGCGAGGACGGCGCCACCGAGCGCCCCCGCTGGCCGATGATCGTCCTGCGCACCCCCAAGGGCTGGACGGGGCCGGCCGAGGTCGACGGACTGCCGGTGGAGAACACCTGGCGCGCCCACCAGGTCCCGCTGCCCGCCGTCCGGGACAACCCCGAGCACCTGCGGCAGCTGGAGGCGTGGCTGCGGTCCTACCGGCCCCAGGAACTGTTCGACGAGGACGGCCGCCCCCGCGCGGACGTCCTGGCCTGCGTCCCCGACGGCTCCCGCCGCCTCGGCTCCACCCCCTACGCCAACGGCGGGCTGATGCTGCGCGAGCTGCCCCTGCCGCCGCTGGAGCGGCACGCCGTCGCGGTGAACAAGCCGGGCGCGACCATGCACGAACCGACCCGCGTCCTCGGCGACCTCCTCGAGGACGTCATGCGGGACACCGCGGACCGCCGCGACTTCCGGCTCGTGGGCCCCGACGAGACCGCCTCCAACCGCCTCCAGGCCGTGTACGACGCCAGCGGCAAGGCGTGGCAGGCCCGCACGCTCGACGTGGACGAGCACCTCGACCGGCACGGCCGGGTGATGGAGATCCTCTCCGAGCACACCTGCCAGGGCTGGCTGGAGGGCTACCTCCTCACCGGCCGGCACGGCCTGTTCTCCTGCTACGAGGCGTTCGTGCACATCGTCGACTCGATGGTCAACCAGCACGTCAAATGGCTGCGCGTCACCCGCCGCCTGCCCTGGCGCGCCCCCATCGCCTCCCTCAACTACCTGCTGACCTCGCACGTGTGGCGCCAGGACCACAACGGCTTCTCCCACCAGGACCCCGGTTTCGTCGACCACATCCTCAACAAGAGTCCGGAGGCGGTACGGGTCTACCTGCCGCCGGACGCCAACACGCTGCTGTCGGTCGCCGACCACGTGCTGCGCAGCCGCGACTACGTCAACGTCGTCGTGGCGGGCAAACAGCCCTGCTTCGACTGGCTGACCATGGAGCAGGCGAAGGCGCACTGCGCGCGCGGCGCCGGCATCTGGGACTGGGCCGGCACCGAGACCGGCGACCGTGAACCCGACGTGGTGCTGGCCTGCGCGGGCGACGTGCCCACCCAGGAGGTCATGGCGGCGGCGCAGCTGCTGCGGCGGCACCTGCCGGAGCTGGCGGTGCGGGTCGTCAACGTCGTCGACATCGCCCGGCTGCTGCCGCGCGGGGAGCACCCGCACGGCATGTCCGACTTCGAGTACGACGGCCTGTTCACCGCCGACAAGCCGGTGATCTTCGCGTACCACGGCTACCCGTGGCTGATCCACCGGCTCGCCTACAGCCGCACCGGGCACCACCACCTGCACGTGCGCGGCTACAAGGAGATCGGCACCACGACCACGCCGTTCGACATGGTGGTGCGCAACGACCTCGACCGCTACCGCCTGGTCATGGACGTCATCGACCGCGTCCCCGGCCTGGCCGTGCGGGCCGCCGCGGTACGGCAGCGGATGGAGGACGTCCGGCTGCGCCACCACGAGTGGATCCGCGAGCACGGCACCGACCTGCCGGAGGTCGCCGACTGGACCTGGGACGGCTGACCCCGGTTCCGACGGGCGGCGGTCCGGGCTCCCCGAGAACGGGACATCCGTCACTCACGCGCGCGGGATACTTTGCGGGTCCTTTACAGTTGACGTGGAAGCAGGACATCCTGCTTCCACACATGTCTTCGTACCTGTTCGAAAAGGAGCGACGGTCCCCCGATGGGTGATCCTCCCAGTAGTAGCCGTGCCACCACCCGCAGTCCGCGTCACGCGGCCGGTCAGGGAGCGGGGGTGGCACGGTGACCGAGGTCCTGCTGCTCCTGCTCGCCCTGCTGCTGACGCTGGCCTGCGCGGTGTTCGTCGCGGCCGAGTTCTCCCTCACCACCGTCGAGCGCGCCGAACTCGAGCGCGCCGCGGACGCGGGTGAGCGCGGCGCGGCCGGTGCGCTGGCCGCCGTACGCCGTCTGACAGTGCAGCTGTCCGGCGCCCAGCTCGGCATCACCGTCACCTCGCTGGTGATCGGCATGCTCGCCGAGCCGTCCCTCGCCGCTCTGCTGCGCGGCCCGTTGCGCGCCGCCGGCCTGGGCGGCGCCGCCCCGACCGTGGCGACTCTGCTCGGCGTGGCGCTGTCCACGGTGGTGCTGATGGTGATCGGCGAGCTGGTCCCGAAGAACTGGGCCATCTCGCGTCCCGCGGCGGTCGCCAAGGTCGTCGCCGGACCGCAGCGCGCCTTCACGGCCGCCTTCGGCCCGTTCATCGGCCACCTCAACGGCACCGCGAACCGCTTCGTGCGCCGCTTCGGCCTGGAGCCCGCCGAGGAACTGGCTTCCGCCCGCACCGCCGAGGAGCTGGGCGCGCTGGCCCGGCACTCCGCCGCCGAGGGCGCCCTGGAGGCGGACTCCGCCGAGCTGTTCGTGCGCACCCTGCACCTGAGCGAGCTGACTGCTGAGAACGTGATGACCCCGCGGGTCGACGTCCGCGCCCTGGAGGTGCACGCCACCGCCGCCGACGCCGCCGCGCTCAGCCACGCCACCGGCCTGTCCCGCTTCCCGGTGTACCGCGACAGCCTCGACGAGGTCGTCGGCACCGTCCACATCCGGGACGTGCTGGCCCTCGAACCGGAGCGGCGCGCCACCACGCCCGTCACCGAACTGACCACACCGCCGCTGCTGGTCCCCGACAGCCTCCCCGCCGACCGCCTGCTGGAGCGCATGCGGGCGCACCGCGCCATGGCCGTCGTCATCGACGAGTACGGCGGCACGGCCGGCGTCGCCACCGTGGAGGACATCGTCGAGGAGGTCGTCGGCGAGGTCCGCGACGAGCACGACCCCGTCGAGGTGCCCGAGCTGGCCCCCGCGCCGGCGACGGCCGACGGCCGCGCCGTCTGGGAGGCCGACGGCAGCCTCCGGCTGGACCGGCTCACCGCCCTGGGCGTCACCGCCCCGGACGGGCCGTACGAGACGGTCGCCGGACTCATCGCCACCCGCCTGGCCCGCATCCCGGCCAAGGGCGACTCCGTCGACGTCGACGGCTGGCGGCTCGACGTGCTCGCGGTCGAGCACCACCGCGCCGACCGCATACGCGTCACCGCACCGGCCCCCGTACGGGCCGAGGTCATGGAGGAAGCCCGATGACCGTCCTGCAACTCGCCATCGGTCTCCTCACCCTGCTGACCAACGCGTTCTTCGTGGGCGCCGAGTTCGCCCTGATCTCGGTACGCCGCAGCCAGGTCGAGCCGCGCGCCCTGGCGGGCGAGAAGCGCGCGAAGATGACGCTGTGGGCGCTGGAGCACCTGTCCGCGATGATGGCCACCGCCCAACTGGGCATCACGGTGTCCTCACTGGTGCTCGGCGCGGTCGCCGAACCGGCCATCGCGCACCTGCTGGAGCCGCCCTTCGAGGCGGTGAACGTCCCGGACGCGCTGGTGCACCCGATCGCGTTCGTCATCGCCCTGAGCCTCGCCACGTATCTGCACATGCTGATCGGCGAGATGGTGCCGAAGAACATCGCGCTCGCCGCGCCGGTGCCCAGCGCGCTGCTGCTGGGTCCGCCGCTGGTGTGGCTGACCCGGGCGCTGCGGCCGTTCGTGTTCGGCATCAACGCCTTCGCCAACGTCCTGCTGCGGCTGCTGCGGGTCGACCCCAAGGACGAGGTGGAGTCGGTGTTCACCGACGACCAGCTCGCCCGGATGGTCGTCGACTCCAGCGAGGCCGGACTGCTCACCCCGGCCGACGGGGAGCGGCTGCGGGACGCGCTGGAGCTGGGCACCCGCCCGGTCGGCGAGATCCTCGTCCCGGCCCGGCGGATGCACACCGTCGACCACACGGTCACCCCGGCACGGCTGGAGCGCGTGGCCGCCGAGGCGGGCCTGTCCCGGTTCCCGGTCACCGGCCCCGGCGACGCGCTCCTGGGCTACCTGCACATCAAGGACACCCTCGGCGTCACCGAGCGGGACCGGCCCTTCCCGCGCACCACGCTGCACAAGGTCACCCGGGTCCGCATCGACACCCCGCTCGACGACACGCTCACCGCGCTGCGCGCGGAGGGCAGCCACCTCGCGGCGGCGGTCGGTGAGAACGGCAAGGTCATCGGCTTCGTGACGATGGAGGACGTCCTCACGGAACTCGTGGGCCCCGCGGCCCCCGCGCCCGCCTGACCCCGCCGCTCACCACGGCACCCGCGGCCCCGGCCGGACACCCCGTCCGCCCGGGGCCGCGGTCGTACGGTCCCGGGCGCGGCGCGGGGCCGCCGTCACGCGCTCAGGCGACGGCGCGCGGGGCCGCCGTCACGCGCTCAGGTGGCGGTGGTGCTCGTTGTGCCAGGCGATCGCGCGCCGGATGTCCGGCTCGTCGAGGCCGGTGCGGCAGGCGAGGTCGGTCATGGCGACCGGCGGGCCGGAGCCCAGCACGCGGCCGATCTTGCCCGCCCAGAGCTCCTCCTGCACGAAGGGCCGGCGCCGGTAGACGGCGCGGACCTCCTCCAGGTGCGCCTCGCAGCAGGCGGTGACGCGGCGCAGACCGTCGTGGAGGGGATCGGCGGGATGCACGGCCGAGGAGTCCGCCACGTACCCGCGCACCGCCTCGCCGGGCGGAAAGGTTCTCGCGCAGAGGTCGCACAACTCCGGAGCGAGGGCTGCGGATCGGCGATCGTGCTTCCTGCGCTTCCACATGGGAACTCCCGGTGGCCGGCTGCGGTCAGCGTACTGCCGGAAGCCTGCCCCCGCCCGCCGGCGGACAGACCACCGCCCCGCACCGGCCTACGGCACGCCCAGCTCGAACAGGACGTATCCCGCGTACGATCCCGACGCCACCGCCGCCGTGCCCAGCACCGTGACCAGCGCGGACCGGCTCAGCCGGCGCATGGCCAGGGCGAGCGGCACGAACAGGGGGAACAGCGGGAGCAGGTAGCGCGAGACGTTGCCGAAGTACTGCTGGGTGCCCATGACCGTCAGGTACGACAGCACCGTGTACACGACCAGCACGACGGGCGGACGCAGCCGCACCAGCAGCACGGTCAGCACCGGCACCAGCAGCACCACCCCCACGCCGATCGTGTCCTCCATCGGCATGGCGAACAGGTAGTCGAAGTGCCCGACCGGCAGCGAGGTCAGCACGTCGAGACTGTGCCGCCCGTAGTCGAAGGTGTGACCCCAGGCGCCCTCCTGGAGCTTGGTGTAGCCGCCCCAGTCGCCCATCCGGTACCCGACCCAGCCCAGGTAGCCGGCCATCCCGAGCGGCGCGATCGCCACCGCGGCCAGTGGGCGCCGCCAGTCCTCCGCACGGCGCAGCACCGCGCACAGCCCCGCGACGGCGAGGGCCGCGACCAGGGCGGCGGCGGTGGGCCGGGTGAGCCCGGCGGCGAAGGTCAGCACCCCGGCGAGCGCCCAGCGGCGGGTCGTCACGGCCCAGCAGGCCCAGGCGGCCAGCGCGGTGTACAGCGACTCGGAGTAGACCGCCCACTCCGTGCCGGAGCCGGGCCACACCGCCCACAGCCCGACCGCGGCCAGCCCGGCCCGGTGGCCGCCCAGCCGCGCGGTGACGGCGTGGATGCCGAGCGCGGCGGCGAACGAGCACAGCACGGACACGGCCATCCCGGCGCCGTACGGGCCGAGCCCGGTGATCTCCGAGACCAGCCGTATCAGGGCCGGGTACAGCGGGAAGAACGCCGCCGAGTTGCCCTCCAGGGTGATCAGACCGGTGGCGCCGGGGACGGGCTCCAGGGCGGGGTCGTAGCCGAAGAGGGCGATCTGCTGGTACCACCAGCCGTCCCAGCTGCCCAGCACGTCCCACGGGTGCGCGCCCCCGCCGAAACGCGGATGCTTCTCCCGGAAGTCGCCGGCCGAGTCCAGGAGCAGCATGAACACGGCGAAGCCGACCAGCTTGAGCACGCCGTACGTGGCGAGCACCGGGCCGTGACGCGCGGCGAGGCTCCGCAGCCGTTCGCGCGGCCCGGGTGCGGCCGGGGGAGGGGCGTCGGGTGCGTCGGCCGGGGCGGCCGGGCCGGTCAGGGGCGTCGTGCCGGTCATGAGGCGGAGGTTCCTGTCGTACGGCGGGAGCGGCGGCCGGGGAACACCCAGGCCCGCAGGACGTGGAAGCGCAGCAGGGCCGCGGCGAGGTTCGCGGTGACCAGCACCGGCACCTCGGTGCGCGGTCCGGCGCCGGGGACGGTCAGGTGGAGGACGGCCAGCGCGCCGCCGGTGAGGGCGAGACCGGCGAGGAAGGCCACGAGCCCCCCGAGGTGGTGGGCCGGGAGTCCCTCGCGGCCCCGCACCCCGAAGGTGAACCGCCGGTTCGCGGCGGTGTTGACGACGGCGCAGAGCAGCAGCGCGAGCGCGTTCCCCGCCTGGGCGCCGGCGGCCGGCCGCAGCAGGACGTACAGCAGCAGGTGCAGCAGGGTGGTGACGGCGCCGACGGCGGCGAAGCGGAGGCTCTGGGCGATCCGGCCGGGCGGCGGACCCGCGGCGCCGTCGGACGTCCCGGCGCGCCCCAGCGCGGCCAGCGGCAGCCGGCCACGGGCCAGCGCCCGCCCCAGCCGGGCCATGCCGCGCAGGTCGGCGAGCGCGGTGGGGAGGAGGTCGACCCGGCTGTCGGGGTCGTCCACCCAGTCCACCGGCACCTCGTGGATCCGCAGGCCGGCTCGCTCGGCGATCACCAGCAGTTCCGTGTCGAAGAACCACGCACGGTCCTCGACCAGCGGCAGCAGCCGCTCCGCCACGTCCCGCCGTACGGCCTTGAAGCCGCACTGCGCGTCGGAGAACCCCACGGAGAGGGTGCCGCGCAGCAGCCCGTTGTAGCAGCGGGAGATGATCTCCCGCTTCGGTCCGCGCACCACCCGGGAGCCGCGGGCCAGACGGGTGCCGATGGCGAGGTCGGAGTGGCCGGAGATCAGCGGGGCCACCAGCGGCAGCAGGGCCGCCAGGTCGGTGGAGAGGTCCACGTCCAGATAGGCCAGCACGGGTGCGGGGGAGCGGGACCAGGCGGTGTGCAGGGCGCGTCCGCGTCCCTTCTCCTCCAGCCGTACCCACCGGGTGCCGGTGAGTTCCGCGGCCAGGCGTGCGGCGATCCCGGGTGTCCGGTCCGTACTGGCGTTGTCGGCGACCGTGATCCGGAACGGGTAGGGGAAGGTCTCGGCGAGGTGCGCGTGCAGCCGCCGGACGCACGGCTCCAGGTCCCGCTCCTCGTTGTGCACGGGCACGACCACCTCGAGCACGGGTTCGGCATGGTCCGCGGGGAGCGCCGCCGGGCAGGGCAGTACCGGCCGGGCTGCGGAGGCGTCGGTCGGGGGTCGGTGGGGCGGTGCGGGCCGTCCGGCGGTTCTCATGGCGGGTCACGGTCACTTTCCGGCGTGGGCCTGCGGGAGGGTGGGTGTGGTGGGACTGAGATGTAATGCGCATGCCAAGTAGGCCCGTGGGGTGGTCCGGGGAACCGCCCGGTCGGGTGTCCCGGGCGAGGGCGGGCGTGCCGGGCCCTACGGTCCGGCGGCCGAAGCAGTCGAAGCAGTCGAAGCAGTCGATACGGGCGAGGTGGTCGATACGGGCGAGGCGGGTGACGCCGGTGAGGCGGGCGGGTCCGGCCTCATCCGGTCGGTGGGGGAGAGGTCGGGGTGCTGTCCGAGCCGGGGGCGGCGGTCGCGGTGTCCGTCGACTCGGGTTCCCTCGTGCCGAGGTGGGTCGAGCCGGGGCCCGTCGTGCCCGGTTCCGTCGTGCCCGGTTCCGAGGTGCCCGGTTCCGAGGTCTCCGGCGGTGAGGTGCCGGCAATCATGGACTCGGGGGTGCGGGGCGGCGGCAGGGACGGGCTCGGCCCGGTGTCGGAGGGGGACACGGTGGGTTCCCCGGACGCCTTCGGTGCCGTGGACCCGGTCGCCGGCAGCGGCAGGTCGGCGGGCGCGGAACCGGAACCGAGGTGGGGCAGCAGCGCCAGACCGATGCTCAGTCCGGCCACCGCGAGGGCGGAACCGCCGGCCCGCACCAGCGCCCGGGACCGGCGACGGGCCCGGATGCCGTCGTACAGGCGGGTGCGCTGCCCCGGTTCGAGGGGGATGTGTGTCCGGCCCTCGCGCATCATGCGCGTCAGCTCGCGCTCGAAGTCGTCCATCGCTGCTCCCCTCACCTCACGGGCCGGACGGAATCGGACAGGATCTGCCGCAGCCGCGCGACCCCGCGCGACGCGTGGGAGCGCGCGGTGCCCACCGGACAGCCCAGGGCCTGCGCCACCTGCCCCTCGGGCAGGTCCTCGTAGTAGCGGAGGACCACCGCGGCCCGCTGGCGGGGCGGCAACAGCGCCAGTGCCGCCTCCAGCCGCGAGCGTTCGGCGACGGCCGCCGACACGTCACCCGGCTCGGGCCGGTCGGGCAGCTCGCCCACCGGGCGCTCGCCCCACCAGCGCCGGCGGGCCGAGCGGGCCGCCATCCGCACCAGCACCTGACGCACGTACGCCTCCGGTGCCTGCTCGGCGACCTTCGGCCAGGCGAACCACAACTTCACCAGGGCCTCCTGGACCAGGTCCTCGGCGCGCTGGCGGTCGCCGCCGGTGAGCAGACGCGCGACATGCAGCAGCGCCGACCAGCGGGCGGCCACGAACTCGTCGAAGCCGTCGGCCCGAAACCGCTGCATCCCTTACCGCCCCGTGTCCGTACAAGCCCTTGCACCTGGAAGAAGGCCTTGGGGCGGGGGAAACGATGCACCCAAGTGCTGTGATGCGCCTCACGTCCCCACGGGAGAGCGCGGGAGAGGCGGGCGCCGGCGGAGGCACGGCCCTGAAAACACGTATGACAGCGCCGAAGGGCACTGTCAGTCTGACCGGATGCGTACACCCAGAGAAGCAGCCAGGGTCGCGGTGCTGGACCCCGAGGGATCGGTCTTCATGTTCCGCTACGACAACGACGAGGTCGGCGTGCACTGGGCGATGCCCGGCGGCGGGCTGGAACCGGGCGAGTCACCGCTGGAGGCCGCCGAGCGGGAGGTGCGGGAGGAGACCGGATGGACCGACCTCCGCGTCGAGGACGCCGTGCTGTGCCTGTGGGAGCACGACTTCACGCGGGCCGGGGTGCCCGTGCGCCAGCACGAGCACATCTTCCTCGCGCACGCTCCCCGCCGGGAGCCGGCCGGGGACCTCACCGCCGCGCACACCGCGGACAAGATCCTCAAGTGGCGCTGGTGGTCCCCCGCCGAACTGGCCGGGGACCACGAGCCGTTGTGGCCGCCGCAGCTCCCCGCACTGCTCGCCGGTGTGCGCGCGAACGGCGCTCCCGCGACCCCCGTCGACCTGGGCTTCGTACCGAACGGGCCCGTCGTGCGGGGAGAAACGGTCTGACATGACGACGGCCCCGGCTCGAAGCCGGGGCCGTCCGGGCTCGGTGGGCGTCCGGCTCAGTGGGCGCCCGGTCCTCCGCTGCCGAAGCCTCCGCTGCCGCCGCCCTCCCAGCGGGGCCGCTCCTGCGAGGCGCCGGTGCGGCTGCCGGCGTTGCCGTGGCCCCCCAGCTCGTGCGGCGTCAGCCGCTCGTCGCTCCGGGGCATCTCGTTCGGCTCCCGCTGCTCCCGCACCTCGCGGACCGGGCCGCCCTCGGGCATCCGGGGCTGCTCCTCCGGCCGGGGGTGGCTTGTGTCGCTGCTCCTGACGCGGCGGCTGCCGAAGACGAACATGCCGATCAGCAGGGCCAGGACCACGATCCCCGCCACCACCAGTCCGACACCGAGAGCACCGCGGCCGGCCGCCAGGTCGGTCGTCTCCATCCATGAGGCGTTCATCATGGCCTGCGGGTACCCCCGGACCCGCCCGCGAACCAGGCCGCCTCCCGCCGCGGCCGGCCGTACGACGCCCCGGAACCCGTGCGAACACCGGGCGCCACGGGGTTTGACGGCCCGCACGGCGGCAACCCGCGCGGTGTGACGACGACATCGCAGGAGGAGCTGTTCCGGTTCCTGGAAGACCGGTTCGCCTGCGCCCAGGCGTGCACCGAGTGCGCGCGGGCCTGCGCCACCCGGGCCGGACTCGTGGACCCCGACGGCACCGAGAACCAGGAACTCGTACGGCGCAAGGGCATCATGTGCGCGGAGGTCTGCGACGCGACCTGCCGGGTGCTGTCCGAGGAGAACCAGGCGGACGAGGCCACCATCCGCATGCAGGTCGAATGGTGCCGGCAGGTGTGCCTGGAGAGCGCCCGGACCTTCGACGGCCACCCCGGCGCGGAGGGGACCGCGGAGGCCTGCCGCGCCTGCGCCCGGGCCTGCACCGACTTCCTCGCCACCCTCGACTGACCCACCCCTCCGCCTGCCCCCGGGCGCCGCCGTGCCCCGTACGAACTCGGGCGAGTTGTCGCCATACTGGACGAGTCAGGGGAGGGCGGGACGGACTACGACGGGGGCGGCGTAGGACATGGGGGAGAGCAGGCTGATCCACGGCCGGTACCGGCTGATGGACCGGATCGGACGCGGCGGCATGGGGGAGGTGTGGCGCGCCCGGGACGAGTCACTGGGGCGGCAGGTCGCGGTGAAGTGCCTCGACCCGCTCGGCCCGCAGCGCGACCCGGCGTTCGGGCGGGTGCCGCGCGAGCGGTTCCGCAGGGAGGCGCGGGTCGCCGCGTCGCTGCAGCACCGCGGGATCACCGTGGTGCACGACTTCGGCGAGTCCGAGGGCGTCCTCTATCTGGTGATGGAGCTGCTGCAGGGGCGTGACCTCAGCAGGCTCCTGGAGGACAACAAGCACCATCCGCTGCCCGTCGGCGAGGTGGTGGACGTGGCCGCCCAGGTCGCCGCCGCCCTCGCCTACACCCACGACCAGGGGATCGTGCACCGGGACCTCAAACCCGCCAACATCGTGCGGCTGGACGACGGCACGGTGAAGATCTGCGACTTCGGCATCGCCCGCCTCGGGCACGACATCGGCGTCACCTCCCGGCTCACCGGCACGGGCGTCGCGATGGGCACACCTCACTACATGTCGCCGGAACAGATCGCCGGAGGGGAGGTCGACCGGCGCAGCGACCTGTACTCCTTCGGCTGCGTCCTGTACGAGATCGCCACCGGCGTACCGCCGTTCGACCTCGACGACGCCTGGGCGGTCCTCGTCGGCCACCGCGACACCCCGCCCCGGCCGCCGCGCCGCAACCGGGCCGAACTGCCCGGGCGGGCTCGAGGGCATCATTCTCGACCTGCTGGCCAAGGAGCCGTCCGGGCGGCCCGCGAGCGCCGGCGAACTCGCCCGACGTGTCGAGGAGTTACGGTCCGCTCCGGCCTCGGTCGCGACCGTCCGCCGGGCCGTCGGGCCGGGTCCTGCGGGGCGGGCGGAACGGCTCCCCTCCTGGACCCGCGGCTTCAGGCCCGGACCCGAGGCGGCGCGGCTCACCCCTGGGGAACGGTCCCCCTCCGGGGAGCGGTCCGCCTCGGGGGAGCTGCCCCCTGGCGGGGAGCTGTCCCTCCCCGGGGAGCCGCCCACCCCCGGTGGGCGGCCCGTCCCGTCGCCCTCGCTGCTCGCCGTTCTCGCGGAACGGCACCACGCCGGACTCGGCCTCGGGCGTCTCGGGCGCTGGGCGGAGGCGGGCGAGGCACACCGTGCGGTCGCCGTCGAGCGCGAGCGGATCCTCGGACCCGAGCACCCCGACACCCTCGCCAGCCGCTACGAGGAGGCGTTCACCCTCAGCCGCACCGGCCGGCCGGCCGACGCGCTGCGCGCCTACAAGACCGTCGCCGAGGCCCGTATCCGCGTGCTCGGTCCCGACCACCCCGACACCCTCGCCGCACGCCAGGAGATGGGGTACGTCCTCGCCCGGCTGGGCCGTCCCGTCGACGCCCACCGGGTGTACCTGTCGGTGCTCGACGCCCGCGAGCGGACCATGGGGCCCGGCCATCCGGACACCCTGCGCTGCCGGCACAACCTCGCCTTCAACCTCAGCAGGCTCGGCCGCCTGGAGGACGCGTACGGCATGGCGTGCGACGTGGCCGACGCCCGCGCCCGGGTGCTCGGCCCGGAGCACCCCGACACCCTCGTCACCCGGTACGAGGTCGCCTACGTCCTGGGTCGCCTGGGCCGTTGGAAGGAGGCACTTCAGGCGTACCGGGAGGTGGCCGTGGCCCGGGCCAGGGTCCTCGGCCCGGACCACGCCGACACGCTCGCCGCCCGGCACGAGGTGGGCGTCGGCCTGGGCCGCCTCGGCCGCGCCGGTCAGGCCCTCGACCTGTACCGGCGCCTGGTCGGGGACCGTACCCGCGTGCACGGGCCCGCCCACCCCGAGACGCTGCGCGCCCGGCACGGCGTCGGCGTCAGCCTCGGCCGTCTCGGCCGGTGGGCGGACGCCCTCGCCGAGTCCCGGGAGGTGGCCGCCCTGCGCGAGCGGACCCTCGGCGCCGGCCACCCGGACACCCTGGTCAGCCGGCGCGAGGTCGCGGTCGCCCTGGGCTGGCTCGAACGCTGGGCGGACGCGCTCACCGAGTACCGCAGGGTGGCCGACGCCCGTGAACGGATCCTCGGCGCGGACCACCCCGACACCCTCGCCGCCCGCGAGGACGAGGCCCACTGCCTGGAGCGTCTGGGACACGCACGAGAGGCCGCGGAACTGTACCGGCGGGTGGCCGCGCTGCGCGGCCAGGGCCTGGCCGGAGGCGCCTGACCGTTTCCCCTCCGCCTCCTCTGGCCGCCGCCGATCATCACGTGTTACGAAGAACCATGACCGCAGCTCAGGAGTCCCGGACGTACGACGCCGTCATCGTCGGCGGAGGCCACAACGGCCTCGTCGCCGCCGCCTACCTCGCCCGTGCCGGGCGCTCCGTACTGGTGCTGGAGCGGCTCGGCCACACCGGCGGCGCGGCGATCTCCACCCGTCCGTTCGCCGGCGTCGACGCACGGCTGTCCCGGTACTCGTACCTGGTCAGCCTGTTGCCGCGGAAGATACTCACGGACCTGGGGCTGGACGTGCGGCTCGGCACCCGCACCATCTCCTCCTACACCCCCGCCGAACGCGACGGGCGGCCCACCGGACTGCTGGTCGGCGGCGGCGAGGAGCGCACCCGCGAGGCGTTCGTCCGGCTCACCGGCTCCGACCGCGAGTACCGGGCGTGGCAGAGCTTCTACGACCTGACCGGCCGGGTCGCCCGCCGCGTCTTCCCCACCCTCACCGAGCCCTTGCCCACCCGTGCGGAGCTGCGCCGCACCGTCGACGACGAGGAAGCCTGGCGGATCTTCTTCGAGGAGCCCCTCGGCGTCGCCGTCGAGGAGCGCTTCGCCGACGACCTGGTACGCGGCGTCGTGTTCACCGACGCCCTGATCGGCACCTTCGCCGACGCCCACGACCCCGCGCTGCCGCAGAACCGCTGCTTCCTCTACCACGTCATCGGTGGCGGCACCGGCGCCTGGGACGTCCCGGTCGGCGGCATGGGCGCGGTCACCGACGCGCTCGCCGCCGCCGCCCGCGCCGCCGGGGCGGTCATCGCCACCGGCCACGAGGCCGTACGCATCGACACCGACGGCCGTACCGCCGAGATCACCCACCGTACGGCCGACGGCGAAGGGGTCGTCGGCGCCCGGCACGTCCTGGTCAACGCCTCCCCGGAGGAACTGGCCCGGCTCACCGGCGACACGCCCCCGCCGCGCGCTGAGGGCGCCCAGCTCAAGGTGAACATGCTGCTCACCCGGCTGCCCCGGCTGCGCGACACCTCCGTCGACCCGTGCGAGGCGTTCGCCGGCACCTTCCACATCGCGGAGGGGTACGAACAGCTGGCCACCGCGCACGCCCAGGCCGCGGCCGGCCGGCTGCCCGACACCCCGCCCTCGGAGATCTACTGCCATTCGCTCACGGACCCGTCGATCCTCGGCCCCGACCTGGCGGCGCGCGGCTACCAGACCCTCACCCTGTTCGGACTGCACGCCCCGGCGCGGCTGTTCGAACGGGACAACGACGCGACGCGCGAGAAGCTGCTGAAGTCGACGCTCGCCCAGCTCGACGCCCACCTGGACGAGCCGATCACCGACTGCCTGGCCACCGACGCCGAGGGGCGCCCGTGCATCGAGGCCAGGTCCCCGCTGGACCTGGAACGCGACCTGGGGCTGCCCGGCGGCAACATCTTCCACCGCGAACTGTCCTGGCCCCACGCCCAGGACGGCACCGGCCGCTGGGGCGTGGAGACCGCCCACGCCAACGTCCTGCTCTGCGGCGCGGGAGCGGTGCGCGGCGGCGGGGTGAGCGGGGTGCCGGGGCACAACGCGGCGATGGCGGTCCTGGAGGCCACGCAGACCTGACGGCCACGGTCCTCCACGCACCGCGGCCCCACCCGACGGACGGACCGCACCCGCCTGGTGCCCGCACGCGCCTGGTGCCCACGCCCGGCTGACGGACCACGCGGGCCTGTCGGCCCCGCCCGGCTCGGTCTCCGGGTGGGGCCGCGGTCGACTCAGCCGTCCTCCCGGGTCCACCCCTCCGACCGGAGCCGCGCCGCGTCGGCGGGGCGGGCCTCGTCGAAGATCCGCCGGCGGCCCCGCTCGACGCGCAGCCCGTCGACGTAGGCGCCGCGCCCCACGTACAGCCGGTCCGTCGTGTACCGCCAGCGCAGCACCAGGCCCGCCGCGGCGGGCAGGTCCGCGGTGAGGTCGTGCCAGACGCGGCCGGACCAGCCGGTCGCCGTACCCGTCGGGTGCTGCTCGGGCGCTGCGCCGCGCCGCGCGGTGGTGAACGGCACCGGCTGCCACGACGTGCCGCCGTCCGCCGAGGACTCCAGGACCAGGACGTCGGCGCGGGGCTCGGTGTCCCACCACAGCGAACAGCTCAGCCGGTTCCCGCCGGACGAGGTGTCCATCGCGGGCAGCGTGAGGGTGGCCGTCGCCGCGCTCGCCATCCCCGAGAACCACGCCGTACGGCCGTGCGCCGGCCGGACCGGCACCGCGCGGGCCAGCTGGTTCGCCGCGGCCACCCGGGGCGCCGAACCGGAGCGCCAACTGCGCACCGGGTGCACCGAGTTGCCGAGGACGACGAGGAACGAGTCGGTGGTCGGGTCGAGCACCAGCGCGGTGCCGGTGAAACCGGTGTGTCCCGCCGTGCGGGGCGTGGCCATCGCGCCCATGTACCAGTGCTGGTAGAGCTCGAAGCCCAGGCCGTGCTCGTCGCCCGGGAACGCGGTGTTGAAGTCGGTGAACATCAGCTCCACCGACTCCGGCCGCAGGATCCGCTCCCGGCCGCAGACACCGCCGTCGAGGAGCGTGCGGGCGAGGATCGCCAGGTCCCAGGCGTCGGAGAACACGCCCGCGTGGCCGGCGACCCCGCCCAGGCTGTAGGCGTTCTCGTCGTGCACCTCGCCCCACACCAGACCGCGGTCCAGGCCGGACCAGGGCGTGCGGGCGTCCTCGGTCGCGGCGATCTTCGGCTTCCAGGAGGCGGGCGGGTTGTACCGGGTGCGGCGCATGCCCAGCGGCTCGGTGATCTCCTCATGGAGCAGGACGTCCAGCCGGCGGCCGGTGACGTGCTCCAGCACCAGTTGCAGCGAGATCAGGTTGAGGTCCGAGTACAGGTAGACGGTCCCCGGCGGGTTCGCCGGCGCCTCGTCGTACACACGCCGTACCTTCTCCTCGTACGTCGGCGCCTCGTACAGCGGGATCCAGGCCGGGAACCCGGAGGTGTGCGTGAGCAGTTGGCGGATCGTGACGTCCTGCTTGCCGGCCCGCCCGAAGTCCGGCAGGTACGAGGCGACCGGTGCCTCCAGCTCCACCGTGCCCCGCTCGATCTGCTGCACGGCGAGGATCGAGGTGAACAGCTTGGACACCGACGCCAGGTCGAACACGGTGTCCTCGGCCATCGGGATCTGCCGGTCCGCCGGGAACTCCACGCCGGTGTCGGTCTCCTCGTCGTACGCCTGGTAGCGCACGGCCATGCCGATCGGCTTGTGCAGGGCGACCGTGTGACCGCGTCCGGCGAGCAGGACGGCGCCCGCGTACCAGGGGTGTTGGGGGGAGGGCTGGAGGAACGCCTCGGCGTCGGTGACGAGTTGCCGCAGCGGCTCGGGCAGCAACCCCGCCTGCCGCGCCGATCCATGACGCAGCACCGGACGGCCCCCACGGGCCGGGGCGGCCGCCGCGGCCGGGTCCGCGGGCAGCCCGGCGAACGCCAGCGCCCCGCCCAACGCCATCGCGCCCGCCCCCAGTCGACGCCGGGTGATCCCTCTCGCGTCCGCCATCCCATGCCTCCCGATTCCTGTCCCCACGCCGTCTGAAAGTAACTTGCGGGGATCGTCGCGCGGATGAAACTTTCCTGTCAGCGGTACGGGTTGTCAATGGGCGCGGGACGGCCGTCGGTTGACCGGCGGCCGGGGCGGGCCGCCTTGATCGCCGGGGAGGGCACTGGTTGGGTGGCCGGTATGAACGATCTCGGGCCCGTGCCGTGGCCGCCCGCTCCGATCAGGACCGCGAGGCTCCGCCTGCGTCCGTCCGAGGCCCGGGACCGTGCGGCGTTCGTCGAGCTGTTGTCGTCGCCCGAGGTGCACACCTACCTCGGCGGACCGCGCCCCCGCGACGAGGTGGAGCGTGAGCTGCCCGAGGTGCCGGAACGGTGGCCCGGGAGCTTCGTCGTCGAGCGGGGCGGGGTGATGATCGGGCAGGTGCTGCTCAGGAGGGCGACACGGGAACACCGTCCGGCCGCCGTGGGCAAGGTCGAACTGGGCTGTCTGTTCCTGCCGCGGGCGTGGGGAGCCGGGTGTGCCGCCGAGGCGTGCGCGGCGGCACTCGACTGGGTGGAGGGCGTCCTCCCCGGTGAGCCGGTGGTCCTCGCCACTCAGACCGCGAACACCGCCTCGATGCGCCTCGCCGCGAAGCTGGGCTTCGCCGAGGCCGAGCGGTTCCGGGCCTGGGGCGCCGACCAGTGGCTCGGTCTGCGCGCCCCGGGCCCGCTCCCGGACTGAGCCCGGGAGACACAAGCCGGTGCGCGCTCAGCCCCGGCGTTCCCGCAGGTCCACGATGCGGCGGATCTTGCCGACCGACCGCTCCAGGGACTCCGGGTCGACGATCTCCGCCTCGACCGAGACGCCGATGCCGTCCTTCACGGCCTGGACGATGGAGCGGGCCGCCGCCTCACGGGCCGCCGCGTCCGCGTCCGGGCGGGCCTCCGCGCGCACCGTCAGGGCGTCCATGCGGCCCCGCGTCGTCAGACGGAGCTGGAAGTGCGGCGCCACCCCCGGGGTGCGCAGCACGATTTCCTCGATCTGCGTGGGGAACAGGTTCACCCCGCGCAGGATCACCATGTCGTCGCTGCGCCCGGTGATCTTCTCCATGCGCCGGAACACCCGTGCCGTACCCGGCAGCAGCCGGGTCAGGTCCCGCGTCCGGTAGCGGACGATCGGCATCGCCTCCTTGGTGAGCGAGGTGAACACCAACTCCCCCTGCTCGCCTTCGGGAAGCACCTCACCCGTGACCGGGTCGACGACCTCCGGGAAGAAGTGGTCCTCCCAGATGTGCAGGCCGTCCTTGGTCTCCACGCACTCCTGCGCGACGCCCGGCCCGATCACCTCGGACAGCCCGTAGATGTCGACCGCGTCGATCGCGAACCGCTCCTCGATCTCCCGCCGCATCCGCTCCGTCCACGGCTCGGCGCCGAAGACACCCACCCGCAGCGACGTGGAGCGCGGATCGACACCCTGCCGCTCGAACTCGTCGAGCAGGGTCAGCATGTAGGACGGGGTCACCATGATGACCGACGGCTTCAGGTCCTGGATCAGCGTGACCTGCCGTGACGTCATCCCGCCGGACGCGGGGATCACCGTGCAGCCGAGCCGTTCGGCGCCGTAGTGGGCGCCCAGTCCGCCGGTGAACAGCCCATAGCCGTACGCGACATGGGCGATGTCGCCGGGGCGTCCGCCCGCCGCGCGCAGCGACCGCGCCACCATGTCCGCCCACATGGACAGGTCGTTCTCCGTGTAGCCGACGACCGTCGGGCGGCCGGTGGTGCCGCTGGAGGCGTGCAGCCGGCGGATCCGCTCGCGCGGGACGGCGAACATGCCGTACGGGTAGTTCTCCCGCAGGTCCGCCTTGGTGGTGAACGGGAACCGGGCCAGGTCGGACAGCGAACGGCAGTCGTCGGGGTGGACGCCCGCCTTGTCGAAGGACTCCCGGTAGAACGGCACGTTCTCGTACGCGTGCCGCAAGGAGCCGCGCAGTCGCTCCAGCTGGAGGGCCCGCAGCCCGTCGAGGTCGAGCCGCTCCGCCGGGTCCAGCAGGTCCACCGCCTGAGTCATCAGGACCTTCCCTTCACGCATCGCACCGCTGTCGACCGATCATTCGGTCGTCTGCCACGTGGCCCAGTAACTCAGGCCACCACGGCCGGGTGCAAGAGCCCGGCCTGCACTTCTCACCCACGGCGCCGGATCAGGGCGGACGACGGCCGGCGTCCCTTCCCCGCGTCACCGCGCCCCCTCCGGCGTCCTCCCTCCGTGGCCTGTCCGCGGGACACCCCGATCGCTAGGCTGGCCGCGGACGACGGCAAGAGGGAGGAGCACGGACGTGGCCGAGAGCACCACCCAGCAGCGCCCGCTCACGGGCTGGGACAAGCCCGAGCTGGACCTCAGCAACGCACAGTGGCAGTCCAGCAGCGGGGGTCTGGGCGATGTCCAGATCGCCTTCGTGGAGGGTTTCATCGCCATGCGCAACAGTGGCCGCCCGGAGAGCCCCTCCCTGATCTTCACCCCCGCGGAGTGGGGCGCGTTCGTCTCGGGGGCGCGGGGAGGGGAGTTCGACCTGACCTGACGTGAGCCGCGTCGCCGCCGCGAGGGGTGTGCCGTGCGCTTTTCCGGACACGTGATCCGCAGTGCCGTCCGCGGCCCCCGGCCCCACCGGGCCGGGCCGGGACGGCGTGGACCGAGGGACGTATCCGGAGGCGAGGCACATGAACGACAAGCCGGTGATCGCGGCGGTGGACGGTTCCCAGGACGGGCTGCGCGCACTCGAGTGGGCCCTCGACGCCGCCCGTCGGCGCGCGGCTGAGCTGCGGGTCCTGCACGTCCGCCCGGAACCGGCCCGGACGCCCTCGGACGGGCCACCCGGCCCCGGTGAGGACCCGGTCCTCGCCCAGGCGCAGGCCCGTCTGGCGGAGCTCGGCGGTGTGTCGTCCGTCGAGTACGTGGTGACCGAGGGAGCGCCGGGGCCGCTGCTGACCGGGGCGGGTGCCGAGGCCCGGCTGCTGGTGCTCGGCTCCCGGGGACGCGGGGGCTTCGCCAGCCTGCTGCTCGGGTCGAACTCCCTGGCCGTCGCCCGGGACGCCGCGTGCCCGGTGGTCGTGGTGCCCCGGCCCGGACGCGGCGGCAAGGGGACGGAGGCGCCGGTACGGCCGGACGGCCCCGTGGTGGTGGGGGTGAACCCCGACAGCTCCGTGGCCTCCGACGACCCCGACAGCCCCGACGCGACGACGCTCGCCTTCGCCTTCGACGAGGCCGCCCGGCGGAACACCTCCCTGCGGGTCGTCACCGCCTGTCCGTCGCTGCTGCAGACGGTGATGCTGCCCGGCGAGGCGCCGCCGCCGCAGATCGACCAGGACGCCCTCGAACAGGAGACCCGCGCCCTCCTGGACGACGTGCTGGCCCCGCACCGGGAACGGCACCCGCACGTCGCCACGGACACGGCGGTGCTCCCCGGGGACGCGGCCGGACACCTGGTCGACGCCTCCGAGGGCGCCGCACTCGTCGTGGTGGGCCGCCACCGCCGCCGCCTGTTCGCGGCCGCCCGCATGATGGGTTCGGTCACCCAGGCGGTCCTGCTCCACTCCCGCAGCCCGGTCGCGGTCGTCCCGCCCGTCCCCGAGGAGAACGAGCCCGCAGGCGCCTGAACCCAGTACCCGCCGAGCCGGACACCCAACGCCTCGACGGAGCGACCGCGCCCCTCCGGGTCCCGGGCCACTCCACTCGCGCCCGAGGGGAGTCGGGCCGGGGGCGCACGCAGGGCCCCGAGGCCGAACGGCACTGACGGAGACCGTGACCCCGGGTGCCCGGCGCCTGGGCCGCTACGAGCCCTTCCGGTCCCCGTCCACCCCACCCGAGCCCGAAGAAGGACGAGGTCGGCAGGGGGCGAACCAAGGGGCTTGGGCGCGAGGAACGCCGACCGGGGACGCGGCCACGGACGCCCGCCGCCGGGGGCGCTCCGGGCCCTCTCCGCGGTCCGGGCCACCCCCTCGGCGGAGCCCCTATCATCGGCCGCATGCGGGACTCGATCACCAGGGACACCCGGCTCGCGCTGGACCTCGCCCTCACCCTCCGCCACGACGGCGACGGAGCGGTCGCCGACGACCTCGCCGACCCCGCCGGCCTCACCGACTGGGTCCGCGCCCGTACCGCCGTGCTTCCCGCCGCTGAGGCGTTCGTCGCCGACGCCGGCCTGCTCACCGCCGTCCGCGACCTGCGCGCCGCCGTCCGCGCCCTCTTCGCGCACGCCGTACGCCCCGCACCGCCGAGCCCCGCCGACGCGAGCCGCCTGCTGCCCGTGCCCGAGGCGCTGCGCCGGCTGAACGAGGCGGCCGCCCGCACCCCCACCGTCCCCCTCCTGGACTGGGACGGGGACACCGGTCCGGCGGTACGGCGCCGGCCGGCTCCCGGCCATCCGGACGACCTCACCGCCGCCCTCGCCCGGGCCGCGATCGGGTTCCTCGCCGGCCCCGACCGGGACCGGCTGCGGGCCTGCCACGCGCCCCGCTGCGTCCGCTACTTCGTGAAGGACCACCCCCGTCAGGAGTGGTGCAAACCGGCCTGCGGGAACCGTGCCCGGGTGGCCCGGCACCACGAGCGGCAGCGCCGGGCCGGGTAGCTCCGGCGGCTTCCGCCCGACCGTCCGAACCGGGGTGCGGGCACGTACCATGGCGACATGTCGTTCCTCCGCCGCCGCAGTGCCACACCCGCCGGGCCCGATTTCGACGTACTGGCCATGGACCCGGGCGACTGGCCCGGAAACCTGGGCGCCGGCCTGCTGCCGGCCCCCGACGGAAGCTGCCAGGGCGTCTTCCTGCGCTACGACCTGTTCGGCGGCCGCGGCCCCGCGATGATCATCGGCAACCTGCCCGAGGGCTCCCCGGCGCGGGACGTCCCCGAGGGCGAAGTCCCCTTCGAGGTCGGACAGCTGCTGCTCGCGCTGGAGAACGACGAGGAGGTGACCGTCACCGGCACCGAGGACGTGCCGGTGATGCAGGGCGACAACCTGCTGATCGTGCGCCGCGTGAAGATGTCCGAGGGACGCATCTCCTGCGTGCAGTTCGACCGGAGCGACAAGGTCCTGGTGACCATCGCCGCCTGGGACCGCCCCATCACCGACGACCTGTACGCCCTCCTCAAGCCGCTGCCGGCGGAGCTGTTCCAGCAGGGCTGACCCCGCCCACGGACGACGACGGGCGCCCCCGGACCGCACCGGTCCGGGGGCGCCCGTCGCGTCGCGCGCGCTCCCGCGTCACGACGACGCCACGGTCACGTCCGCCGCCCGCACGAACCCGACCCGGTGCCCGAACTGGATCTCGTAGTACTGCTCCTTGCCGCGCACCACCTGGTGCGAGGCCGGGTCGAAGGTCACCGCGTAGTAGTACTCGCCCGGCACCTTGCCCCCGGTCACGTACTTCTGCCCGGCGAGCACCGTGTACGGCAGCGCCGACACCGTCTGGACCGGCACCCCCGCCGGGTAGGCCGCCGCCTCCGGGTAGGCGCGCCCGTACACGGGCACGGAGTCCAGTCCCTCGCGCGGGGTGATCACCTTCGCCTTGGCCGGCACGGCGACCGGGTTCTTCGCCGGGTTGCGGAACCAGGCCTTCTGGCCGAGGTACCAGATCGCGGTCCAGTCGCGCCAGCGGTCGGCGACCGCGTACTGCTGGCCGGTGGAGACGCGCGAGGAGAGGTCGTTCACCCCGGTGGTCGGCGCGGAACCGAGGCCGACGTCCCTGATCAGCGGGGAGTTCTCGTCGTGGTCGGAGTACAGCCGTACCGCGCTCGACCCGTGCGGGGCGCAGGGCTCGCCGGCGCTCTCGCAGCCGGTGAACACCGGCCGGTGGGTGTCGTAGTCGGGGCGGACGGTGACGACGCCGGAGTTCTTGGCGCCGGTCGCCTTCAGGGGGCTGCCCAGCAGCTCGAAGTAGTGGCGCCAGTCCCAGAACGGCCCGGGGTCGGTGTGCATGCCGGGGATGGTGGCCGTGGTGGTCCCGGGGACCGTGTCGTGGCCGAGGATGTGCTGCCGGTCCAGCGGGATGCCGTGCTTGTCGGCGAGATACCTCACCAGCCGGGCCGACGACCGGTACATGGCCTCGGTGTACCAGGCGTCCGGGTCGGTGAGGAAACCTTCGTGCTCCAGGCCGATCGACGCCGCGTTGACGTACCAGTTGCCGGCGTGCCAAGCGACGTCCTTCGCCTTCACGTGCTGGGCGATGTGGCCGTCGGTGGAGCGCAGGCTGTACTGCCAGGACACGTAGGTGGGGTCCTGGATCATGTCGAGGACGCCCTCCCAGGCGCCCTCCGTGTCGTGCACGACGATGTACCGGATCCGCTGCGAGGCGGGCCGGTTCCCCAGGTCGTGGTTGCCGTAGTCGTCCTCGCCGAACTCCTCGTAGGGCGCCGGGATCCACTCGCAGGACACGGTCCTCGGACACTCCGTGGGGGCGGCGGAGCCGGTGCGCAGTCCGGCCCGGTCCAGCGCCGAGGCTTCGGGCGCGAGGTCCGGGCGGGCGTCCAGGGCGACCCGCTGCCCGGCGTCCGTGACGCGCCGCTCGCCGGCCCGGATCACCGCGAACACGTCGTTCGCGTAGGCGGTCGCCGAGGCGCGGTCGTCGGCGCCGGAGAACAGGGCCACCGCCCCGTACCAGTCGGCCGGGTCGTCACTGGCAGGCGCACCCAGCCGGCGCTGCGCCTCGGCCAGCAGGGCGGCGCCGCCCGCCACGTTCGCCGCCGGGTCCTCGCGCAGCGTCTCGGTGCTCAGCCCGGTCAGCCGGGCGGCTTTCGGCAGGGTGGTCAGCCGGTCCGGCAGGGCGGCGGTGGCCGCGGCGCGTTCCGAGGGGAGCAGCGCGGGACGGGCGTCGTCGCCGCGCGGGTCCTCGGTGCCGGTCGCGTGGTGTCCGGCCGAGGCGAGGGCGGCCCGGGCGTCGGTGAGGTGCATGGGGCCGTAGCCGCCGGTGACGCTGGGGGCGCCGTTGTGCGCGTCCCAGCGGGACTGCAGGTAGGAGACACCCAGCAGGACGCTCTGCGGGACGTCGTACGCGGCCGCCGCGGAGGCGAAGGCCTGTTGCAGCCGGGCGGTGGCCGGCGGGGCCGGGTCGGGTGCCGCGCCCAGCAGGGGCAGCGTCAACGCGGCCGCGGCCAGGGCGCCGAGGGCACCTCGGACGGCGCGGCGTGACGGCCCGGCCGCACGGCCGGGCTCGGTGGCGAGATCTCGCAATGCAGCCTCCTGGGACGGTCGGGCACGCGGTCAGTGGTACCGGTAGTCCGATGATCCGTCAATCATGCCCAGGAGGGCGCGAATTCCCTTGTCAATCGGGGTGCGGCGGGGTTTCGTGGCGGGCTGCGGCGGGACCTGCGGTGCGTCAGCGGTCTACACCGGTGACGCACTCCGCGGGTCCGCTCCGGGCCGGAAATCCGCACCGCCCGCCTGCCCCGACTGCCCGCGGCGGCGCTCGCCCGCGGGCAGTCGCACGGGCGTCAGCGGGTGCCGACCGCGGCGCGCACGGCCCGCCGGGCCAACTGGCAGTCGTCGTGCAGCCGGCGCAGCAGCAGCCGCTGCTCCTCCCCGGACGGCATACCGCCCGGCTGGCCCGGCGCGGGCGCCACCTCGTGCATCGAACGCTGCACGGCCGTCTCGTAGGTGCGGATCTCCCGGGTCAGCACGAGCATCAGGTTCACCAGAAACGCGTCGCGTGAGGCGGGGCCCGCCGACTGGGCGATCTGACTGATCTGGCGCCGGGCCGCGGGGGCGTCCCCGAGGACGGTCCACAGCGTCGCCAGGTCGTAGCCCGGCAGGTACCAGCCCGCGTGCTCCCAGTCCACCAGAACCGGTCCGGCCGGCGAGATGAGGATGTTGGAGAGCAGCGCGTCACCGTGGCAGAACTGGCCCATGCCCTGCCGTCCCGTCGCCAGGGCGATGCCGTGCAGCAGTTTCTGCAGGTCGCCGAGGTCCCGGTCGGTGAGCAGCCCCAGCTCGTGGTACCGGTTGATGCGGGCCGCGTAGTCCAGGGGCGCGTCGAACGTCCCGGCGGGCGGCCGCCAGGAGTTGAGCCGGCAGATCGCGCCGAGTGCCGCCCTGATGTCCGCCCGGGGCGGCGCCTCCAACGGGTGCCGCTGCAGCGCCGCCACCCGTCCGGGCAGGCGCTCGATGACCAGCGTGCAGTTGTCCGGATCCGCTGCGATCAGCCGGGGCGCCCGCACGGGCGGACGCTGCCGGACGAACGAGCGGTATGCCGCTATTTCGTGCCGGATCCGCTCGCTCCAGGCGGGGGAGTGGTCCAGTAAGCACTTGGCGACCGCGGTGCTGCGGCCCGTGGTGCCGACCAGGAGGACCGACCGGCCGGTGCGGCGCAGCACCTGGACCGGAGCGAACTCCGGACAGATGCGGTGCACCGACGCGAGCGCGGTGCGCAGCTGGGCGCCCTGTGGACCGGAGAGGTCGAGCCGTCCGCTGAGCGGCTGGGTGCCCGGTCCCGCGAGGCGCCGTGCGGTGCCTCCGCCGAGCACGGGGTTCGCCGGGCGCGCGGGGGCGAGGTAGGGGCCGCTGTCCGACGGACGCGGACGCAGCGGCCGGGGCGGGGCGGACACGGAGGACGATGCTGCGTACATGGGTGATACAGATCCCTTCGTGTGCCTGCGACGTCAGTGCACCACCCAACCCGGCCGCCCGGCCGCACCCTGGGGGAATGCCCCTGCGGCGACGGGGTCGTGGTGGCGCGTTCCTACTCGACACCCGATGTCCCCTGGCACACCATCTGGCGCACCCTGGCGAACCCTGGCGAATAGTCGCCCGGCAACCCGCACCGGGCTACTGTCAACTCAGCCGAGAACCTGGGGGCTTGACGTGAGCGGACAACCCAACACCCGGCTCTCGGACCTGTTCGGCCTGGCCGGCTGGTCCAAGGGCGAACTCGCGAGGCTGGTCAACCGGCAGGCGGCGGCCATGGGCCATCCGCAGCTGGCGACCGACACCTCCCGGGTGCGGCGGTGGATCGACATGGGAGAGATCCCGCGCGATCCGGTGCCGCGGGTGCTGGCGGCTCTGTTCACCGAGCGTCTCGGCCGTGTCGTGACCATCGAGGATCTCGGTCTGGTCCGGCACGGGCGTACGGGGAAACGGCCACGCGGCGGGAGTGCGGAACATCCCGACGGAGTGCCGTGGGCGCCCGAGCGGACGGCCGAGGTCCTCACCGAATTCACGGGAATGGACCTCATGCTCAACCGACGCGGCCTGGTGGGTGCGGGTGCCGCCCTCACCGCGGGCTCCGCACTCAGCAGCGCCATGCACGACTGGCTGCACACCGATCCTGCCCTCACCGCCGACGCACCTCGCCTCCACGATCCTCTCCACGCCGACCCCGCCGGGTTCGACCGCTACGAGGCCGCGCCCATCGGGTCGCAGGAGATCGAGGAACTGGAGCGGTCCGTGGAGGTGTTCCGTGCCTGGGACGCCGCCCGCGGCGGCGGTCTCCAGCGCAAGGCGGTGGTCGGCCAGCTCAACGAGGTGGGCGGCATGCTCGCCTACCACCATCCGCCCCACCTCCAGCGGCGCCTGTGGGGCGTCGCCGCCAACCTCGCCGTCCTCGCCGGCTGGATGTCGCACGACGTGGGCCTGGAGCCGACGGCGCAGAAGTACTTCGTCATCGCCGCCCACGCGGCCCGGGAGGGCGGCGACCGCCCGCGCGCCGGGGAGGCGCTGTCCCGGGCGGCACGCCAGATGGTGCACCTGGGCAAGCCCGACGAGGCGCTCGACCTGATGAAGCTCGCCCAGTCCGGCTCGGGTGAGCAGGTGCTGCCGCGCACCCGCGCCATGTTCCACACCATCGAGGCCTGGGCGCAGGCGTCCATGGGCAAGGGACAGGCGATGCGCCGAACCCTGGGCCGGGCCGAGGACCTGTTCGTCTCCGACAAGGGGGACGTGCCGCCGCCGAACTGGATGCAGCTGTTCAACGAGGCGGACCTGTACGGCATGCAGGCCCTGGCGTACCGCACGCTCGCGGAGTTCGAACCGGGCGCGGCGGCGCACGCCCAGCACTACGCGGACAAGGCGCTCGCCCTGCGGGTGGACGCCCAGCAGCGGTCGAAGATCTTCGACTTCCTGTCGATGGCCTCCGCGTGCTTCATCGCCGACGACCCCGAACAGGCGGACCGGTTCGCCCGGCTCGCGCTGGTGTCGATGGGGCAGAACTCCTCGCGCCGCACCTGGGACCGGCTGCGCCAGATGTACCGGCTCACCGCCGAGTACTCCTCGTATCCGAGGATCCAGGAGCTGCGGGAGGAGATCGAGCTGGCGCTGCCCCGGCCCCGGGGAAAGGGCGGCAGCGCCCAGGCGTGACGGCCGGGCCGGCGGCCGCTAGGAGGCGACCCGGGCCACCAGCACGCAGGCGTGGTCCGCACGCTCCCCTTCACCGAACTCCCGTACGACCTCCCGGACGCAGTCCTGGGCGGAGCGGTCCCCGGCGAACCGGGGTGCCAGGGCGAGGAGCCGGTGGACGGCGCTCGCCCCGGTGTGCCCGGGCACCAGACCGTCGGTGTGCAGCAGGAGCAGGTCACCGGCCTCCAGGGTCTCCTCGGCCTGCCCGTGTCCGGAGCCCGGGGCGGCGCCGAGCAGCACGCCACGCGGCGTGTCCAGCGCCCGCCCCGCCCGGCCGCGGTACAGCACCGGGGCGGGGTGTCCTGCCTGCGCCCAGACCACGGTGCGGGTCTCGGGCCGGTAGCGCAGGCAGACGGCACTGGCCAGGGCGGGCTGGGCGGAGGCGTCGAGCAGCCGGTCGAGGCAGTCCAGCAGGGGCCCGGGCGGGGTGCCGGTCATCGCCATGCCCCGTACGGCGCCGAGCAGCATGGCCACTCCGGACGCGGCGCCGACGCCGTGCGCGGTGAGTTCGCCGGCGCCGAACAGGGTGGCGCCGTCGGGCAGTTCGAGGGCGTCGTACCAGGTGCCGCCGACCGGGGTCCGGCCCGAGGGCGGCAGGTGGGCGGCGGCCAGGTCCAGGGCCCGGGGGCCGTGTCGCGGGAGCCGCAGGGAGCCGTGCCATGCCGGCAGCACGGCCTCCTGCAGCTCGACCGCGAGCCGGTGTTCGCTCCGCACGGCGGCGTGCCGGTGCCGGTGCAGCGAGTCACGGGTCTCGCTCACCACGCCGCGGCAGCGGCGCAGTTCGCTGACGTCCCGCAGGACCGCCCACATCGAGATTGTGCTGCCGTCGGCGCCGAGCACCGGTTCGCCCATCATGTGCACGGTCCGTATGCCGTCGTCCGGGCGCCGGACCCGGAACTCCCCGTCGATGGGGCGGCCGTCGACCAGGCAGCCGGTGACCATGTCGGTCAGGCTCGGCCGGTCCTCGTCGAGCACGAGGGAGGGGAGTTCGTCGAGGGTGAGCGGGGGAGCGGCCGGGTCCCGGCCCAGGATCCGGTACAGCTCGCCGGACCAGCTCACCTCGTCGGTGAGGAGGTTCCACTCCGCGCTGCCGACCCGGCTGAGCAGAGAGGCGCGGGGCGGGGCCGCGGGCAGGGGTAACTCCTCGCCGGGAGCGAAGTAATCGCCGTGAACGCCGGAGTCGCAGGACGCCCGCAGCGGGTCGTCACGCAGCTGCGCCAGGTGTTCGTCCAGGTCGTCGAGCTGGTGCAGCGCCAGGTCGTAGAGCGCGCGACGCCAGCGCTCCCGGGGGTCCCCCGCGTCGGCCGGGGTGTCGCGGCGCACCGCGTCCACCTCGCCCTTGAGCCGACGGGTCTGCGAGATGAGCGCGTCGACCGGGCCGCCTCCCGGCGGCCGGGCGGCTGGGCGGTCCGCGGAGAGAGGGGACGGCATGACGCACTCCGATGCGGGACGGTACGGCCTTGGGCTGACGGAGGGACCGTTACGACTGTTGCACAGCCCGCGACGCGCTGTAAGGGATTTGGCAACACACGATAAGGTGGTGCCTTTGGCATATGCCAGCGTCTCCCGGAGTTACCGCGGGGTAGTCCCGCGGTGCGCGATCGGCGCCGCAACTCCCATGGTACGCAAGTGACCTGACGCCCCGTCAGAGGCCCGAACAGGTCCACTCGTACGTTCGAAACGTGCGTGCGTGTTCGGGGGCGGTCCCCGGGTCGCCCGGCGAACCGCCCCCGGTCGTCAGAAGCGCAGGACGGCGGCCATCCGGTCCGCGTCCCCGAGGCTGCCGTCCGGCACGAACCGCACCTCGGCGCCGGTCTCCAGGCACTGCTCGACGATCTCGTCCACGATGTCCTCGCGGGCGTCCAGATCGCCGTCCTCGGCGATGATCAGATGCTCGCCGTCGTCACGCACCGTGATCCGGTAGTTCTCCTCGACGGCCAGCAGCCTGATCCGCCCCTCGCGGGCACTCTGCCACAGTTCGTCGACGCCGGCCGCGAACTCCTTGCGGCCGCGGGCGGACTCCAGGGAGCGCCGCACGTCCTCGGTACGCCGGCGCGCCTCCTCCTCCAGCGCCGGCCGCACCGCCTGCCACACCGCCTCGTGCGAGCCGCGCGCCAGGCCGCCGTGCGGCACCTGCACGGCGTCCTTGCAGACACCGCCGAACTCGCACAGCAGCGACAGCGCCGCCGGCTCTCCGGTGACGAAGAGCGGCCGCGGGTGGGCGCGCAACAGGGAGGTCGCCGCCGTGGCCGCGTCACGCAGGAACCGGCGGGTGTCCTCGTCCCGGTAGTTGCTGGGCTGGTCGCCGGCCCGTTCCACCCGCTCGGGGTCGAAGTTCGGCTCCTCACGGACCAGGGGGAAGCCGCCGACGCGCTCCTCCGCCACCCGGTCCGTGCCGCCGCTCCACAAGGTGGCACGGTCGGCGGCGACGGACAGCACCCAGAACGGGCGCTCCGCCGTCTGCGCGGAGACCAGGTTGCGGGTCAGGAAGGTGTCCGAGATGACGACGCGCTCGGGAACGCCGCGCGCCAGGGACCACACCTGGTGCTCACCCGGTGCGGCGAAGATGGCCAGCCCGTCCTCGGCGTGCGCCAGGTCGACCTCGGCCAGGGCCCGGTCGAGCTGGTCCGCCACGTCGGCGCGCCGGTCGCGGGACACCGACGGATCGGACTCCAGCTTCTTCTTCGCCTCGGCCACCATGGTGCGCAGCCGCACGGCGTCCTCGGTGCTCAGCGGGTTGCGCCGGTTGGTCGGGGTCAGGACCGACACCGCCGGATAGGGCCGCGGGCGGCGAAGCTCGGCGAGGGCGGAGGGACTCAGATCGTGCTCCATGACAGCACCATAGGGCGGAATCCGCAGTAGGGCATTCGGGGCAAAGCGCCCGCCGTGCCCGTGCGGGCCGGGGCGGTCCCGGGTGCACGCCGGTGAAGGAGGTGACGGCGATGGCGCGGCTGGTCGTGGAGCGGAACGCGGACGGGTGGACCGTCGTCGTCCGGCCGGTGTGGCGGGAGGCGCTGCCGGCACGCCGCCGCGAGGTCCGGGTGCCGTTGTCCCAAGTGACGGCGACGGGTGTGGAGCCCGACTGGTGGCGCGCGATGCGCGGCACCCCGGTCGTCGGCCGATGCCGCCCCGGCAGGATCTGCGTGGGGGAGCGGGAGCACGCCCTCGGCCGGGACCCCGTCGCCGTACGGGCGGGGGTCCCGGCGGTCCTGGGGACCTGCGGGGCTCCGGCGCCGTTCGTACGGCCGGCGGTTTCCGTGCCCGACGCGGGGCAGGCGGCGAAGACGCCGCGGCGCCACCTCGGCGGGGACGAGGGCGAGGAGCCCGGCCCCCGGTGGGTGGCGTCCGGGTAGAGCGCGCCCGGGGCGTTCGGACTCAGATCCGGTCCTCGTCCTCCGCGCCGCAGGAACTGCCGGACGGCGGCAGGGAGCCGTAGAGCAGGAAGTCGTCGACCTTGCGGTGGACGCACTCGGACGAGCCGTACCCGGTGTGGCCCTCGTTCCGGTTGTCCAGCACCACGGCCGACGGTCCCAGCCGCTTCGCCGTCTGCTCGGTCCAGTAGTACGGCGTCGCCGGGTCGCCCCGGGTGCCCACCAGCAGCATCTTCGGGGTGTCGAGGTCCTTGACCTCCTCCCGGATGTAGTCGGTGCCCTTCGGGCGGCCGTGGCACAGCACCACCTGGGCGAGCCGGTACGGGCCGAACACCGGCGACGCCTCCTCGTAGGATGCGCGCAGCCGCGTCAGGTCCCGGGCCAGCCGCTCGGCGCCGGGACGGTCGGGGTCGTCCGCGCAGTTCACCGCCATCAGCGCCGCCGGAAGGTTGTCCAGCGGTACGTCCTCCGGGTCGGCGAGCGGCTCGTCCGACGGCGCCGGTGCCGGGGCCGTCCCGCCGGTCGCCAGGGCCTCCACGCCGTGCGTGTCCCCGTCCTCCATCAGCTGGGCGAGCGCCCGCTGGAGCACGGGCCACATCTCCTTGGTGTACAGCCCCTGCGCGATGGCGCCGGCCAGGTCCTGGCCGGTGAACTCGTAGCCGAAGTCGGTCGGTACGGGGGTGTCGTCGAGCGAGGCGACCAGGTCCACGACGTGCTCGCGGGCGGCGCGCGCGTCCTGCCCGAACGGACAGGCGAGCTCCTCGGTGCACCAGGTGAGGAAGTTGTCGAGCGCCGTCTGCTGGCCCCGGGCACTGGCCAGCCCCTGCTCGGCCAGCGGTTCGGTCAGCGTGTCCACGCCGTCCAGCGCCATCCGCCCCACCTTGTCGGGGAACCGCGCCGCGTACACCGCGCCCAGCCGGGTTCCGTAGGAGAACCCCAGGTAGTTGAGCTTCTTGTCACCGAGCGCCTGACGCATCACGTCCAGGTCGCGGGCCACGTCCACGGTGCCCATGTGGGCGAGGACCGGACCGGAGTGCTCGGCGCACTCGGCCGCCACCTCGCGCAACTGCCGCAGCGCGTCGCGTGGATCGGACATCTCCTCGCCGTCGGTCGCCTCCAGCGCGCGGCTGGTGGCGTCGGTCCCGCAGCTCACCGGCGCCGAACGGCCCACGCCCCGGGGGTCGAACGACACCACGTCGTAGCCCTCGGTCAGCCCCAGGAAGTCCTTGCGGCCGTGCGCGAGGCCCATCACCCCCGAGCCGCCCGGGCCGCCGAAGTTCAGCATGACCGAGCCGCGCCGGTCGCCGGAGGCGCGGTAACGGGCGAGGGCCAGGTCGAGGGTGCCCTCGTCCGGCTTCGCGTAGTCGAGCGGCACGGTGAGCGTGCCGCACTGCAGGTCCTTGGGCAGCTCCGTGCCCGCGCACGCCGCCCAGCGGACCTTCTGGTCATAGAACCGGCCGAGGTCCGGCTCCGCGCGCCCGGTCGCCGTCAGGCCCGTGGCCAGCAGGACCAGCCCGACCGCCCCGGCGGCCGCGCAGCGCCGCACGGAGGGCGACAGGGCGCGGTGCCCGCCCCGGAGTCGCTCGGTCAGCTCGGCCAGCATCGATGCCTCCCAGGACGCCCCGACCGGCGCCCTCGCCCACCATAAGCGGGCCCCGCGGCCCCCGCCCGTCGGCCGTGCGGCGCCGGTGAGCGCCTCCTGAGCAGGCGTTCGGGCACCGCGAGTTCGACGGTCTTTGCCGGACGTTCGAGCCGCGGGGCCCCCGATGGGGTGAACCGGCTGCGGCATACGGAGGACCCATAACCCGGATGCCACGTCTGCGTTCTACCCGGTGGCGGGCGAACGCTCGTGACCAAGTCTGGAAGGCAGGGAACCTCATGCGAAGGGTTACCCGAAACGGTGTGATCGCCGTCGCCGCCGCGTCGGGCGCGATGGCCGTGGCGATGCCGGCGTACGCCGATTCCGGGGCGGAGGGCGTCGCGGCCGGATCGCCCGGAGCGGTGTCCGGCAACACCGTTCAGCTCCCGGTGGACGTCCCGGTGAACGTGTGCGGGAACACGGTGAACGTGGTGGGCCTCCTCAACCCCGCCGCGGGCAACACGTGCGTCAACGAGGACGCACGGCACGAGGACGCGTCCCACGGCTCCGCGGCCGGAGAGTCCGCCGGGTCCGGCGCGTCCGGCGGGTCCCACGGATCGGGCGCCTCCGCCGAGAGCGGCGCGTACGGCTCGCCTGGTCTGCTGTCCGGCAACGGCGTGCAGCTGCCGGTGCACGTCCCGGTCAACGTGAGCGGCAACAGCGTGAACGTGGTCGGCATCGGCAACCCGTCCACGGACAACAGCTCCGTCAACGCCCCCGGCGAGGAGCCCGCGCCCGAGCGGACCGTCCCGGCCCGTACCCTCCCCGCCCCGGTGCCGCAGCACGCGGCCCCCGCGGAGCACGTCGCGCTCGCCGAGACCGGCGCCGACCAGACGGTCCCGGTCCTCGCGACCGGCGCCGCGCTCTTCCTGGGCGGAGTGGCCCTGTACCGCCGTGCCCGGCTGCGTTCGGGCGTCTGACCGCCCGCGGAATCGGTCCGCCCGCCCCGGTCCCGCTCATCGGCGGGCCGGGCGGGCGGACCGCGGTCGGCCCGGCCGGGTCAGTCGCGCCCGCCGTGGAACCGCCGGTGCAGCTCCCTGATGTCGTCGGTCAGTTCGGGCACCGGCCCGGCCACGGTCACGTCCGGGGCGACGGCGGGGACGGGAAGCGGCCGTACGGGCGCGGCGGGCACGCCCCAGTCCGTCAGCCAGGACACCAGCTGCTCGGACGACGCGACGTACACGATGCGTCCGAGGCCCACCCAGGCATGGGCGGCGGCGCACATCGGGCAGTGCTCGCCGGACGTGTAGACCGAGGCCGCGGCCCGCTCCTCAGGTGTCATGTGCGCAGTCGACCAGCGCGCCAGCTCGAACTCGGGATGCCGGGTGCGGTCGCCGGAGGCCACCCGGTTGTGGTCCTCGGCGAGCACCGTGCCGTCGCCGGCCACCAGCACCGAACCGAACGGCTCGTCGCCCGACTCCAGCGCCTCGGCCGCGAGCTCCACACACCGCCGCAGGTACGGCAGTTCGTCGTCCCGTACACCCATGGTCACGTCCCGTCTCCTCACCGGCATGATCGGCAGCAACCCTAATCCCGTTGCTCCCGCCACCGGCGGATGATGCACTCCCGCCATGAACCGTTCCGCCGCCCCCGCCCTGCTCGCCCTTTACGACCGTGAACTGCGGGAGGGAGCCCGCCCCGACGGCCCCGACGACACGGTCGAACGCGTCGGCGGGGTGGTGCGCCGGACCGCCCCCGCACACGGCTGGAACGGCGTGGTCTGGTCCGACCTCGGCGCGGCCGACGCGGACGCCGCGATCGCCGGGCAGATCCCGCACTACACCGCGCTCGGCCTCCCCTTCGAGTGGAAGCTGTACGGCCACGACCTGCCGGCCGACCTCGGACCGCGGCTCGTGGCGGCCGGGTTCACGCCCGGACCGGAGGAGACGCTGATGGCCGGGGAGACCGGCCGGCTGACCCTGGACGCGGAACTGCCCGACGGCGTACGGGCCGTGCCGGTCACCGACGAGGCCGGAGTGGACCTGGTCGCCGCGGTGCACGAGCGGGCGTTCGGCGACGACGCCTCCTGGCTGCGCCGGCAGCTGCTCGACCGGCTGACCGCCGCCCCGGACGACGTCGTCGCCGTCCTGGCCCTGGCCGGGGACGTGCCCGTCAGCGCGGCGCGCATGGAACTGGTCCCGGGTACCGGCTTCGCGGGTCTGTGGGGCGGCGGCACGGTACCGGACTGGCGGGGCCGCGGCATCTACCGCGCCCTGGTCGCCCACCGCGCCCGCGTCGCCGCGGACCGCGGCTACCGGTACCTCCAGGTCGACGCCTCCGCCCAGAGCCGCCCCATCCTGGAACGTCTCGGCCTCACCCCGCTGACGTCCACCACGCCCTACGTGTACGAAACCTCGGGCAGCATCTCCGTGACGTGTCAGGAGGAAGCGGCCGCTCGTGGTGGCGGCCGGGGCCCGGCACACGCGTGAAGTGGCGGCCACCGGCGAAGTGCCGGACGCGGACGGGCCGGGCGCGGACGGGCCGGGCGCGGTCAGGGACTTCGAGGGCCTTCACGTGTCCGGAGCGGCGGGTGGCTGCGGGAGCCGACCACGGGCAGACGGGCATCGTGAGCGGAGCCCGTGGATCCGGCCGGCCCCGCCGGGGCCGGCCGGAGGGGGTCAGCGGCCGGACTTCGCGCGGTCGAGCGCCGCCACGCCCACCGCGGCGAGGCCGATCTGGATCAGCCACTCCACCCAGTCCACGCCCTTGGTGTCCGCGACCCCGAACGCCGAGGCGAGCGCCGAGCCGATCAGGGCGGCGACGATGCCGACCAGGATCGTCCACAGCACCCCGATGCGCTGGCGGCCCGGGACCACCAGCCGGCCCAGGATGCCGATCACGACGCCGATGACCAGGGCACTGATGATGCCGTCGATCTCCATGTCCTCCCCTTTCCGAGTCCTCCGCTGACACGCGTCTGCCCGCTGCCCGGGGCGCCAGTCGTCCGGACGCCGAAGGGCCGGCCCGCGACGTGCGCGGACCGGCCGAGGGGGAGTTCTGCGCGGGCCCTACGACCTGGCCTTGGAGGACGCCCTGAGCGCCGTCGCGGCGCAGGCGGTGCCCAGGATCACGGCGAGGGCGCCGATGACGATGTTGTTCCAGATCACCCCCGCGTCGGGGTTCGTGCCCACGACCCATGGAGAGATGATCATCCAGATGCCCAGTGCGCACATGGCACCGCTGAGGCCGTACATACGCGAGGGGGCCGCCGTGAACCCCAGGGCGAGCAGACCGATCGCGATGCCCACGATCAGGTTGTGCGTCACGAGCGGGGGCTGGCTCGTCGTGTAGTGGAGGATCCACGGTGACACCGCGCAGTACAGGCCGAGCAGGAACACCGGGCCGTCCACGAAGGCCACGTCACGACCGCCGAGGACACGTTCGTACCGTGCCCGCATTTCCGGCGCGTCCGGATGGCTGGAGAGATCACCGCGCTGGTGAGAGACGTTGGCCATGACTCGTCTCCTTTGACTGGCAGGCCTGGTTGCGTCTGGGTGCGGTATGCGGTATCGACCGCATACGTCCCATTGTGCGCTTATTTCTCCTTTATGCGAGTTCTGGCGGAGGTCCCGGTGGCAGCCTTCCGGCTCGTGGGCGTGTACGCGCCACGATGACTGGTCTAAACCCTTGACTGGTACAGACCAAAGCGCTTGAGTGTGCTCCACACCCCCCACCACGGCCGCCCCCACGCCGTGACCGGCCCTGCCGGCGCGTGCGGGCGAGGCCTCGCCCCGGCATGTCCTCGCCTCGGGAGCGGCCGTGATCCGCGAAGGAGTTGATCCCGTGTCGAGACGCCGCATCGCCGCCGTGACCGCCGCCCTCGTCCTCGCCGGAAGCGCGCCGCTGCTGGTCCCCGCCGCGGCCACCACTGCCTCGGCCGCCGCCGCGGCCGCGTGTTCCAGCTACCCCGCCTGGGTCGCCGGACAGTGGTACGAGGCCGGCGCGATCGTCCGCTACACCGACGGCAAGGCGTACGTCGCCGAGCACGCCAACCCGGGCTACGACCCGGTCATCAGCACCTGGTACTGGGAGCCGTACGCCTGTGACAACGGCCCCGGTACGCCCGTCGGGAACTTCGTGGTGACCGAGGCGCAGTTCAACCAGATGTTCCCGAACCGGAACGGGTTCTACACGTACCGCGGTCTCACCGCCGCCCTGAGCGCCTACCCCGGCTTCGCCAACACCGGCAGTGACACGGTGAAGAAGCAGGAGGCCGCCGCCTTCCTCGCCAACGTCAGCCACGAGACCGGCGGCCTGGTGCACGTCGTGGAACAGAACCAGGCCAACTACCCGCATTACTGCGACTGGAGCCAGCCGTACGGCTGCCCGGCCGGCCAGGCCGCCTACTACGGGCGCGGCCCGATCCAGCTGAGCTGGAACTTCAACTACAAGGCGGCGGGCGACGCGTTGAACATCGACCTGCTGGGCAACCCCTGGCTGGTGCAGAACGACGCGGCCGTCGCCTGGAAGACCGCCCTGTGGTACTGGAACACCCAGTCCGGCCCGGGCAGCATGACCGGCCACGCCGCCATGGTGAACGGGGCCGGGTTCGGCCAGACGATCCGAAGCATCAACGGCTCCCTGGAGTGCGACGGCAGGAACCCGGCCCAGGTGCAGAGCAGGGTGACGACGTACCAGCGGTTCGCCCAGATCCTGGGGACGTCGCCCGGCGGCAACCTGTACTGCTGACGCCGGCCGCTCGGCGTGGTGTCATGCACCTGACCTCACTCCGGGGCGGGCCGCACCCCCAGGGGTACGGCCCGCCCCTCCGGACGAAGGGAACCCGCATGCGCACCCCCCACGCCCTGCTCGCCACCGCCGTCACGGCCGCCGCGCTCGCCGCGGCGGTCCTGGCGCCCGTGCCCGCCGCCGGCGCCGACGCGGTGCCGCCGCCCGGCACCTACTACGTCCAGAGCGCCGTCACCGGATTCAACGCCGCCGGCACCTCCGGCGCGGTGGAGCAGCACCGGCCGCGCGGCGACGAGGACCGCCAGCAGTGGGCGCTGCGCCCCGACGGCGCCGAGCACCTCCTGGAGAACACCGACAGCCCCGGCACCTGCCTGGGACGGGCCGACGACCAGGCCCGTGCCGTGGCCTGTGCGACCCCCGAGGCCCGCTGGCGGATCACCCCGATCGGCGCCGACCGGTACACGCTCGCCGCACCCGGCACCGACGGGCGCCTCACCGTCGCCCCGAAGCCCGCCGGCGCCATCCACCCCGCCCCGCTGACCGTGACCACCACCGGCACGGGCGACCTCGCCGCCTGGTACCTCACCCCCGTCGACGCGCGCGGCGGGGACATGCCGCCACGGGAGCGGCGCACCCTGGACCAGGTCACGTTCCTCACCGCCCACAACGCCTACGCCAACGGCGTCGACGGCGGTTTCGCCCCGCCCTTCGTCGACCTCTTCCCCAACCAGAGCCGGGGCATCCAGCAGCAACTCGCCGACGGCGTGCGGGGGTTCATGCTGGACATCCACCAGACGCCGGACGGCGCCATCCTCTGCCACAACAGCTGCACCCTGGTGCGCAGACCCGTCGCCCTATGGGTCGACCTCCAGCGGATGGTCGACTTCCTGCGTGCCCACCCCGAGGAGTTCGTGACCGTCTTCCTGGAGGACTACGTCGCCCCGCAGGTCCTGCGCGCCGAACTGGACCGCGTCCAGGGGCTGTCGGACGTGCTCTACCGCCCGGACCGGACCGGGGTGCGGGAGAACGGCTGGCCCACGATGGGCGAACTGGCCGCCGCCGGCCACCGGTTGCTCATCTTCACCGATCACAGCAAGGACGCCGACCGGTCGGCCGGGCTGACCCGCGACAGCTTCGGCGTGATGTACCAGCGCGAGTGGACCGTCGAGAATCACTGGTCGATGGGCCCGGGCGTCGGCACCTCCGACTGGTCCTGCTACAGCCGCTGGCACGACGCGAACACCCTCGTCCCGCTGACCCGCACCGAGCCCGGCTTCCGTCCCCTGTTCGTGATGAACCACTTCCGGGACGCCGCCCTCGCCGCCACGGCCGCCACCGACAACGCCAAGCTCGCCGACCGGGCCCGCCGGTTCTGTCAGCCGGCCGCCCGCAAGAAGCCCACCTACCTCGCCGTCGACCGCTACGACCTGGGCGATCCCGCGTCCGCCGTCGCCGCGCTGAACACCTACACCTACCCGTAGGGGACCGTGCCGTACCGCCCCGGGCCGGGCCACCGGGGCGGGACTGGCGTTCCCTGCAGTTTTACGTATAACCTCTCCGGTCAACCCCTGCGAGAGGTGACGATGAGACGTATTGCCCTGGTCACCCTCGTCGTCCGCGACTACGACGAGGCGATCCGCTTCTACACGGAGGCCCTCGGTTTCCGGCTCGCCGAGGACGCGCCCCGGCCGGACGGCGGCCGCTGGGTCGTCGTCGAGCCCGGAACCGGACACACCGGCGCCGCGCTGCTGCTCGCCCGTGCCGCGGGGGAGGAGCAGCGGGCCCGGGTGGGCGACCAGACCGGCGGGCGCGTGGGCTTCTTCCTGCACACCGACGACTTCGCCCGCGACCACGCCCGGATGACCGCCGCCGGGGTGACCTTCCTGGAGGAACCGCGCCACGAGCCCTACGGCTCGGTCGCCGTCTTCCAGGACCTCTACGGCAACCGCTGGGACCTGCTCCAGCCCGCCGACTCCTGATCCAGCCGCAGCCGCTCCATCGCCGAACGACACGACCTGCCGAGGAACCTCCAGCCATGTCATCTACGCGCATAGACGCCGACACGATCCGCCGCCTCCCCAAGGCGGTCCTGCACGACCACCTCGACGGCGGCCTGCGCCCGGCCACCGTCGTGGAGCTCGCCGACACCGTCGGCCACACGCTGCCCACCACCGACCCGGACGAGCTCGCCGCCTGGTACGTGGAGGCCGCCGACTCCGGCGACCTGGTCCGCTACATCGCCACCTTCGAGCACACCCTCGCCGTGATGCAGACCCGCGAGGGCCTGCTGCGCACCGCCGAGGAGTACGTCCTCGACCTCGCCGCCGACGGCGTCGTCTACGGTGAGGTGCGCTACGCCCCCGAGCTGAACACCCGCGGCGGGCTGACCATGGCCGAGGTCGTGGAGAGCGTCCAGGAAGGTCTGGCCGCCGGCATGGCCAAGGCCGCCGCCGCCGGGACGCCCGTCCGCGTCGGCACCCTGCTGTGCGGCATGCGCATGTTCGACCGCGTCCGTGAGGCCGCCGACCTGGCCGTCGCCTTCCGTGACGCGGGCGTCGTCGGCTTCGACATCGCCGGCGCCGAGGACGGCTTCCCGGCCGCCGACCACCTCGCCGCCTTCGAGCACCTGCGCCGCGAGAGCGTGCCGTTCACCATCCACGCCGGCGAGGCCCACGGGCTGCCCAGCATCCACCAGGCCGTCCAGGTGTGCGGCGCCCAGCGCATCGGGCACGGCGTGCGCATCACCGAGGACATCCCCGACCTCGCGGGCGGCAAGCTCGGACGGCTCGCCGCCTGGGTCCGCGACCGCCGGATCGCCCTGGAGATGTGCCCCACGTCCAACCTCCAGACCGGCGCCGCGACCTCGATCGCCGAGCACCCGATCACCCCGCTGAAGGACCTCGGCTTCCGGGTCACCGTCAACACCGACAACCGGCTCGTCTCCGGCACCACCATGACCCGCGAGATGTCCCTGCTGGTCGAGCAGGCCGGCTGGACCGCCGAGGACCTGCGCACGGTCACGGTGAACGCGGTGAAGAGCGCGTTCCTGCCGTACGACGAGCGCGCCGCGCTGATCCGGGACGTGATCCTGCCGGGTTACGCCTCCGCGCTCTGAAGCAGCCCGCGGACGTAGGCGGCCTGTCCGACGTGCTGGAGGTCGTCGGACAGGACGCTGACCAGACGCACGCCCAGGGTCACCGGCGGGTCCCAGTTCTCGTCGACGACCCGCTCCAGGTCCTTCGCGGTGAGCGTCCGCAGGACGCCCAGCGTCTGCTCGTGGACGGCGTCGTGATAGCCGGTCAGCAGGTCCCCGGAGTCGACGCGCACCTTGGCGACCTGCGCCGGGGAGTGGCCGAAGCCGGTCGTGCCGCGCGGCAGACCGAGTCCGAACCGCTTCTCCCAGCCGCCGGAGAGCCACACCTGGTCGAGCCCGAAGGCGTCCGCCATGTGGTCGTCCTGGATCCGGGTGAGGTGCCACACCAGCCAGGCGATCGTGTTGGCGTCGGGGCCGGGTCGTGCGGCGAGGTCGTCGGGGTCCAGGCCCTCCACGGCGGCGTGGACCTCTTCCCGGATGCGGCCGAAGCCGTCGATGAGGATGTCCTTGGCATGCATGGGTCCAGCGTCGCGCACCTTCCCGCGTCACGCGCCCCCGGTGTCCAGCAGCGTCATCAGCGCCCGCGCCGCCGGACTGGTGGCCCGTGGCGCGGGGACCAGCGCCACCGTCTCGTACGCCGCCTCGCCGGCGTCCTTGAGCGGCAGCGCGGTGAGCGAGGGCCGCTTGTGCCGGAAGTGCCGCGGCACGACCGCCACGCCCAGGTTCTCGTCGACCAGGTCGAGCAGGCTGTGCACGTCGTTCACCTCCAGCGCCACCGTGCGCCGTACGCCCGTGACGGCGAAGGCGGCGTCGGTGGCACGGCGCGGCCCCCAGTCGGGGTGGAAGTCGACGAACACCTCGTCGGCCAGGTCCTGCGGAGTCACCGGGGCTCCGGCCCGGGCGAGCCGGTGGCCGGGGTGGCACAGCACCGTCATCGGCTCCCCGGTCAGCGGTACGGCGCGCAGCTGGTCGGGGTCCGCGTCGGTGCGGTAGGCGAAGGCGAGGTCGAGCCGTCCGGCCGCGACCTCCTCGGCCAGCGCCGCCGAGCCCCACTGCCGCAGCCGTATCTCCACGTCCGGGTGACGCCGCCGGAACGCGGCGAGCAGCTCCGCCACGTTCACCCCGGCGATGCACTGCTCCGTCCCCACCGCGAGGGTCCCGCGCAGCACCCCCTGCACCGCGGCCACCGCCTCGTGCGCGGCCCGCACCTGTGCCAGGATGCGTTCGGCCTCGGCGAGCAGCGCCCGCCCGGCCTCGGTGAGCGTCACCCTGCGGGTGGTCCGTACGAACAGGGGCGTCTGCAGCTCACGCTCCAGCGCCCGGATGGACGCCGACAGGCCCGACTGGGAGACCAGCAGCCGTTCCGCCGCGCGGGTGAAGTGCTGGTCCTCGGCGACGGCCACGAAGTGCTGGAGATGGCGCAGTTCCATGACTGAGAAGCGTAACCGCTGAATTCCATCGGATTCTTCTGTTGGACCACTGCCCGCAGGTCACGACAGAGTGGACGGGCGGTTCGACGAACCGCCAAGACGTGTGCCAACCCCTCTGGAGTCGCGTTGTACACCGCACACCCCGACCGTTACGCGGACATGCCCTACCGGCGCACCGGACGCAGCGGCCTGCAGCTCCCCGCGCTCTCGCTCGGCCTGTGGCACAACTTCGGTCCCGACCGCCCGGCCGAGACCCAGCGGGCCATCCTGCGCCGCGCCTTCGACCTCGGCGTCACCCACTTCGACCTCGCCAACAACTACGGCCCGCCGCCCGGTGCCGCCGAGTCCGCCCTCGGCGAGGCGCTGAAGGCCGACTTCGCGCCGTACCGGGACGAGCTGGTGATCTCCACCAAGGCCGGCTACCTGATGTGGCCGGGACCGTACGGCGAATGGGGTTCGCGCAAGTACCTGCTGTCCTCGCTGGACCAGAGCCTCAGCCGCATGGGCCTGGACTACGTCGACATCTTCTACTCGCACCGCTTCGACCCGGACACCCCGCTCGAGGAGACGATGGGCGCCCTGCACACGGCGGTCCAGCAGGGCAAGGCGCTCTACGTCGGCGTGTCCAACTACAACGCCGAGCAGACCCGCGAGGCCGCCCGCATCCTCGGCGAGCTGGGCACCCCGCTGCTGATCAACCAGCCGCGCTACTCGATGCTCGACCGGCGCCCGGAGGACGAGGGCCTGATGGACGCCCTGGACGAGCTCCAGGTCGGGTCCATCGCCTACTCCCCGCTGGAGCAGGGCGTGCTGACCTCCCGCTACCTGGACGGCATCCCCGAGGACTCCCGCGCCGCGAGCGACAGCCCCTTCCTCAACACCGACGCCCTCACCGAGGAGCTGGTGGGCCGGCTGCGCGCGCTCGCCGACATCGCCTCCGAGCGCGGTCAGAGCCTGGCGCAGATGGCCCTGTCCTGGGTGCTGCGCGGCGGCCGGCTCACCTCCGCGCTGGTCGGCGCGAGCAGCCCGCGACAGCTGGAGGACAGCGTCGCCGCCACCCGCAACCTCGACTTCTCCGACGAGGAGCTGTCCCGCATCGACGCGATCGTCCAGCAGTGAGCGTGAACCGGCCGCCGTCGCGCGAGCGGGCGGCGGCCGGTGCGCGACGGCGTCACTCACCGGTCCCGGGCAGCCGGTCCAGGAAGCCGTACACGGCCCGGATCCGGCCCTCGGCGTCGAGGGTGATCACGTCCGACCCCGCGACCGGGGCCGACCCGTCCGCGTCGTTCACCAGCTCCCAGGAGAAGCGGGCCGTGTCGTGGTGCCCGTCGACCGGCCCCGCCGGCCGGAACGAGAAGCCCGGGAACTGCTCGCGGGCCGCCGTGATCACGGCGGCGATCGCCTCGTGGCCGACCGCGTCGCACAGCGGGTCGGTGTAGCGGCCGTCCGCCGTCCAGACGTCGGCGACCACTTTGGCGCGAGTCTGCGGGTCGTCGGCGTTCCACGCCTCGAAGCAGCGGGCGACGGCGGCGTCGTGGCGGTGGGCTGCGGTCATGGCGGGATCCCCCAGAGGTGTCGTGGCCGTGGTCGGACACCGGGTCACGGTCCGGCCGGCCCGGTGCGCACACCCTGCCCGTGCGGCCGACCGCACGTCGATTACCTGGCACGTCATGCCGCGGGCCGCGCACACCGCGTCGTTTCGGCCAGGAACGGCCGTGCATATGCCAGGAGACTGGCCGGAAACATGTGGTGACAGTGTTTCAGTGGTGAACATACTCGACACGAGAGCGCTTCACACCGCGCGACGGCGCCCTCACGCACAGCACGCGAGCCACGGAGCGGGCAGCCGGCCCGGAACCGGCAGGCGAGCACGCAGCGGGGGAGGGAACGTGCACGACGAATTCCTGTGCCACGTCACGGCGTACGGAGTCTGTGACGGACGGCGTATCGGCGTGCCCCTGGGCACCTACCGGGCGCCGACGCTCGCCCTCGCCACCTGGTGGCTGCGCGACCGGGCCCTCTGGATCGCCGAGCGCCTCGACCCGCAGCCCGACGCCGAGCACTTACCCCAGGGCGCGCTCGTCCCCGTCCCCGACAGCGTGCCCGACGTGCCCACCGTGCTGCGCACCTGGTGCGGTGACGTCACCCGGCAGGAAGAGGCGGCCGAGGCGCTCGCCGCCGGCCGGATGGTGCGGGTCGCCACCGGCGACGACACCACCGAGTACGAACTGCTGGCCGAATCCGTGGACGCCCTGCGCATGCAGCGCGCCGCCCGCGTCCTCGGCGTCCCGGTCGCCTGACACCGCACCGCCCTCAACGCCTCCGCCGCCGCAGTCCCCGTACCGCCCAGGCTCCGGCGAATCCGGCCGCCAGACCCCACAGCAGCGCCAGGCCCAGCGCACCCCACGGATGAGGCTCCAGCAGCACCTGCCCGGACAGCCCCTCGCCCAGGTCGCCGATGCCGAGCACCGACAGGCCGATCCGCGCCGAGATCCGCGCCAGGGGACCGATCGCCGGCACCGCCAGTGCCAGCGCCACCGCCAGCCGCACGGCGTGCTGCCAGGCCGGCACCCCGGGCGGCGAGTCGGTGACCATCAGGAAGGCCGCCGCGGCCACCAGGACCGCCGCGGCCACCAGCAGCCACCACCACCGTCCCCCGTCGTGCTCGACGAGCGTGCCCAGGTTCAGCTCGGAGATGTCCGGGGTGCGCAGCACCTCGTCCAGCACCCGCGGCATGGGCAGCCCGAACGGCCCCTCCACCCTGCCCTCCCAGGTGGCCCCCAGCCCGACGGTCAGCGCCGGCCAGGCCACGTTGGGCAGCCCCAGCAGCACGACGGCGAACGTCTCGGCCGGATGCCCCCGGGTGCCCGCCACCACCAGCGCCACGACGAGAGCGACGGCGACCGAGGCGAGCAGCAACAGCACCGCCGCCCGGGCCGCGGGGCGGGCCGCCGCCTGGAACCGCATCAGCCCGGCCGGCAGCGGCGCGCCACGGGACACCAGCAGCGCCACCACCAGCACACCCGCCAGCCACACCAGACCGACCAGGACGGTCGGCAGCACATCCGCGGCGAAGCCGACCACCGGGGTGACACCGAACAGCTCGCCCAGGTCACCGAGCAGGTCGTCCCCGAGGGAGATCTCGAAGGTGTGGCGCGCGCCCAGCGCCAGCCCGAGGACGGCGAGCAGCCACAGCACGGCCACCCGCGCGGCCCACCCCGCGAGACCGGGCGCGCCCACGACGGTACGGCGGCGCAGCGGGCGCAGGAAGCACCAGCCGACCAGCAGCGCCCCGGTGAGGGTGACGGACAGCGGGATCACCGTCAGACCGCCCTCCGTGCCGGCCAGCCCGCCGGCGTCCCCGGACAGCCGGACCGTGCCCCCGACGGCCAGCACCAGGACGGCCGCGAGCACCGGCGCGAAGGAACCCTCCGGGAGGTCGGCGGCGCCGGCCGCCCAGAGCCCCAGCGCCGCCACCGCGCCCATCGCGGCCAGCGGGCCGACCACCGTGACCAGCGCCGGAAGCCAGCCGTGCAGAGGGGACCGCGGGGGAGAAGGGGAGTGTGCGCTCACGTGTGCACGCTAAGCAGGGGCCGCCCCCGCCGCCCGCCGGGAGGTCCGTCCGCGCGGGTCCCCCGCCTCAGACCGGGTGGTGTCCGCGGGCGTCCCGGACCACCAGGGCGTGGTCGCCGAGACCCAGCAGCCGGTCCGCGCTCACCTCGCCCCGGGTCGTCAGCACCGCGTCGAGACGGCCGGTGGACGGATCGAACGCCGCGTCCAGCACCGTGCCGTGCTCCTCGCCGCACTCCGTGAGCACCTCGCTGCCCAGCAGCTCGCGCGGGGCGGGCACCCGGGCCGGTCCGGCGGCCGGCCGGACCGTGAGCAGCCCCGGCCCGGACGCGCGCAGGTCGTCCCAGGCCACCACCGTGTCCCGGCGCCACCGCCCGCGTCCGATCCGCACGTGGGTGACCCTGCCGGACGCCAGGTCGACCGTCAGGGACCGCACGGCACCGAGCCGGGCCCCGTCGGCCCCGGCCACGGGCAGCCCGCACACCTCGGAGAACAGCGTCGTCACGGCACGCCGCCCGCCCGGCCGTGGAGAGCGTCGACCCGCGCCACGAAGCCGGGCAGGTCGTCGGTCACGTACGCCGTCACGCGCGCGGGGACGACCAGGGTGCGGCCGGTGATCCGCAGCGCCTCGCCGCCCGGCAGGTACACCTGGTGCCGGTGGTGGCGGGAACCGTGCACCAGGTTCCGGTGCGCGGCCAGCCGGAACGCCACGATCCGGCCGCTCGTGCCGCCCTCCACCAGGACGTCGAGCACCGTACCCACCGGGTCGCCGTCGTCGGTCACCACCTGCGCGCCGAGCACCCGCCCACGCGCGGCGTCCCGCCGTGCCTCGGGGGACAGGGCGAACAGCGCCCCCGCGTCCCGGATCATGACGGCCCGGCGGCCCAGGCAGTGCACCGCGGGCCACGGCAGGTCGCGGGACAGCGGCCCGGACAGCAGCGCCGGCCCGCTGAGGCTGAAACTCGCGATCCGCCGGGCGGACGTGTCGAAGACCGTGTCCCGTACCAGCGCCACCGCGTCACCGCCCAGCGTCACCACGGGCAGCGTCGTGAGGCTCCGTACGGCTTTCAGCCCGTTCATGGCGCCCCCTTCGCGAGCCTGGGGCCCACCGGGTTCCCCGGCTCGGGAAGCCGAACATGGATCAGGTGGAGTGCTCGGGCCGACTCGGGGTACCAGGACCGGTGCGGATCGTCCGGCCGACCCGGCGTCGCAGAGGGAAACGCATGACCTATCGCTTGGACGGGGTAGTGATACCGACTGGTTTCGACGTGCCCGTGGAACCGCTGCGGCGGGCGGCGCACTTCACCGGCGAGCAGGGTTGCATCGCCGAGGCACGGCACTTCGCCGCGCAGTTCCTCGAGCAGCTGAGGACCGAGTGGTGCGCGACGATCGACGCGCGCGTGGACGGTGCCGTGCAGCTCGTGGTGAGCGAACTGGTCACCAACGCCGACCGGCACAGCGACGGTCCGTACATCCTGGAACTGGAGGGCACCGACACCTCGCTCACGGTCGCGGTCTACGACAGCAGCGGCACCCTGCCCCGGGTGTTCCCGCGCGATCCGCAACGCATCGGACGGCACGGACTGGAGATCGTCCGCGCCCTGGCCCAGGACGTGACCGTCGAGCGCGTCCCGGTCGGCAAACGCGTACGCGCGGTCCTCGACCTCACCAAGGGCTGACCGACTTCTCCCGCGGCTGCCACGCGGTCCGTCCCTCGCACCGGCGCCCCGTCCGGATCCGTCCGGCAGGGGCGCTCTCCGGTGTGCGCGTGCCGTCAGGCGCAGCCCAGCTCGCCGAGCATGCCGGTACGCAGCCGGGCGATGATCCGCTTGATCAGGCGGGACACGTGCATCTGCGAGCAGCCCAGCCGTTCACCGATCTCCGCCTGCGTGGCCTCCTCGACGAACCGCATGTGCAGGATCTCGCGGTCGCGGTCGCTGAGCTCCGCCATGAGGGGGGCCAGCGCGTGGAAGTCCTCCACCAGGCCCAGCCGCTCCTCCTCGACACCGATGAAGTCGGCGAGGACCGACTCGCCGTTCTCCGGGCCGTCCCCGGTGAGCGCGGCGTCCAGCGAGGAGGAGTTGTAGCCGTTCGCGGCGATCTGCCCCTCGATCACCTGCTGCTCGCTGAGGTTCATCAGGGTGGCCAGCTCGGCGACGGTGGGCTCGCGGTCCAGCCGGCTGGCCAGCTCCTCGCGGGCCTTGGCCAGCTCCACGCGCAGCTCCTGCAGCCGGCGCGGCACGTGCACGGCCCAGGTGGTGTCACGGAAGAAGCGCTTGATCTCGCCCACGATGTACGGCAGCGCGAAGGAGGTGAACTCGACCTCGCGGGACAGCTCGAACCGGTCGATGGCCTTGATCAGGCCGATCATGCCGGTCTGCACGATGTCGTCCATGTCGTCGCCGCGACCGCGGAAGCGCCCGGCCGCGAAGCGCACGAGGGACATGTTCATCTCGATGAGCGTGTTGCGCGCGTACTGGTATTCGAGGGTCCCCTCCTCCAGCTGCGCGAGGCGCCGGAAGAACTGCCGGGAGAGTTCGCGGGCGTCCCGGGGGGCGACGGCGCGCGCGTCGACCGAGGTCGCAAGGTGCTCGCCGTACGCGCCGGCCCTGGTGTGCTCGACGACGTCCCGCTCCTGCGACCGGATCACGGCGGTCCTCATTGCCTCTCCCCACGCACGTCACGGCTGCCATGTGCCTGAGCCTCGCGAGTACCCAGGTCCGGCGAACCTATGCCCGACAATTTTCCGCGTGGGTCGCCCGGCACCGCTCGGGGCAGACGCGGTACGCACGGCCGTCACGCCTGCGTCCGATGGTACGGGGCCCGGCGCGGCACGGCACCATCGGGCGGAGGATTGTCGTCCGGATACGGCTTCACTCAGGGCGGAATCCCGCTCCCTTGCCCACGGGAGCGGGATTCCTAGGCTGAGGACGTGACCGCTCACCAGCCGAACCACGCCCGTGTCATCCCCCTGCGCCGCGACCCGGCGCCCTCCGGCCCGCCGGCCGCGCCGAGAGAGCCGCTGTGGCGGCACCTCGTCGGGGACGTGCTGCGCAAGGAGCGGCAGACCCAGGAGCGGACGCTCAAGGACGTCGCCGACGCCGCCCGGATCTCCATGCCCTATCTGTCGGAGGTCGAGCGGGGCCGCAAGGAGGCCTCCTCGGAGGTACTCGCAGCCGCCGCGGGGGCGCTCGGCCTCGGTCTGGGCGACCTGCTGGCCCGCACCCACGCGGAGCTGGTCCGGGTCACGTCCCGGCGGACCGCCGTCGGCCCCCGGCCCGTCGTCCGCGACGGCTCCGCGCACAACGGGCTCTGCCTGGCCGCCTAGCCACGGGGCGGGCGCCGTCCGGCCGCCCGGCCCCTCACATCCCCACGAGGCGCCGGGCGAGCACCTCGTCGGCGAGGCCGTACTCCACGGCCTCCCGCGCGGTGAACACCTTGTCGCGGTCCATGTCGGCCCGCAGCGTCGCCACGTCCTGATGCGTGTGCCGCGACAGCACCTCCTCCACCTGCGCCCGGATCCGCACCATCTCGCGGGCGCGCAGGGCCAGGTCGGACGCCGTGCCCCGCACCCCGCCGGTGGCGGGCTGCCCGAGCAGCACCCGCGCGTGCTCCAGCACGAACCGCCGCCCCGGGTCGCCGCCGGCCAGCAGCACGGCGGCCGTGGACGCCGCCTGCCCGACGCAGTAGGTCGAGACGGGCGCCCGCACGAACGTCATCGTGTCGTAGATCGCCATCAGCGAGGTGAACGAGCCGCCGGGGGAGTTGAGGTAGACCGCGATCTCGCTGTCCGGGGCCTCGGACTCCAGGTGCAGCAGCTGGGCCACGACCACGTTGGCCACCCCGTCGTCGATCTCCGTGCCGAGGAAGACGATCCGCTCCGCGAGCAGCCTGCTGAACACGTCGTAGGACCGCTCGCCGCGCGCGGTGCGCTCGACGACGTTCGGAATCGTGTAGCTCCCCATCAGCGCAGCCCCATCCTCGGTCGCGCGGCCGCCGGCCGGACGTCGTCGAGCGACTCCACCACCCGGTCGACCATTCCGTACGCACGGGCCTGCTCGGCCGTGAACCAGCGGTCCCGGTCGCCGTCCCGGGAGATGGTCTCCGGGGTCTGCCCGGTGTGCTCGGCGGTGATCCGCTCGATGGTCCGCTTGGTGTACTCCAGGCTCTCCGCCTGGATCTCGATGTCCGCGGTCGTCCCGCCGATGCCCCCCGACGGCTGGTGCATCATCACCCGCGCGTTCGGCAGGGCGTACCGCTTGCCTCGCGTGCCGACGCTGAGCAGGAACTGCCCCATGCTGGCCGCGAAGCCCATGGCCAGGGTGGACACGTCGTTGGGGATCAGCCGCATGGTGTCGTAGATGGCCAGCCCCGCGTGCACCGAACCGCCGGGGCTGTTGATGTACAGGCTGATGTCGGTGCGCGGGTCCTCGGCGGACAGCACGAGGAGCTGGGCGCACACCCGGTTCGCGGAGACCTCGTCGACCTGGGTGCCGAGCAGCACGATCCGCTGCGCCAGCAGCTGGGCGGCGAGGTGGTCGTCGAACCGGGTCGGCGGGGTGTCGCCGTCCTCGGCCGTGGGCCGGACGGCCGGCCAGGGGCCGGCGGTGAGTGGGGACATGGACGCTCCCGTTGCTCGTCGGAGCACGGCCGGGCGGCCGTGTGCGTCCACTGTCGGCCCGCCGCACCGGCCGGAGGGGAGATCTCTGCCCGCGGCAGATTCGCCCCGGGCAGAACGGCCCGGGCGGCCCCGCCCCGTGCCGGTGCGCGGCGACGCCGATGAGTTCCGGCGTCCGGACCGGTCTGCCCCCGTGACCGGTTCCCACGAGGGGCACCGCACCCGGGAGGTACTCATGGACACCGACGGATTCACCACCTGCCTCTGGTTCGACGGCCAGGCCGAGGAGGCCGCGCGGTTCTACGTCTCCGTCTTCGGCAACTCCAAGCTCGGCGACGTCGTCCGCAACACCGGCGCCGTGCCCGGCGAGGAGGGCTCCGTCCTCACCGTCGAGTTCACGGCCAACGGCCAGAAGTTCGTCGCCCTGAACGGCGGACCGGAGTTCGTGTTCAACGAGGCGATCTCCTTCCAGCTCGAGTGCGACGACCAGGACGAGATCGACCACTACTGGGAGAAGCTGGCCGAGGGCGGCGGCGAGCACGGTCCGTGCGGCTGGCTCAAGGACCGGTACGGCGTCTCGTGGCAGGTCAACGCCAAGCGGCTCACGCAGATGATCGGCGACCCGGACCGTGAGAAGGCGGACCGCGCGTTGAAGTCCATGATGACCATGGGCAAACTGGACATCTCGGAACTGGAGAAGGCGTACGCGGGCGAGGCGTGAGGCCGGCGCGGGGCGTGAGGCCGGCGCGGGGCGTGAGGCCGGCGCGGGGCGTGGCCGCGGACCACGCCCCTCCGCCCGCCCGGTCCGCACGCCGTGAGGAAGGGAACCAGATGTCCACTCCTGATCTCCCCGACGCCATCCGTACGTTCGTCGAGGCCACCAACCGCGGTGACAGCGACGCCTTCGTGGCCGCTTTCACCGAGGACGCCTACCTCAACGACTGGGGACGCGAGTTCCACGGCCATGACGGAGTGCGGTCCTGGAACCGCACGGACAACATCGGCGTCCAGTCGCACTTCGGCACGGAGGGGGTCGAACCCGGCCCCGACCCCGACAGTTACGTCGTCACGCTCGCGGTCACCGGGAACGGATACAACGGAACGGGCCCGATGACCTTCCACCTCCGTGACGGCCTGATCGCGAGCGTGCGGATCGGCTGAGCGGACGGACGGCCGCCCGCCACGCCCTCACCCGGGCACACCCACGGGCTTGAAGTGGACCGGGAGCCAGGTGTACCCGTCGCCGGCGCGCCGCACATGACCCAGACCGGGGAACGGCAGATGGGACGCGGCGACCCACCAGCCGTGCGCCGAGACGCTCTCCAGCACCCCGGCACGCGCCTCGACCGCGCCGAACTCGTCACTGTCGATGGCGATCGACACGTGCGGGCAGGGCAGCTGCACCGTGTGGCTGTGCACGGTGTCGCCCCAGAAGAGGACCGGCTGGTCTCCTTCGCCGAAGAGATATCCGCTGTGACCGGCGGTGTGGCCCCGTTGGTCGACGGAGCGAACGCCGGGCAGGGTGTCGAGGCGGTCGAACGCGTCGACCCGGCCGGTGGCCAGATAGGGCCGCAACGCGTCGGCCGCCGCGTCGTGGATCACCTTGTGGACGCCCTGCGCCCGGGCCGCCCGGGCTTCGTCGAGCCAGTGGTCGACCTCCGCGCGTGCGACGTGGACGGTGGCCCGGGGGTAGGCGGCCTCACCTCTCCCGGTGACGAGGCCGCCGCTGTGATCGGGATGGAGATGGGTGAGGAGAACGTCGTCGATGTCCTCCGCCGTGATTCCGGCGGCCGCCATCGCCGCGGGGAGGTGACCCGTGGCGGGCCCCAGCGTGTGGCCGCTGCCGGCGTCGACGAGGACGCGCCTGCCGTCGTACTCGACGAGGAAGGCGATGACGGCCGTGTGCGGATCGCCCTCCTCCGGCAGGTGGGCGTCGGTGAGACGACGGCGTATGCCGGCCGGCTCCTCGCCGCGCAGATCCGCGGCGAGAATGGGTACGAATCCGTCGTAGAGGGCGGTGACCAGCAGGTTCCCCAGACGGAACCGCTGGAATCCGGGAGCCTGGCCGGCCGGTGCGCTGGACATGCGTGAGCCTTTTCCTTCCTGACGTACATATAAGGGGAGTCGCCCCGGAGGGCGGTGGAGCGAGGAGGGGTCAGGCCGTGGCGGCCGCGACGAACTCCTCCAGGGTGGTCGAGGTGGTGATCGTCCGGTCCGTCCCCAGCAGCCTGATGCGTCCCTCCGCGACGTCGAGCGTCATGGCGACGGTCCCGTCGGCCATGTGGTCGCTGAACCCCGCGTCGATCAGGGCGGCCCGTACGGCCTCCGGGGAGCGGGGGACGTACCGGGCGTCGTCGGCCCCGACCGCCGCCCCGATCAGCCGGGTGGCCTCGCCGAGCGTGCGGAAGGCCGGGCCGGCGACCTCCACCGGGCCGGGGACGAACGGGCGCTCGCCCCGCAGGAACTCGGCCGCGACCCGTCCGATGTCCGCCGTGGCGATCATCGGCAGCGGAAGGTCCGGGGGGACGAGGCCGCCCGTGCCGCCGGTGGCCCTGACGGACGCGATGTCGGCCCGGAGGTTCTCCATGAACGACCCCGCCCGCAGGTGGACCGCGGGGACCCCGGTGGCGTCGACGGCGTCCTCGAACTTCTTCAAAGCCCGCACCGGGCCGCGGGCACCGGGGTAGTTGGCCGCCCAGCCGCTGAGGGTGACCACGCGACGCAGGGAGCCGTGCCGGTGGGCGGCCTCCACCGCCTCCGCCTGCGCGACCGTCACGGCGTGCTGGTAGGCCGGGAAGTCCTCGCTGTCGGGAATGAGGCCGGGCGCCATCATGACGAAGGCGCCGGTCGCGCCCTCCAGGGCCGCGGTGAGGCCCTTCGCGTCGTCGAGGGGGCTCACCTGGGTGCGGGCGCCGAGCCGGGCGTACTCCTGGAGCCGCTCGCCGTCGCGGCCGACGGCCACGACCGGTGATCCGCCGTCCAGCAGCGCACGGACCACGGCGGAACCGGTGTCACTGGTGGCCGCGGTGACGACGAACAGGTCCGGCCCGTCTCCGGATCGCGTGGGGGCGTCGGCCGAGTGATGCTTCACGTTCATGTCCTCATCGTCGGACGGGGCCCGGGGACGAGCCAGACCACGCCGTGGACACCCATCCGGCGCCGCGTCCTCCAGGGCCGCGGCCGGGGCCGGTGAATCCCTGGGGGACCATGCGGTGGACAGGTACGACGGCACGCCGGCTGGGATACTTCACCCATGAGCACCGCCTGGTCGTCGTCGTCCGAGCTCGGTGCCTTCCTCCGTAGCCGACGTGCCGCGCTCACCCCCGAGGAGTCCGGTCTGCCCTCCTGCGGGCGGCGCGGGGTGCCCGGCCTCAGGAGGGAGGAACTGGCCGACCTCGCCGGCATCAGCGTCACCTACTACACGCGCCTGGAACGGGGAGAGAACCACCAGGTGTCCGACTCGGTCCTGGCCTCCCTGTCGCGGGTCCTGAAACTCAGCCAGGACGAGCAGGCCTACCTCGCCCGCCTGGTGAGGCCGGGCCGGCCGGCCGGAACGGGGAACGGCGCGGGCGAGCCCGAACGCCTGCGCCCCGCCGTACAGGCGCTCGTGGACGCCGCCGGCAGTCAGGCGGTCCTCGTCGTCGGGCGGCGCGCCGACGTCCTCGGCGGGAACCGGCTGGGCTTCGCCCTCTGGGGCCTGCCCGCACCCGACGAGGCCCCCGGCGGGCCCCGGCCGAACATCGCCCGCATGACCTTCCTCGATCCCCCGACCCGGGACCTGCTCCTCGACTGGGAAGCACAGGCGAGGGACATCACCGGGTACCTGCGCCACGCGGCCGCCCAACACCCCGACGACCAGGAACTGCACGCGCTGATCGGTGAGCTGCGCGCGGGCAGTCCCGACTTCGTGCGGATCTGGTCCGCCCACCCGGTGAGCGACTGCCTGTCCTCCAGGCGCGGCTACCGCCACCCCCGGGTCGGCACCCTCCTGCTGGACGAGGAGGTGCTGCGGCTGACCGACACCCCCGGCGTGCGGGTCATCTTCAGCGGCGCGGAGGAGAACACCGAGTCCGCCGAGCGGCTGCGCCTCCTGGCCACGCCGACCTGAGGCCCCTCGCCCGGACCGGCGCGGACGCCTTCCCGCCCGGCGCGCGGGCCCGGGCGGCGGTGGCTAGCGTGAGGAGACGACCGGACCGTCGACGCGGAGGGCCGCAGCCATGGCCGTACCACCCGAAGGAACACCGTGCTGGGCCGACGCGATGTTCGAGGACCTCGACGCGGCCAAGGACTTCTACGGCGACGTCCTCGGCTGGACGTTCGGCGAGACGTCGCCCGAGCAGGGGAACTACACCCAGGCGTACGCCGACGGCAAGGCGGTGGCCGCCGTCGTACCGCCCATGCCCGGGCAGGAGGGCACCTCGCAGTGGTGCCTGTACTTCGCCGCCCGGGACGCCTCCGCCACCGCCGCCCGGATCCGGGACAACGGCGGAGAACTGCTCATGGACCCCATGCAGGTCGGTGACTACGGCACGATGTGTCTGGCCCGCGACCCCGGCGGGGTCGTGTTCGGCGTGTGGCAGCCCGGCACCCACGAGGGCTTCCAGGCGGTCGCCGAACCGGGCGCGTACTGCTGGGCCGAGGTCTTCACCCGCGAACCGGAGAAGGCCGACGCGTTCTTCCCGGCCGTCTTCTCCTACCGCGCCAAGCAGCTGGAGGGCGAGACGGACTTCCGCGTCTACGACCTGGGGGAGCGCAGCGTCCTCGGCCGGATGCGGATGACCGACGACTTCCCGCCCGAGGTGCCGCCGTACATCAACGTCTACTTCACCGTCGCCGACTGCGACGAGGCGGTCGCCCGGGCGACCGCGCGCGGCGGTGTGCTGCGGTTCGGGCCGATGGACACGCCCTTCGGGCGGTTCGCGGCGATCAGCGACCCGCAGGGCGCGAACTTCTCGGTGCTCGACATCACCACGACGACGGGGGAGGTGCCGAAGACCACCGACGTCGGCTGAGCGGGACCGGGGCACCCTGGCGGCCGTGGCATGATCGGGCGCATGGGTGAACGTGTGGTGGCCGCGTGCGACGGGGCCTCGAAGGGAAATCCCGGGCCCGCCGGCTGGGCCTGGGTGGTCGCCGACTCCTCCGGGACACCGGAGCGCTGGGAGGCCGGCGCGCTCGGCACCGCCACCAACAACGTCGCCGAACTCACCGCCCTGGAGCGGCTGCTGGCCGCCACCGACCCCGGCGTGCCGCTGGAGGTCCGGATGGACTCGCAGTACGCCATGAAGGCCGTCACCACCTGGCTGCCCGGCTGGAAACGCAACGGCTGGCGCACCGCGGCCGGCAAGCCGGTCGCCAACCAGGAACTCGTGGTCCGCATCGACGGGCTGCTCCAGGACCGCCCGGTGGAGTTCCGCTACGTCCCCGCCCACCAGGTCGACGGCGACCGGCTCAACGACTTCGCCGACCGCGCCGCCAGCCAGGCGGCCTCCGCCCAGCAGGACGCCGGCAGCGCGCAGGGCTCCCCCGAGCCACCGCCGTCCGCCCCGCGCCCGGCGGGCGCCACGGCCCGCCGCGCCTCCGGCGGCGCCAAGACGTCCCGGCGCTCCGGCGGGTCCTCGGCGCGCACCATCAAGGCGAAGTTCGCCGGTCGCTGCCCGTGCGGACGGACGTACGCGGCCGGTGAGCCCATCGCCAAGAACGACAAGGGCTGGGGCCACCCCGAGTGCCGGACGGCCGTGACCGCCTGAGCGGCCCGAACGGGGGAGCCGCCGGTCGCCGGACCGGAGCGGATGACAGACTGACCGCCATGGAAGAGCGCACTTTCGACAGGTCCGGACAGCACGCCTCGGTGATCGGTCTCGGCACATGGCAACTCGGGGCCGACTGGGGAGACGTCGACGACAAGGAAGCCCTCGCGGTGCTGGAGGCCGCCGCCGAGTCGGGCGTCACCTTCTTCGACACGGCCGACGTCTACGGCGACGGGCGCAGCGAGCAGACCATCGCGTCGTTCCTCAGCGGGCGGCCCGACCTGCACGTGCTGGTCGCCACCAAGATGGGCCGCCGCGTCGACCAGATCCCGGAGAACTACGTCCTGGACAACTTCCGCGCCTGGAACGACCGCTCCCGGCGCAACCTGGGCGTCGACCGCATCGACCTGGTGCAGCTGCACTGCCCGCCCACGCCCGTCTACTCCACCGACGAGGTCTTCGACGCCCTCGACACGCTCGTCGAGGAGGAGCGGATCGCCGCCTACGGCGTGAGCGTGGAGACCAGCGCCGAGGCCCTGACCGCCATCGCCCGGCCGAACGTGGCCGGCGTGCAGATCATCCTCAACCCGTTCCGCATGAAGCCGCTGCGTGAGGTGCTCCCCGCCGCACGGGAGGCGGGCGTCGGCATCATCGCCCGGGTCCCGCTCGCCTCGGGTCTGCTGTCCGGCAAGTACACCAAGGACACCGTCTTCGCGGAGAACGACCACCGCTCGTTCAACCGGCACGGCGAGGCCTTCGACCAGGGGGAGACCTTCTCCGGCGTGGACTACGCGACCGGTGTCGAGGCGGCCGCCGAGTTCTCGGCGCTGGCCCCCGAGGGGTACACGCCGGCCCAGCTGGCGCTGCGCTGGATCGTCCAGCAGCCCGGCGTGACCACCGTCATCCCGGGCGCCCGCTCGCCCGAGCAGGCCCGCGCCAACGCGGCGGCGGCCCGGCTGCCGGAGCTGTCCGACGCGACCCTCACCGCGATCGCCGACCTGTACGACCGGCGGATCCGCGAGCAGGTCGAGGGCCGCTGGTAGGGGAACGGGTCACCACCCGCGGGAGCGGCTGCTCAGGATTCGAGGAGTAGCTGACGCTCCTGCTCCTGGTCGCCGGCGACGGCGCCCTCGTCGCGGGTCGTGAAGGACCGCGACAGCGTGTCGCTCGCCCGGCGCACCGCCTCCGGGCTGCCCTGCACGGTGACGGTCACCGGCTCCGACAGGGGCCTGGTGTCCGTCGGCCCGGAGGCATCCCCCTGCCCCTCCCCGGCGAACGTCGCCATACGGACCGTCGCGTCCGTGTCGGAGGGCCGCTCCTGCGGCGGTCCGAAGGTGCCTTCCAGCGCCCCGACGACCGCCCGGGCGTCCTCGGTGTCCCCGCCGCTGAGTGTCACGGTGAGCTGGGTGTCCGACATGTGTCCCACTTTCCTCGGGCCTGGGTCGTGTCGCCGACCGTGTAACCGTGCCCCGCGCCGCCAAACCGGCGGTGGGAGGACGCCCCCTTTTCGGGGAAACCGGGGAGGGGAGACCTACCCGAAGGAGGCACCGTGCCGGACGCGGAGCAGGGCGACACCAGGCGCCGGGGGCGGAACGAGTCGGAGGACGAGAGAGCGGACCGGATGTGGACCGAGCTCATCCAGGAGGTCCGCGTCGCCCAGATGGGCGTGCAGATCCTGTTCGGCTTCCTTCTGACGGTCGTGTTCACCCCGACGTACGAGGACCTGTCCGGAACCGACAAGACCATCTACATCGTCACGGTGGTCCTGGGCGCCTGTGCGACCGGGGCGCTGATCGGCCCGGTGTCGCTGCACCGGCTCGTCAGCGGACGGCGCATCAAACCGCAGGCCGTGCAGTGGGCCTCCCGGCTCACCCTGCTCGGGCTGGCGCTCCTGCTGGTCACCACCAGTTCGTCGCTGCTGCTGATCCTGCGCGTGGCCACCCACGACGACTTCGTCCCGTACCTCGTGGCCGGGGTGGTCTGCTGGTACCTGCTGTGCTGGTTCGGCCTGCCGATGTGGGCCCGCTACCGCCACACGACCCGCTGACGCGGGGGAGCGGGGCGCGCGTCACTTCACCCGGCTGCCGCGGTGAGGCCGTTCAGCTCCCCGCCAGGACGTCCGCGAGGAAGTCGTCCACGCGCACCTCCTCGCACCCCGGCGGCACCATCCGGTGGGTCTCGTGCAGGAACTCCCCGACCGCCTCCGCCCAGGCGAACACCACCGCGTGGTGCCGGCCGCCGTCGGCGCGCGCCTCGCCCAGGAACTCCATCCGCAGCTCCCGCCCCACCCCGCGGGCCTGCGGGCGCAGCCGTACGTCCCCGATGCCGACCGGCCGGGTCAGGCCGTCGGTGACCATCTCCCGGTCCAGCTGCCAGCGCGCCAGGATCCGCCCGTCGAGACTGAAGACGACGGTGACGGCGAACGGGTCCGACGGGTCGTAGCTCAGGTGGGCGAGCACGGGAAAGCGTTCCGTGTCGCCCGCCTGGAGCTCCACCACCAGGGTTCTGTGCACGAACGAGTTCACGAGGTGCCTCCGGGACGTACCGACGTAGAGCCCTCTAGTACCCCGGTTCCGCGCAAGATGCTCAGCTCTCCGGGTGAATCTGTCACCGGCCCGGGACGGAGGGTCAGGCGAAGGCCTCCCGGAGCGCCGGCAGCAGGGTCTTCTCCGACCAGTCCAGGAACGCCGGCTGCGACTCGCCGCCGATCTGGACCAGGGCGATCTCGGTGAAACCGGCCTCGGCGTACGGGCGGACGGCTTCGACGAAGTCCTCCGGGTCGCTGCCGCACGGAATGGACGCGGCGACGTCGTCGGTCCGTACGAACTGGGTCGCCGAGGCGAAGGAGTCCGGGTGCGGCAGCTCGGAGTTCACCTTCCAGCCGTTGCCGAACCAGCGGAACTGGGCGTGCGCGCGCTCCACGGCCGTGTCCCGGTCCGGGTCGTAGCTCACCGGCAGCTGCCCCACCCGCGGCTTTCCCTCGCCGCCGTGCTCGTCGAACAGTTCCAGCAGCTTCGGCTTCGGCTCGGTGGCGATCACCAGGTCGGCGAGGTGCCCCGCGAGCGCGCACGACCGCCTGCCCGACACCGCGATCCCGATCGGCGGCGGCTGGTCCGGCAGGTCCCACAGCTTGGCCGACTCCACGTCGAAGTGCTCGCCCCGGTAGTTCACGTGGCCGCCCTCGAACAGCGCGCGGATGATCTCCACCGCTTCCTCGAGCATCTCGTGGCGCACGTCCACCGGCGGCCAGCCGCCGCCCACCACATGCTCGTTGAGGTTCTCTCCGGAGCCCAGTCCCAGCCGGAACCGGCCCCCGGACAGCAGTTGCATCGTCGCCGCCTTCTGCGCCACGACCGCCGGGTGGTAGCGCTTCGTCGGACACGTCACGTACGTCATCAGCGGGATCCGCGAGGTGGCCTGCGCCGCCGCGCCCAGGACGCTCCACGCGTACGGCGAGTGCCCCTGCTCGGCCAGCCACGGGAAGTAGTGGTCCGAGGTCACCGAGAAGTCGAAGCCGGCCTCCTCGGCGCGCACCACGTGCTCCACGAGTTCACGCGGCCCGGCCTGCTCGGTCATCATCGTGTATCCGATTCGCACCATGGTGTCCGGGTCCCCCACCGCGACCGGCGAAAACGGTGGATCACCCGGCGGTGACCCGGGCAGGATGCCCCCATGACCCACCGAGCCCTCCCCACCGCCGCCCCCGCGACCCAGGGCGTCGACGCCTCCGGTGTCCACGCCTTCCTCGACGCCGTCGAGGCCGACCCGGACATCGAGCCGCACGGACTGATGATCCTGCGGCACGGGAAGGTCGTGGCCTCCGGCTGGTGGGCGCCCTACACCGCCGAGCGGCCGCACCTGCTGTACTCGCTCAGCAAGAGCTTCACCTCGACCGCCGCCGGGCTCGCCGAGGCGGAAGGGCTGATCGACTTCGACGCCCCGGTGCTGTCGTACTTCCCGGAGTTCGAGGCGGACATCACCGACCCGCGCAGCCGGGCCATGCTGGTGCGCCACGTGGCCTCCATGGCCAGCGGGCACGACCACGAGACCGTCGACGAGGCGTTCGGCACCGACCCGGCCGAACCGGTGCGCGGCTTCCTGCTCCAGCCGCCGCAGCGCGACCCCGGCACCCTCTTCACCTACAACCAGCCCTGCACCTACACCCTCGGCGCGATCGTGCAGCGGGTCACCGGGCAGACGATGGCGGACTACCTGCGGCCCCGGCTGTTCGACCCGCTCGGCATCGGCGAGGCGCTGTGGTCGCGGGACCGCACCGGACGCGACATCGGCTTCGCCGGACTGCACACCACCACCGACGCGATAGCCCGCCTCGGCCTGCTCTACCTGAACGACGGCGTCTGGGAGGGCGAGCGGCTGCTGCCCGAGGGATGGGTCGCCCGCGCGACGCGCCCGCACATCGACACCGCCGGTGCCATGGGCGGGGACGACCGCCCGGACTGGGACCAGGGCTACGGCTACCAGTTCTGGCGGGGCCGCCACGGCTTCCGCGGCGACGGCGCCTACGGCCAGTACTGCCTGGTGCTGCCCGAGCACGACGTGGTGATCGCCGCGACGACGGCCACCGAGCGGATGCAGCGCTACCTGGAACTGGTGTGGGAACACCTGCTGCCCGCCTTCGGCCCGGCCCCGCTCACCGGGCGGGAGGCCGCCGACGCCGCGCTGCGCGAGCGCCTGGACGGGCTCGCCCTGCCGCCGGCGCCGGGCGCCCCCGCGCCGGCCGCGCCGGCCGAGGGCTGGTCCGGCGCCGAGTTCACCCCGGACGGCGGGCTCTGCGCCGAGCAGCCGAAGCTGACCGCCGCCGGGCTCACGGCCGGCGCCGACGGCGGCTGGACGCTGACCCTCACCGAGGACGGCCACCGGTTCGAGGCGCGCCTGGCCGGTCCTGGCTGGACCGTCACCGAGGGGCCCCAGCCGGCCGCCGTGAGCGGCGGCTGGACCGACCCGGACACCCTCACCGTGGACGTCTCCTTCCTGGAGACGCCGCACCGGCTGCGCGTCACCTGCTCCCTCGCCGACCGCACGTTCCGGGCGCACTGGCTCACCCGCCCTCTGGTGCCCTGGCCGCTGCGCGCGCTGCGCGCACCGCGCGGCTCACGCTGAGCCGGTCCGGAAGGTCCGCAGGACCGTCCGCAGCGCCTCCCGGCTGTCGGGCCGGGTCCAGTCGGCGGCCGGGGTGGTCCAGCGCAGCGAGAAACCCCGGCCGTCGCCCAGCAGGAGCCCCCGGCCGAAGGTGCGCACCCGGGTACCGCCTTCCGCCGCCAGCCACTCCATGTCGGCGGCCTCGCGCCCTAGGTACGTCGTCGGCCGGATGCCGCCGATCCGCCGGTAGGAGCCGGTCCCGACGAGCCCCGGCTCCACGGTGTCCCGCCAGACGGCGACCGGGTCCGGACCCACCCGCTCGCTGTAGGTGACGGCCAGGGTGCGCGGGTCGTCGTCGGCGCCGAAGGTGACGCGGTAGGACAACCGGGTGGCGCGCGAGGTGTGCTGCCGCTCCCAGCCCGCGGGCAGCGCCAGGGAGAAGCCCTCAGGCGCCCGGTAGGTCCGGTAGCCGGCGGGGAGGGCGCCCGTGCCCGACGGGGACGGCGCGGCGGTGCGGGACGGGCCCGGGGAGACGGCACCGGAGGGCGCGGGTGAGAGGGCGCCGGTCGGGGCCGGTGCGGGGGAGGCGGCACCGGTGGCCGCGGTCGCCGGGGACGTCGGGGTGCCGGCGGCGCGGTCGTCGCCGGGCAGCCCTCGCGCCATGGCGACCGCGGCGGCCGTCACCGCCACCACGGCCAGGGCGGTACCGGTGAGCACGGCACCGCGCCCCCGTCCCCGTCCCGTACGGCGCCACGCGGCCCCGAACGCCGTCCGCGCGCACGGCGCGCGCACACCGCCGGGGCCGTCGCGCAGCACCCGGGTGAGCGCCTCCCGGACCACCTGCCGGTTCGGCCGCTCCCGGGCCTCCTTGCGGAGCAGTCCTGTGACGACCGGGGTGAGCGGCCCACAGCGCATCGGCGGGCGTAGCGGCAGCCGGTCCACCCCCTTCAGCGTGGCCGCGACCCTGCCCCGGTCCCGGAACGGGGGGCGGCCCTCCAGCATCGTGTAGAGGATGGCGCCCAGCGCCCACAGGTCCGCGGCGGGACCGAGCCGCTCGTCGCGGGCCTGCTCCGGCGCCGCGTACGACGGTGCCGTGAGCCGGGGGGCCGACGTCGTGCCGGCCAGGCCGTAGCCGCCGACCACCACCGGACCGGACTCGGGCAGGAACAGCTGGCCGGGGCTGAGCTCGCCGTGCGTGACGGCCTGCGCGTGCGCGGCGTCCAGCACGTCCAGCAGGTCCAGCGCGACGCCCGCCGCCCGCACCGGGGCGAACGTGCCCTGCTGGAGCAGCACCTCGTCGAGCGGCGTGCCGTCGACCCAGGCGGTGACGGTCCACAGCCCGCCGCCGTCGGCGACCGCGTCGACGACCTCGGCGATCCGGCCCGGGCACAGCCGGGCCACGTTCTCGTTGGCCCGCAGGATCCGCGCGGGCGCCCGTCGGGCGCCCTCCGCGGCGTCCGCCGGCAGGTCGGTCCGGGTGGCCAGGCACGGCCGGCCGGTCTCCAGGTCGTCGGCGTACCAGCTGACGCGGTTGGTCTCGCGATGCGTGATCTCGACCAGCCGGTAGCGGCCGGCGACCGGCCGATCGGTGGAGGCGTGCGCCCAGCCCATGGTGATCCCTCGTCGAACCGCTGACTCCCGTCCCCACTGATACGCGGGGAGGGGGCCGGTGCGTTCAACGCCGGGACCGGTGCCGGTGCCGGCGCCGAACGCGGGCCGGCAGCGGCGCCGGGCTCAGCGCAGCGAGAAGCGGTCCGTCCAGGCCGTCATGTCGGCCGTGGTGGCGTTGCCGCCGCACACCACGAGCCCCAGTCGGGCCCCCTCGCCGGCCCGCTCCAGGACCTGCCGCGCGGCGGGCAGCAGACAGCCCGCGGCCGGCTCCGCCCACACCTTGGCGTGGTCCGCGAGGTCCAGCGAGCCCCGCACGGCGTCCCGGTCCGGCACCACCAGCACGTCCGTGACCAGCTCCGCGACATGGTCGTACGTCAGCCGCGACACGGACGGCGCGCTGAGGGTGGAGACGATCGACGTCAGCGCGACCGGCACCGGGCCGCCCGCCCTGAGCGCCTCGGACATCGCCTGCGCCCCCTCGGTCTCCACGCCCCACACCCGCACCCCGGGCCGCCGGGCCCGCAGCGCCGCCGCGACCCCCGCGATCAGACCTCCGCCGCCGATGCTGACCAGCACGTCGGTCAGCTCACCGGCGTCCTCGGCGAACTCCAGCCCCACGGTGCCCTGACCGGCGACCACCTCCGGGTCGTCGAAGGGGTGGACCAGGGTCAGGCCGTCGCGCCGCAGCTCGGCGGTGAGGGCGAAGGCACCGTCCATGTCGTCCGTCACCCGCACCGAGGCGCCCGCGGCCTGCGCGATCTCCACCGCCCGCACGGGCGCCGAACGCGGCATCACCACGGTCGCCTTCACGTCGAGGGCGGCGGCCGTCACGGCCAGCGCGATGCCGTGGTTGCCGCCGCTCACCGCGACCACACCGGCGGCCCGCTCCGCCTCGCTCAGCGCCAGCAGCTTGGCCGCCGCACCGCGCACCTTGAACGACCCGGTCCGCTGGAGCAGCTCCAGCTTCGCCGTCACCGGCGCACCGAGCAGCGCCGAGAGCCCGGGGCTCGGCACGGTCGGGGTCCGCACCACGTGCCCGGCGATCCGCTCGGCCGCGGCCTCGATGTCGGCGATCTCGATCACGACTGTCACCTCTCCGGCGCGGGGGGCGTGATCCGCGCCGTGCCCCAGCCTCACCCCGGCGGGCGGCCGAGGTCAACGAGGTCAGCGCTGCTGGGCTTTGTGCGGCGGCGCCTCGCTGGGGCGGACCACGACGTGACCCTGGCCCTGCAGCACCAGCTGGACGGCCTCGCCCGAGCCGCCGCGCAGCATCGAGCCCAGCGACTGCGAGCGGTGCAGCGAGGTGGACAGGCCCGCGGTCCAGCCGACGATCGCGTCCGTGTCCACGTACACCGGGCTCTGCGGCGTCACCGGGATCACCAGCGGGCTGCCCTCGCAGACCAGCCCCAGCCGGCCGTGCCCGGTGAAGACGCTGTTGAACAGGCCGCCGCCGGTGATGCCCGCCCCCTTCACGGTGGAGATGCGGTAGGAGAGCGTGGCGTCGAAGCACAGGACGTTGCGGCCGTTGACGGTGAACTCGTCACCGGGGTCGACCTCGACGACGAAGCAGTTCTGCGCCTCGTGCGCGAACCAGGCCTCGCCCTGCCCGCGCACCGCCATCAGCGGCAGCCCCTCGCCGGTCACCGCGCGCTTGAGCATCCCGCCCACGCCCTGGCCCTTGCGCTCGAACTGCAGGTCGCCGCGGAAGGCGACCATCGCGCCCTGGCGGGCGATCATCTCGCCGTCGACGGTGTAGCGCAGGCACTTGGCGTTCTCCACCGTCATGCCCGGGGCCGTGGCCGGCCGCACCATGTGCTCACTGGAAAAGAGGTCACCCTTCATGAGGGCCATCCTCGCCCGGCTCCCCGCGCCCCGGCCAGAACCGGGACGCGGCGCGTACGACACGGCGCCGGATCCGCCCGCGCGCTCAGCCCCCGAAGAGCTGCGTCCAGTACGTGCCCGCCCGGCCGCCGCCCGCGAAGCCGACGCCGAGGTGCGTGAACTCCGGTTTGAGGATGTTCGCCCGGTGCCCCGGGCTGTTCATCCAGCCGCGCACCACCTCGGCGGCCGACCGCTGCCCGCACGCGATGTTCTCGCCGACGGTGCGGCAGCGGGACCCCGCCGCCGCGGCCCGGTCCCAGGGCCTGCCGCCGTCCGGAGCGGTGTGCGCGTAGAAGTCCCGGGCCACCATGTCGGCGCTGTGCGCCTGCGCGGCCGTGGTGAGCAGCGGGTCACGGGACAGCGGCGGCAGCCCGGCCCGCGTCCGCTCCCGGTTGGTGAGCTCGACGACCTCCGCCGCCGTGCGGTCCAGACCCTCCGGGGTGAGCGGACGGGCCCACAGCGCCGTCCAGTAGGTGTCCCCGGCCCCCTCGCAGGAGGCCACCGCGGCATGGGTGAAGGCCGGGTCGCACACCGTGCGGCGGGCCGCCTCGTGGCGCAGGCAGTGGCCGACGAACCGGTCGACGGACAGCGGCCCGGAGACCAGGTGCTCCCCGACGGTGAGGTACGGGTACCCGGCGGAGACCACGCGCTGGTGCACGGAGACGCCGTCCGGTCCCTCGACCGCGAGGCGCCCGCCGCGCGCCATCGCGCGGGCGTGCTCCCGGGCCGCCGCGGCCAGCCGCCCGTCGTGCGCCACCGGCGGCGAACCCGCGGACCGCCGCGCCGAGTTGACCAGGGCGAGGAAGTCGTCCCCCGCGGACGGCGGGGCGGCGGGACGGGGCGGAGCGACCGGACGCGTCCGCGGGACGGCGGGAGCCGTACCGGGACTGACCGGCGCCCTGCCGGTGACGACCGGGGCGGTACGGGTGGAGACGGCGCCCTCGTCGTCCTCCACGTCCACGCCGAAGTCCCGGGCCAGACCGGCCAGTCCGTCGGCGTACCCCTGCCCGAGGGCGCGCAGCTTCCACCCGTCGCCGCGCCGGTAGATCTCCGCGAGCAGCAGCACCGTCTCCCGCTCGGGACGGGGCGGGCGGAAGCGGGCCAGGGAGCGCCCGCCGGGACCACTGACCTCCAGCACGGGCGCCGACAGGGCGCTCAGCGGGGTGCCGGGCTCCTCGGGGCTCACGGCCACCGTGACCCGGGTGGCGCCGGGACGCAGCGCCGACGGGTCGACGACGAGCGTGTCGCCGCCGAGCCGGGCGCCCGGCGCGGACGGCTGGTTGTAGAAGACGAAGTCCCCGTCGCCGCGGACCTTCCGGCCGTCGTCCGTGATCAGCGCGGACACGTCGAACGGCCCGGGCACCCGGACGGTCACCGCGCCGCCCGGGAGCTGGATGTTGCCGCCGGGGACCAACTCGCTCATCGCACCGCCCTGGTTGTCGTCGTCCGCGGACCGGTGTGGGGGTGTCCGGACAACGACGGGCGGCGCCCGCGGGTTCCCCGCGGGCTTCCCACGGGCAACGGGCGGAGCGGGCCCGGCGGTTCAGCGGTGCAGGGCCCGCGTCCAGTCGGCGGGGACCCGGTCCGCGGGGCCGGGGGCCGGCTGGTCGGCCGGGTGGCTGTCGGGCGGCGCGAGCGCCGGGCCCGACTCGTACAGCTCGTTGGTGGCGTAGTTCCAGAACCAGGTCTCGCCCGGTTCGTAACTGCTCACCACCGGATGCCCGGTGGCCTGGAAGTGCGCGGTGGCGTGCTGCCCCGGCGAGCTGTCGCAGCAGCCGACGTGGCCGCACTCCGCGCAGCGCCGCAGGTGGAACCACCAGCCGCCCGCGGTCTCGCAGTCGGCGCAGCCCGCGCCCGACGGCGGGACGCTGGGATCGATGGCGTGGTCGGTGGTCATACGGACTCCTCCTGGGTCACGTCGGAGGCGGGGGCGGTGAGCGGGAGGAGCACCTGGAAGCGGGTGTCGCCCGGCTCGGAGTCGAACCGGATGCTGCCGTGGTGCTTGTTGACCACGATCCGCCAGGAGATGTCCAGGCCCAGCCCGGTGCCCTCGCCCACGGGCTTGGTGGTGAAGAACGGGTCGAAGACCCGGTCGCGGATCTCCGGCGGGATGCCGGGGCCGGTGTCGCCGAACTCCACCAGCAGCCGGTCGTTCGACCGCGCGGTGCGCACGGTCAGCGTCCCCGTGCCGCCGCCCCCGTCCGCGTGGTTCATCGCCGCGACCGCGTTGTCGATGAGGTTGGTCCACACCTGGTTCAGCTCCGCCGGGTAGGCCGGGACCCGGGGCAGGGTCCGGTCGTAGTCCTTCACCACGCGGATGCCCTTCCCCGTCTTCCCCGACAGCATCAGCAGCGTGCTGTCCAGGAGTTCATGCACGTCGGCGACCTGGAAGGGGGCGCGGTCGAGCTGCGAGTACTGCTTGGCGGCGTCCACGAGGTGCGAGACGCGGCCCGCGGAGTCCTGGATCTCGTCCATCAGCAGCTCGGTCTCGACGGTGTAGCTCAGCCAGCCCACCGCACTGGGCAGCAGCTCCTCGTCCACGGCCGCGGCCACCTGCTCCAGCCAGTCCACGTCCAGTCCGGCCTGCACGAACGTCGGGGCGATCCGCCAGCCGTCGGTGATGCCGTGGTCGTCCAGCCAGTCGGAGAGCGTGTCCTCGCGGTCGGCCGCCTCCAGCGGGCTGAGCACCGGTGCCTTGGCGACCCGCTCGGCGGTGCGCTCCTGGATCTCGATCAGGCCCGCCAGCGTCTGCCGGTCGAAGGTGCCCTCGGAGATGATCCGCAGCTTGCGGCGCATCTTGGCCACCCGTTCGCGCAGCGAGGCCGTGGCCCGCACGGCCGCCGCGGCCGGGTTGTTGAGCTCGTGGGTCAGCCCCGCCGACAGCGATCCGAGGGCCAGCAGCCGCTCCCGCTGACCGACGGCCTGCTGGGTGCTCTTCACCCCGAAGAACAGCCCCTCCAGCAGGTGCACCGCCATCGGGAACCACTCCTGCATGATCTCCGCGAACGTGTCCGCGGGCAGCACGAAGAACCGCGTCGGCTCCGTCACGCGCAGGGAGTTGTTGTAGACCTGCGGCACCCGGTCCCCGAGGTAGGCCTGCATGGCCCCCGCGTACACCCCGCGCTGGGAGGTGCGGGTGACCTCCACCTCGTCGCCGCCGACCCGCCGGGACAGCACGACGCTGCCCTCCACCAGCACGTAGAAGCAGGTGGCGGGGTCGCCCTCGGTGTAGACCGCGCCGGGTTCGTACCGCTCCACCCGGCCCGCGTCGCACAGCCGCCCCAGCTGCTCGGGGGTCAGCTTCTCGAACAGGAACAGGGAGCCGATCTCGTCCGGCAGACACGGCATCGACCGCGCGGTCACGACTGCTCCAGGTACCGGTGGACGAGCATCACGGCCATGGCTCCCTCTCCTACGGCGGAGGCGACGCGCTTGGCGGACTCCGCGCGCGCGTCGCCCGCGACGAACACGCCCGGGACGTTGGTCTCCAGGTGGTACGGCGGCCGGTCCAGCTCCCAGCCGGCCGGCGGGCGTCCGTCGGCGGTGAGGTCGGGCCCGGCCAGGATGAACCCCCGCTCGTCGCGCAGCACGGTGCCGTCCAGCCAGTCGGTCAGCGGGGCGGCGCCGATGAACACGAACAGCCACTGCGCGTCGACGGCCTCGGTGTGCCCGCTCGCGGTGTCCCGCAGCGTCAGCCGCTCCAGGTGCCCGTCGCCGTGCGCCTCCTCGACGACCGTGCCGCACCGCACCGAGATGTTCGGCGCCCGGCCGATCTGCTGGATCAGGTAGTACGACATCGACGCCGACAGGTCCGGCCCGCGCACCAGCAGCGTCACCGACTTGGCGAACCGGGACAGGTACATGGCCGCCTGCCCGGCCGAGTTGGCGCCGCCCACGATGTACACGTCGTGGCCCTGGCAGGCGGACGCCTCGGTCAGCGCGGAACCGTAGTACACGCCGCAGCCGCCCAGCTCCTCGCAGCCCGGCGCCGCCAGCTGCCGGTACGACACCCCGGTCGCCAGGATCACGCTGTGCGCGGCCACAGCGGAGCCGTCGGAGAACCGTACGACCCGGGCGCCGCCGCCCACCTCCAGGCCCGTCACCTCCCGCGCGGTGAGGATCTCCGCGCCGAACCGGGTGGCCTGCCGGCGCGCCCGGTCGGTGAGCTGGGCCCCCGACACCCCGTCGGGGAAACCGAGGTAGTTCTCGATACGGGAGCTCTGCCCGGCCTGCCCGCCGGTCGCCGACCGCTCCACCAGCACCGTCCGCAGCCCCTCCGACGCCCCGTACACGGCCGCGCCGAGGCCCGCCGGACCGCCGCCGATCACCACCAGGTCGTAGAAGTCGGCCGTCGGGGTCGTCGCGAGGCCGACGTGGGCGGCGAGGTCCGCGGGGTCCGGCTCCACCAGCGGCGCCCCGTCCGGGGTGATCACCACCGGCAGCCGCATCCCGTCCTCGTCCGCGGCGGCCAGCAGCCGCCGGCCCTCCGGCTCGTCGGAGGAGTACCAGCGGTAGGGCACCTGGTTGCGGGCCAGGAACTCGCGCACGTCGGAGGAGCGAGCCGACCAGCGGTGGCCGATGACCTTGGTGCTGGGCACCGGCCGGTGGTCGCTGGACCGCCAGGCCTCCAGCAGGTCGTCCACGACCGGGTAGAGCTTCTCCTCCGGCGGGTCCCACGGCTTCAGCAGGTAGTGGTCCAGGTCGACGACGTTGATCGCGTCGATCGCCGCGCCGGTGTCCGCGTACGCGGTCAGCAGCACCCGGCGCGCCCCTGGATGCACGTCCATGGCGCGCTCCAGGAACTCGATGCCGTTCATCCGCGGCATCCGGTAGTCGGCGAGGATCACGGCGACCAGGTCGCCGCGCAGCTTCAGTTCGCGCAGCGCCTCCAGCGCGGACTCCCCGGACTCGGCGCGCACGATCCGGTACGACTCCCCGTAGCGCCGCCTGAGGTCCCGGGCCACGGCACGGGAGACGCCCGGGTCGTCGTCCACGGTCATGATGACGCTCCGGGCGGCATCGGCGGGCTGTGCCATGCGTCCCCCACATCGTGGTCGGATCCCCGGGACGGCGGACCGAGAGCCCCTCGCGGCCACCGCACCGGCCCGTGCCCATCGTATGTTCGGACGCCGCGATGCGCGCGGGCGTACGCGAACCCGCCCCGGACAGGGCCGCCGACCGGTGACCGCGGTGCGGGGGAGGGGAGAGCCGTAGGGAAGACTGGACCGCGAGAACACGACACCGGGAGGAACGGCATGACGCGCCCGATCACGGCAGGGATCGACGGCACCGAGGAGAGTCTCGCCGCGCTGGCCTGGGCGGCCAGGGAGGCGACCCGCCGGCGACTGCCGCTCAGGGTGGTCCACGCCTGGCGGTTCCAGGCGCACGACACGGTCGACACCGGCGACAGGGCCGCCCAGGAGCGGTGGGTGCGCGAGGCGACCGAAGAGGCGGTCCGGGCGGTCCGTGAACGGCACGGCGACCTGCCCGTGACCACCGACGTCCTCGAGGGCGAGGCGGTCGAGACCCTCACCGCCGCAGCCGCGGACGCCGAGATGCTGGTGCTCGGTTCCCGCGGGCACGGGCGGATCATGGGGTTCCTGGTGGGTTCGGTCGGCCAGCAGGTGATCGTCGACGCGGCGCGCCCGGTGGTGTTCGTCCGGGCCGGCGACAAGGCGTCCGACGAGGTGGCCGGGCACGAGATCGTGGTCGGGCAGGAGGGCGACCCGGAGGACGGCGCCGCCGCGCTCGGCTTCGCCTTCGAGACCGCGGCCCGGCGCGGCGCCACCGTGCGCGCGGTCCGGGCCTGGACCCTGCCGCCGGTGTTCGCCTACAGCCCCGGCTCGCTGCAGCTCGCCGACGAGGCCGGCGGTCTCGAGCCGTTCGAGCGGAAGAATCTGGCGGCCGCGCTCGCGCCGTGGCGGGAGCGCTACCCGGACGTGCACGTCGTGGAGCACGTGGAGATGGGCAGCGCCGGCCAGGTCCTGCTGTCGGTGTCGGGCACGGCTCAGCTGATGGTCGTCGGCCGCCGGGCGCGCCGCTCCGCCGTGGGCGCCCGGATCGGCTCCGTGGCGGGAGGCGTGCTGCATCACGCGGACTGCCCGGTCGCGGTCGTGCCGCCCGCCTGATCCCCGCCGTGCGCCCCGGTCAGTCGTCCGTCGGGCGCAGGGTGTCGCGGGCCTTCGGCAGGATGGTGCGGATGTAGTCCTCGACGGCGGTGCCGAGACCGATGTCGTGCTGGGCCCGCTCGGACAGGTACCAGCGGTGCTCCAGCAGCTCGTGGTAGATCTCCGCGGCGTCCATCGAGCCGCGCAGCTCCGGCGGCACGGACCGGACGGTGGGCCGGAACACCTCGCGCACCCAGCGGTGCGCGAGGACCTCCGGACGGGCGCCGAGGGGGTCGCCCGGGGCGTAGTCGTCCTGGGTGGCCATCCAGCTCTCCAGGTCGTTGAGCAGCCGGCGGGCCTGGTTCTCCTCGGTGTCCAGTCCGGTCAGCCGCAGCAGCTGACGCTGGTGGTGCCCGGCGTCGACGACCTTGGGCACGAAGGTCACCGAGTCGCCGTTGGAGGCGTGCTCGATCTGCATCTCCGCCACGTCGAACCCGAGGTCGTTCAGCCGGCGGATACGGCGCTCGATGTAGTGGTGCTTGCCGGCCGGGTAGACCGAGGTGCGCGTCAGCTCCTGCCACAGGCCCTGGTAGCGGGCGCAGATCTCGGTGCCGAACTCGATCGGGTCGACGGAAGGGTGCAGCGCGCCGGAGGCCTCCAGGTCCAGCAGCTCGCCGCTGATGTTGACCCGCGCCAGGTCCAGGTCGTACTCCCGTTGCCCCACGGTGAGTTCGGGGTGCAGGTCACCGGTCTCCGCGTCCACCAGGTAGGCGGCGTAGGCGCCCGCGTCGCGCCGGAACAGCGTGTTGGACAGGGAGCAGTCGCCCCAGGCGAACCCGGCCAGGTGCAGCCGCACCAGCAGCACGGCGAGCGCGTCCATCAGCCGGTGCATGGTGGCCGGGCGCAGCGTCGTCTCGAACATCGACCGGTACGGCATCGAGCCGCCGAGGTGCCGGGTGATGAGCACGCACTCCAGCGGCTCGCCGTCCGGGTCGGTGCGGCCGGTGACCACGGCCAGCGGGTCCACCGCCGGGATGCCGATCCGGTCCAGGTCGCGCAGCAGTTCGTACTCGCGCAGCGCCGGACGCTGGGCCAGTTCCTTCACCGCGACCACCTCGTCGCCGGCGCGCGCGTACCGCACGACGTGCCGGGAGATGCCGCGCGGCAGCGGCACCAGGTACTCCTCCGGCCACTCCTCCAGCGGCAGGTGCCACGGCAGTTCCAACAGGAGCGCGGGGTGCTCCGGGTTGGTGGCGTTGATCTGCAGTGCCATGGCGGCGGTGTCCTCGTCTCGCGGGTGATCGTCACCTCAGCCTATTGCGCGCGTTCCCGGGCGAGGAGGGCGGCGTCCCGCACCGGCCCCCGGTGCGGCGGGCCGTGCCCGGGCAGCAGCAGATCTCCGTCCAGACCGGCCAGGACCTCCAGCGACCGTACGGCGGCGGTGCGCTCGCGGTGGAACATGTCCGGCAGCATCTGCGGCCCTTCGGTGCGCGAGGTGGGATGGCCGCTGACCAGGGCGTCTCCGGACACCACCGCCCCGGCGTGCGGGAGGTGGAACGCGCAGTGCCCGGTGGTGTGGCCAGGGGTGTGCACGGGCACGGGCCGGCCCGGCAGGTCGAGCGGTCCCGTGCCGGGTCCCGGGAACGGCGTGGGCGCGGTGACCGCCACGTGTGCCGTGCCGCCGGCGCGCAGGGCGTGCGCTGCCCACGGCAGCACGCCGGGACGCCAGCCGTTGCTCAGCACCCGTGCCACGCTCACCTGGTGCAGGAAGTCCCGCCGGGCGTGCGGGACTTCGTCCTGGTGGGTGTGGACGGGCGTGCCGTAGCCGGCGGCGAGGAACTCGGCGGACCCCAGGTGGTCGTTGTGCGCGTGGGTGATCAGCACCGCCGTCACCGCCTCGGGCGAGGAGCCCACCTCGGCGAGTGAGCCGAGCAGCCCCTCGCGGTCGCCCGGGTAGCCGGTGTCGATCAGGGTGACGGCGTCGCCCTCGGTGAGGATCACCCAGTTCGTGCTCGTGCCGTGCACCAGGAAGGTGCCGTCCGCGACCTGCCGCACCGTCGCCTTCATGACCGCCTCGCGTGTTTCGCCGCATACCGGTTGGACGAGCACAGGAAAGCAGATCGACGGGCGGGCGCGGGGCCGAGCGTGGGGTCAGTTCACCCCGCGCGGGCGGAACTGGACGCTGATGCGCGGACCCGCCGCCTTCGTGCTCTTCGGCACGCAGTGTTCCCAGGTGCGCTGGCAGGATCCGCCCATCACGACGAGGTCACCGTGCCCGAGCGGACGGCGCACCGTCCCGCCACCGCCGACGGGCCGCAGCAGCAGGTCGCGGGGCGCGCCCACGGACAGGATGGCGACCATGGTGTCCTCGCGGGCACCCCGGCCGATCCGGTCGCCGTGCCAGGCGACGCTGTCCCGGCCGTCGCGGTAGTAGCAGAGGCCGGCCGTGGCGAACGGCTCGCCCAGCTCCTCGGCGTAGTGGGCGCTCAGCGCGTCGCGGGCCTCGGCGAGGACCGGGTGGGGGAGCGAGGTGCCGGCGCCGTAGTACGCGAGGAGCCGTGGCACGGAGACGACCTGGTCGTACATCTGGCGCCGTTCCGCCCGCCAGGGGGCCTCGGCGGCCAGGTGGTCGAAGAGCGCGTCGGATCCGTGCAGCCAGCCCGGGAGCAGGTCGATCCAGGCGCCGCTGCCGAGTTCGGTGCGGCGCACTCCGTCGAGCGGGCCCAGCCGCAGCTCGTCGTCCTGGTCGAACAGGGAGCCCTGGAGCGCCGGTAGGTGGTGCGTGCTCATGGGACCAGCGTACTCCTTAATCGAAAATACGTTCTATGTCGGCCCGGGGTCCCCGTCCCGGCGCGGATCGGCCCCGTGATTCCGGGCTCCGAGGGCTGTTCGATACATCGGTGTATCGGATACGTTCCCGTATCGGACGGGGAGGGGATCACATGGCGGAGCGCGAGACGGGGCGCGTCACCGGACGCCGGCTGCGCACCCGCGCCAGGCTGCTGGACGCCGCCTTCACGGTTCTCGCCGCCAAGGGCTTCGGACACGTCTCCATCGAGGAGATCTGCGAGGCCGCCGGCTACACCCGGGGGGCCTTCTACTCCAACTTCGCCGGCCTCGACGAGCTGTTCTTCGCCCTCTACGCGGAGCGCGCCGACCTGATCGCCGAGCAGGTCGCCGGCGCCCTCGCCCTGGACGGGCCGGACCTCGACGTGGCCGCGGCCGTCGACCGGGTCTCCGAGGTCCTGCTGCTGGACCGCGACTGGCTGCTGGTCAAGACCGACTTCCTGGTGCACGCCGCCCGCGACCCCCGCGTGGCGGACACCCTGCTGGACCACCGGGCGCGCCTGCGGCGGGCCGTCGCCGACCGGCTGGAGCGGGCCCGCGGCCACACCGCGCTGCCCGCCGTGCTCGGCGACAGCGAGGGCGCCGCGCACGCCGTGGTCGCCGCGTACGACGGCGTCACCACCCAACTGCTGCTGGACCGGGACGTCGAGCGCGCCCGGGCCTGGCTGAGACAACTGCTCACCGCACTGCTCACCGGATGAAGTCTCCGGACGACAGCCTCCGGACGACCACCTCCGGACGACAGCCCCCGGACGGACAAGGAAGGGACGGTCGCCATGGACGCCGACGTCATCGTCGTCGGAGCGGGGCTCGCGGGCCTCGTCGCGGCCCACGAACTGACCAGCAAGGGCCGCAGGGTCGCCCTGGTCGACCAGGAGAACGCCGCGAACCTCGGCGGCCAGGCCTACTGGTCGTTCGGCGGGCTGTTCCTGGTCGGGTCACCGGAGCAGCGCCGCCTCGGCGTCAAGGACTCCTTCGAGCTGGCGTGGAACGACTGGCAGGGCAGCGCCGCCTTCGACCGGCTCGACGACGAGGACTCCTGGGCCCGGCGCTGGGCGCGCGCCTACGTCGAGTGGGCGGCCGGGGAGAAGCGGTCCTGGCTGGACGGCCACGGCATCACCTTCCTGCCCACCGTCGGCTGGGCCGAGCGCGGTGACCTGCGCGCCGGCGGCCACGGCAACTCCGTGCCCCGCTTCCACATCGCCTGGGGCACCGGCACCGGCGTCGTCGCCCCGTTCACGCGGTACGCCCGCGAGGCCGCGCGTGACGGACTGCTCACCTTCCACCACCGCCACCGGGTCGACGAGCTGGTCGTCGAGGACGGCGCCGCACGCGGGGTGCGCGGCACGGTGCTGGCCGAGGACGACGCGCCGCGCGGGGTCGCCTCCAGCCGCGAGGTGATCGGCGCGTTCGAACTCACCGCCCAGGCCGTGATCGTCACCAGTGGCGGCATCGGCGCCGACCACGACATCGTCCGGAAGTACTGGCCGGAGCGGCTGGGCACCCCGCCGCGCGAGATGGTCACCGGCGTCCCCGCCTACGTCGACGGGCGGATGCTCGACATCAGCGCCCGCGCGGGCGTGCGCCTGGTCAACCGGGACCGCATGTGGCACTACACCGAGGGCATCCGGAACTGGGACCCGGTCTGGCCGGGGCACGGCATCCGCATCCTGCCCGGACCGTCCTCGATGTGGTTCGACGCGCTCGGCCGCCGGCTGCCCGAGCCGTGCCTGCCCGGCTACGACACCCTGGGCACGCTCAAGCACCTGCGCACCACCGAGGACATCGCCCGGCACGACCACTCCTGGTTCGTCCTCACCCAGAAGATCGTCGAGAAGGAGTTCGCCCTCTCCGGCTCCGAGCAGAACCCCGACATCACCGCCAAGGACCGGGCCCGTTTCCTGCGTGAACGCGTTTTCGGCAAGGGCGCCCCCGGACCGGTGGACGCCTTCCTGCGCAACGGCGCGGACTTCGTCACCGCGGCGACCGTCGAGGAACTGGTCGCGAAGATGAACGGCCTCACCGACGAACCGCTGCTCGACGCGGCCCTGCTGCGGCGCCAGATCGAGGCCCGCGACCTGCAGATCGCCCACTCCTACAGCAAGGACGCCCAGGTCCAGGGCATCCGCAACGCCCGCCGCTACATCGGCGACCGTCTCGGCCGGGTCGCCACGCCGCACCGCATCCTCGACCCGGCGGCCGGCCCGCTGATCGGGGTGAAGCTGCACATCCTCACCCGCAAGACCCTCGGCGGCATCCAGACCGACCTGGACTCCCGCGCGCTGGGCGCCGACGGCAGTCCGGTCGACGGGCTCTACGCGGCCGGCGAGGTGGCGGGCTTCGGCGGTGGCGGCGTCCACGGCTACAACGCCCTGGAGGGCACCTTCCTCGGCGGCTGCCTCTTCTCGGGCCGCGCGGCGGGACGAGCGGCGGCCGCGCAGACGGCGTAGCGGTGGCGGAGGAAGCGGGCCGGCCGGGGACCGGCCCGTCAGTCCGGGAGCAGCCGCGCCAGCACCTCGGCGTGGCTGAGCTCCGGCTGCTTCGACGCGGTCAGCAGGGTCACCGGGCCCTTCCCGGCCAGCTCTCGCACCCGCCGCACCGCCTCGGCCGCCTCCGGGCCGGCCAGCTCCGCCTCGTAACGCTCGCGGAACTCCTCGAAGGAGCCCTCACCCGCGTGGTACCAGCGGCGCAGCTCCGTGGAGGGGGTCAGCGCCTTCGGCCACTCGTCCACCCGCGCCGCGTCCTTCGCCAGACCGCGCGGCCACAACCGGTCGACCAGGACCCGTACCCCGTCGCCGGGCTCGGGCGGTTCGTACACACGCCGCACGCGCACACTCATCACGGCCCCTTCCGCCGAAGTCGCCGCGAGCCTACTGCGGCGCACGGGGCGGGGCGCGACGAGTGGGGCGCCGGATTCCCCCCTCGCCGACCGGGTACTACGTCCGCCGGGGTTCGTGACGGTCAGGAGGTGACGGATGGAGGCAACGGACGACATGCCCGTCGTCGGCACCCTCGCCGAGCTCACCGCGCTGGTGGAGCGCGAACGCGGTCTGTACGTCCGCTGGTCCCGGGGGCCGGCGATCGACCTGCACGCCGTGTCCAGCATCGACGACCTGACGGGCGTGGCCATGCCCGGCCTGTCCGCCAACCCGCTCGACGTGGAGGAGTGGTGGCGGGACCGGCCGGCGGCCCTGTGGGTGGCACGGCGGCTGTACGACTACGAGCACCTGCCCCGGGAGAAGGGCGCCGGCATCCGGCCCTGGGTGCTCAGGGGGCGCGAGGCGGGCCGCGGTCCGGACAACGAGCCGCTGGTCACCGATGTGACACCGCTGTGCCGGATCGCGGACGACGTCATCGAGGAGGCACACGCGGAAGTGGCCCGCCAGGAGAATCCCTGGGGGCCACTGCGCCGCGTCAACCGCTGACCGCCGGGCGGGGAGCCCGGGACCGGCGCCGACGGACAACACTCTCGCCGTCACACCCTCACCGCCGGATCCCGCGCCTCACGCCCCGCGCGACGAACGGCGCGCCGCGATACGCCGCTTGAGCGCACGGCGTTCCGTCTCGCTAGTGCCGCCCCACACCCCGATGGACTGCCCGGTCTCCAGGGCCCACTCCAGGCACTGCTCCTGCACGGGGCAGCGCCGGCAGACCGCCTTGGCCTGCTCGGTCTGCATCAGGGCGGGACCGGAGGTGCCGATCGGGAAGAACAGCTCGGGGTCCTCGGTCCGGCAGGCCGCGCTGTGCCGCCAGTTGTCCATCGAAAGTCACCTGCGTCCGGAGTCGGTGCGCACCCTTTCGGATGCCTTGCTTCCTTTCGGGTGACCTGTCAAGTGGCGGTCAAACAGCGCGATCCACGGGGAAACGGTCACTGCTCGCGCTGCCCCCACGGAGATCCGTAGGCGGTGAGCAGGTCGAGGAAGGGACGCGCGGGGAACGCCTCGGGGCCCAGTACGCCCGAGCCGGACCAGGCGCCGGTCGCCAGCAGTTCGAGGGCGATCACCGGGTTGACGGCCGTCTGCCACACCACGGCCTGGCAGCCGTACTCGCTCATCGACCACTGGTTGTCCACCACGTGGTACAGGTACACCTCGCGCGGCGCGCCGTCCTTGGTGCCCCGCACCCAGGTGCCCGCGCAGGTCTTGCCGTGCATCCGGTCGCCGAGCGTCGCCGGGTCCGGCAGGCAGGCCGCGACGACGTCCCGGGGCGAGACCCGCACGGGGCCGTCGGGGCCCGGCACGGTCACCGGCTCGGTGCGGTCCAGGCCCAGCAGGTGCAGCGTGCGGAGCGTGTCCGTGAACTCGCGGCCCAGACCGTACTTGAAGGTGACGCGGCGCGCGTCCACCCAGCGGGGCACCAGCAGCACCTCCTCGTGCTCCACGTTCACGCACTCGACCGGGCCGATGCCCTCGGGGAAGTCGAACACCTCGGGCTCGCTGAAGGGTTCGGTGGTGAACCAGCCGCGGTCCTTCTCGTAGACCACGGGCGGGTTGAGGCACTCCTCGATCGTCGTCCAGATGCTGAAGGACGGCGCGAAGTCGTAGCCGTCCACCGTGAGGTTCGCGCCGTCGCGGACACCGATCTCGTCGATCTCGTCGAAGAGTTCGTCGGCCGCGTGCCGGGCGAACACGTCCGACATCCCGGGCTCCACGCCCATGCCGACCAGCGCCAACTGCCCGGCCCCGGCCCACTCGTCGGCCTGCGCGAACTGCTCGTCGCCCAGCTTGACCCCGCACTCCTCGTAGGGCCGCTCGCCGTGCGGGCGGGACAGGGACATCGCCATGTCGACATAGGTGGCGCCGCCCGTCCGGGCCGCGCGGAACAGCGGCATCACGAACCGGGGGTCCGTCGCGTTCAGCAGCACGTCGCAGTCGTGCCGCTCCAGGAGCGCCGTCACCTGCGCCTCGTCGCCGGCGTCGACCCGCTCGGCGTGGAACCGGCCGCCGTCCGCGCCGAGCGCCGCGACCGCCGCCTCGGCCCGCGCCGGGTCGTAGTCGGCCACCACCATCAGGTCGAAGAACGGCCGCCGGGCCGCGATCCGGGTGACGGCGGTACCCACGCCGCCCGCTCCCACCAGCAGTACACGCATGACGGAGCACTCCCTTCCTTCCTCATGGATCCGCACGGATCCGGAACGTTCTGCGGGGCCCCTGACGTGATGAAACGCCGCACGGCGACGTAAGGTCAATGGCGTTGGCATAAGGCTGGAAGTGCGGCGGGAGCGGCGATGGCCAAGCGTGTGGTCCCCGAGGAGCGGCGGCGGCGCCGCAGGCCCACCAAGGGCGGTGTCGTGCTGTCGGAGCGGCTGATCGTCGAGGCGGCGCTGCGTCTGCTGCGCGAGCACGGCAGCGCGGGCCTGACCGCCCGCCGGCTCGGACTCGCCCTGGACTGCGACCCGAGCACGCTCTACCGCTACTTCCGCGGCATGGACGACCTGACCCTCGCCATCGGCGACGCGCTGATCGGCCAGGCGCTCGACGGCTGGCACCCCACCGGGCGGTGGCGCCACGACCTGCGCGGCCTCGGGCTGCGCATCCACGCCGCGTACGTCTCCCACCCGCAGGCGGCGGTCCTCACCGCGAGCCGGGTCTCCGGCCGGGCCAACGAACTCGCCGCCGACGAGGCGGTCCTGGACGTCCTGCGCACCGCCGGCTTCCCGCCGGACGACACCGTCCGCGTCTACCAGGCCTTCATCGACACCACGCTGGCGTTCGCCGCCCTCGACGCCGCGTCCCTCGCCCTGCCCGACGCCGTGCGGCGGGCCGACGAGGACATGTGGCGCTCGACCTACGCCCGGCTGCCTGCCGCCACCCACCCGCGCATCGCCGAGACGGCCCCGCTGCTCGCCGCCCGCATGGTCACCAGCGCCTACCCCACGGCGCTGGACATGCTGCTGGCGAGCGCGGAGCGGGACCTGGCGGGGCTCGGGGTCAGGGGTGCAGAGCCCGGGCGGCCGTCCGCGTGACCGCGTCGGCGACCGCCGCGAGGGCGGGGGAGTCCAGCTTCCACTGCTGCCAGTACAGGGCCGCGTCGGCCTCCCGGCCCGGGGCGAACACCGTGACCCGCCCGGCCCGCAGCAGCGGCACCGCCTGCGCCTCGGGCACCATGCCCCAGCCGAGACCCGCGGCCACCGCCTCGGCGAACCCCTCCGAGGTCGGCACGTAATGGCGCAGGGCGCTCGCCCCCGTGCGACCGCCGGTGAGCCGGCGTACGAAACCGTCCTGGAAGTCGTCCCGCCGGTCGAACACCACCACCGGCGCCGCCGGCACCGACTCCGCGAGCGGTTCCGTCAGCAGCTCCGCCGCGAACTCCGGGTGCGCCACCGGCAGGTAGTGCATGCGCCCCAGGTACCGCACCGAGCAGCCCGGCACCGGGTCGGGGGAGGACGTCACCGCGGCCATCACCGACCCCTCGCGCAGCAGCGCGGCCGTGTGGGACTCGTCCTCCCGGCGCAGTTCGAAGCAGAGCCGGGACCGCGTCGGCAGCCGGACCAGGGCGTCCAGGAACCAGGTGGCCAGGGAGTCCGCGTTGACCGCGACCGACACCCGGGTCGGCTCCCCGGCGCCGCTCAGCCCCAGCTCCGCGTACGCGTCCCGCTCCAGCCGGGCCACCTGGCGGGCCAGCCGCACCAGCACCTCGCCGGACTCGGTGGGCCGCACCGGCCGGGTCCGCAGCAGCAGCACCCTCCCGGTGCGCTGCTCCAGCGCCTTCACCCGCTGGCTGACCGCCGACGGCGTCACGTGCAGTGCGGCGGCCGCCGCGTCGAACGTCCCCTCGTCCACCACCGCGAGCAGCGTCCGAACCTGGTCCAGCGGAAGGTCTTCCATCACGGCAGCTAAGGGTACGTAAGAATCATCAGCTGTACTGCACCCCGGCGTCCGGCTTAGTTTCGACGCCATGACCAGCGCATTCACCGCCGCCGCCGCCGGTTTCGGCACCGGACTCTCCCTGATCGTCGCCATCGGCGCGCAGAACGCCTTCGTCCTGCGCCAGGGGATCCGCCGGGACGCCGTGCTCGCCGTCGTCGGCATCTGCGCCCTGTCCGACGCCCTCCTCATCGCCCTGGGTGTCGGCGGCGTGGGCGCCGTGGTGGTGGCCTGGCCCGCGGCGCTGACGGTGGTGGGCTGGATCGGCGGCGTCTTCCTCCTCGGCTACGGCGCCCTGGCCGCCCGCAGGGTGTTCCGCCCGGCCGGTGCCGGCCTGGAGGCGGGGGGCGGTGACGCGGCCGGCTCGCGTCGCCGGGCCGTCCTCACCTGCCTCGCCCTGACCTGGCTCAACCCGCACGTCTACCTGGACACCGTGTTCCTGGTCGGCTCGGTCGCCGCCGACCACGGCCCGCTGCGCTGGACCTTCGGCCTCGGGGCCGCGCTGGCCAGCCTCTGCTGGTTCGCCGCGCTGGGCTTCGGCGGCCGGCTGCTCGCCCGCCTCCTGGCCCGTCCGGCCGCCTGGCGGGTGCTCGACGGCCTGGTGGCCGCCACCATGGTCGTCCTCGGTGTGACGCTCCTCCTCGGAGCCTGAGGACGCTCGCGCACCGAGGGGTGCGATAGTGAGTCCCGGCCAATGGATGTATGCACCAACCAGGACGGTCGTGGACACCAGCGAGAGCAGTACCGAATCCCGGGCGGACGACACGGAGACGGGGGCGAGCGGGCCGCGCGGATGGCGCCGCTTCGCCATGGACACCCGCCCGCTGCGCCGCCCCGCCTACCGCCGGCTGTGGGTCTCCACCGTGGTGACCGCCGTCGGCAGCCAGCTCACCGCCGTCGCGGTGCCCAAGCAGATCTACGACATCACCGGCTCCTCCGCCTGGGTCGGCACCGCGAGCCTCGCCGGACTGCTGCCGCTGATCGTGTTCGCGCTGTGGGGCGGTGCGATCGCCGACAGCATGGACCGCCGCAAACTGCTGCTGCTCACCAACAGCGGCATCGCGGTCACCTCGGTGCTGTTCTGGGTGCAGGCCTTCATCGGCCTGGAGTCCGTGTGGACGCTGATGCTGCTGCTCGCCCTCCAGCAGGCCTTCTGGGGGCTGAACGCCCCCGCCCGCAGCGCCTCCATCGCCCGCCTGGTCCCCGCGGACGAGCTGCCCGCCGCCAACGCGCTCGGCTCCACCGTGATGCAGACCGGCCAGATCGCCGGGCCGCTGCTCGCCGGCGCCCTCATCCCCGTGATCGGGCTGGCCGAGCTGTACCTGATCGACGCCCTCGCCCTGTGCGTCACCGTCTGGGCGGTGTACCGGCTGCCCGCCCTGCCGCCGCTCACCGCCGCCAAGGCCGGGAGCGCCGGACTGCGCGGCGTCCTGGAGGGCTTCCGCTACATATCGGGCCACGCGGTCCTGATGCTGTCGTTCCTCGCCGACATCGTCGCCATGGTCCTCGGCATGCCCCGCGCCCTGTTCCCGCAGCTCGCCGCCGAGACGTACGCGCCCTACGGCGAGGGGTTCGCCCTGGGCCTGCTGTTCGCCGCGATCCCGCTCGGCGCGGTGCTGGGCGGCCTGTTCTCGGGCACCTTCTCCCGGGCCCGCCGGCACGGCTGGATGGTCATCGGCTCGGTGGTCGTCTGGGGCCTGGCCGTCGCCGGGTTCGGTCTGAGCGGCAGCCTCTGGATCGCGGTCGCCTTCCTCGCCCTCGCCGGGGTCGCCGACATGGTCTCCATGGTGTTCCGCGGGGCGATCCTGCTGTCCGCCGCGACCGACGAGATGCGCGGCCGCATGCAGGGCGTGTTCACCGTCGTGGTGGCGGGCGGACCCCGTCTGGCGGACGTCCTGCACGGCACCGCCGGCACGGCCTTCGGCCCCCGCGCGGCCGTCACGGGCGGCGGCATCCTGGTCGTCGCCCTGATGCTGACCCTGGCCTTCGCGATGCCGGCGCTGCGCCGCTATCGCGTGTGAGGAGGCGCCTGCGCGCGGCGCGGGGCGAGGGGGAGCGCGTTCCGCACCGTGCGTCGCCGTCGGCGGGGGCGGAGTGTCCTGCGCTCGGGGGTGCGGCGGGCGCTCCTCGGGTTTCGTCCGGTGGCGGCGTGTGGGGTCGGGCTGCGGTACTCCAGGGCGGGGTCGTGTACGGGCCGGGGTTACGGGACTCCGCCGCGGGTCGCGTACTGGTGCATGAGCTGGCCTCGGGTCGACTCCAGCCGGTGTGCCAGCACCTCGGCGACGCAGCGGACCAGGGCCAGCCCCAGCGCCGAGTCCTCATCGCACAGGCGCAGCACGGCAGCGGCGTCGTACTCGTAGGCGCGCACCGGGCTGAACGCCACCGCGCCGAAGTCCCACTCGTAGGGCGGGAAGAGCCAGGACCAGCCCAGCAGGTCGCCCGCGCCGAGGCCGGCGACCGTGACCCGCCGGACATCGCTGAGCTCCAGGTCCAGCGAGACCGCGCCGGAGCGGATCACCCAGAACCGGTCGGCGGTGCCTCCGTAGTCGAAGATGCGGGTGTCCTCCGGGAAGTACACCTCCTCGGCGAGCTCCATGAGGCGCGCGCGCTGGGGAGGGGGGAGGGCGGTCAGGATTTTGATCGGCTTGGTCATGGGGCGGGGCTCCTCGCCGGGATGCGGTCCGGGTGCTTTCCCTAAGTTCATTTCAGCCGCTGCCGCCGTTCGGGGCACGTCGGGGCCGGATCCGGCCCCTGCGGCGGACCGCCCGCCCGTGTCCGGGCATGAAAAAGCCCTGGCTGGACGGGGGAAGCCAGCCAGGGCCGTAAGCGGTGGTGTCCGGGGGATGGGGGTCGACCCCGCCACCACGTATGAGTGAACGATAAACCATTCACCAAAGGTTCGCGTAATCGGGGGGCGTGACGTCGTTCACCCGGAACGCCGGCCCTTCCGTGGAGCCGCGTCCCGGCTCACCCCGCGCCCTGGTGCGCGTCCCGGGCGACGACCCGCACCGTGTTCAGGTCGGGGTCCGCCGGGTCCGGCAGGTACATCCCCGCGGCGAGCCCGGTCCGCAGGTACCGCAGCACCGGCCCGGTGAACCGCTCGCCCGGCAGCACGGCCGGGATCCCCGGCGGATACGGCGTGATCATCTCGGCCGCGACCCGTCCGGCGGCCTCCTCGACCGGCACGTCCTCGGTGGGACCGAAGAACGCGTCCCGTGGCAGCACCGCCTGCTCCATCCGCAGCTCGCCCGGCGCGGGCACCGCCACCTCGGGACCCCCGCGCAGGTCGGGCGCCGCCCGCCCGAGATCCCGCAGCGCCGACAACAGCTCGCCGGTCGTCTCCCGGTCGTCGCCGTGGGTGATCTGCGCCCCGATGCGCCGGTGGTCGACCAGGTGGGCGTCCACCGCCCGGTGCTCGCGCAGCCAGTCCGCGGCCCGGTAGCCCGAGACGCCCAGCTCTTCCAGGTCGATGACGCACGGCAGCGGGTCGAAGTCGTCCGCCAGGCCCGGGCCGCAGAAGTCGTCCCGGTCGTTGACGTGCATGCCGTCGATCTCCTCGATCGCCGCCCGCACCTCGCCCGCGAGCGTCAGGGCCGACCCCATCAGATCCTTGCCACGCAGCGCCATCTGGCGCCGCCAGCCGTCCAGCCCCGCGAAGATCGGCACCGAGGGGCTGGTGGTGCCCAGCAGGTCGGCGCGCATGCCGAGCAGCGCGGGCGGCACCAGATCGCCGCGCAGATGGAACACCGACCCCTGCTCCAGACCGCTGCCCATCTTGTGGATGCTGGTCACGCAGATGTCGGCGCCCGCGTCCATCGCCCAGGACGGCAGATCGGGGTGGAAGGGCAGGTGAGCGCCCCAGGCCTCGTCCACGATCAGTGGACGCGAGCGCCGGTGGCAGACGTCGGCGATGTCCCGCAGCGCGGCGGCGCCGCCGTACGGCGTCGGGCTGGTCACCAGGGCGCCGCGCGCGTCCGGATGCGCCTCGAAGGCCTGCTCGAACTCCTCCGCCGACGGCGGATGCGCCAGATGCCGCCCCGCGTCCCACCGCGGCTCCACCCAGACCGGCACGATGCCGGACAGGATCAGCCCCGACACCACCGACTTGTGCGCGTCCCGCCCGATCAGCAGCTTCTCGTGCGGGCCGGCGACCGACAGCATCGCGGCCTTGACCGACAAGGAGCTGCCGCACGTACTGAAGAAGGTGTGGTCGGCGTGCACGGCGTCGGCCATCAGCTCCTGCGCCGACTGAAGCACGCGGCCCCGGGTGAGGCGGTCGTCCAGACCTCCCGTGGCCAGCACGTCACCCAGGAACACGGAGTCCCCGAGCACCTCGCGCACCGCCGGATCGGCTCCGCGCGCCTGCTTGTGGCCGGGGGGCGTGAACCCGAGCCGTCCGCTGCGGTGGTAGTCCTCCAGGGCTTCGAGCACCGGGGCCCGGTGATGGTCGACAGTCATGGGCCGTCGGGTGCCCGACGCCCGTGGTGTCAATCAGCCGACCCGGGAACCCGCCCCGGTGCCGGCCGGCCAGTCACGGGCGGTCGGTGTGCCGCCCCGGCGTCAGGATCTCGTCCAGCACCCGGAGCACCACTCCGTAGGCCACCGTGCGGACCTCGGCGTCGCGCGCCGCGCCGGGATCCTCCGGACCGCCCTCGCCGCCGAGCTGCTCGCCCCGGGCCCGCCACGCCCGCTCCTCCTGCGCCGCGCAGGCACGGGCCCGCTGGATCCGCCGCAGCAGTTCGTCCGAGTCCACCACATCCGTCATGCGGCCCGGGTACCCCCGGCGGCCCGTTCGCATGACAGGAGGGGCGGGAGGCGTCCGGGAGGTTTGCCGGAACCGGGACAGGTGAGCCGAAAAGGGAGGTCCGAGGCAAAAGACCGTCGACGAACCGACCGACAGGGAGCCGCAGAATGCGCGAGGAGCACCTCACCGAATCCGTTGTGCAGTCGCCCGGCACGCTCCGGGCCGAGCCGCCGTGTCCGTCCCGGCCCGCCGAGGTGCGGGAGGCCGTGGTGCGGGCGGTCGCCGAACGCTGCCTGGCCACCCGTACCCCCTGCGACACCGACGCCCTGGCGGACGCCCTCCTCGTCGCCTCCGAACTGACCACCAACGCCATCCTGCACGGCGGGGGAGTCACCGACTTCCAGGTCGACGTCAGCGGCCCCGGCATCCGCCTGTCCGTCAGCGACCGCAGCGACGCCCTGCCCGTGGCCGTACCGGCCGCCGACGGCGAGAAACGGCGCCGCCCCGGCGGTCACGGGTGGCCCATCGTGTGCCGGCTCGCCCGCGACGTCCGGGTGTCCGACCTGCCCGCCGGCGGCAAGTGCATCACCGCCCTGGTCTCCCTCGTCTGACCCCTTCCCGGCGGGTGCACGAGCCCCTGGCAATTTCCGCGAAGAAGCGGAGTTTGTTCTACCGGACCGGGGGCAATCGGAGGTTCGTGCTTCGGACCGGAGGCGCGCCGGCGGGACGGGTACGACCGCCGCGGGACCCCTCCGGGTGCCCCGCGACGACCGCCCCGCGGTAGATCCCTGAAACCACCGTTCGGGAGCTGAATCCGCAATGCTCATTGACACGTCCGCTTCTCGTCCCGGCTCCTCCGGAACGACCGCCGCCACAACCCGCCGGCGGCACGACGACGCCCCCGACACCACGACCCTCTTCTCCCGGCTGGCGTCCCTCGAGGACGGACCCGAACGGGACGCGGTGCGGGACGAGCTCGTCACCGCCTGGCTGCCCATGGCCCACCGGATCGCCGGCCGCTTCCGTGACCGCGGCGAATCCATCGAGGACCTGCGCCAGGTGGCCGCCCTCGGTCTGGTGAAGGCCATCGACCGGTTCGACCCGGACCGGGGGGCCTTCGAGAGCTACGCCGTCCCCACCATCACCGGCGAGGTCAAGCGCCACTTCCGGGACCGCATGTGGGCGCTGCGCGTGCCCCGCCGGGTCCAGGAACTGCGCAACAAGGTACGCGTGGCGCGCCGCGAGCTCACCCAGAACCCCGGCAGCCCCGAGCCCTCCGTCGCGGACATCGCCGCCCACACCGGGCTGACCGAGGAGGAGGTGTCCGCCGGCATGGAGGCGCTGGAGAGCTTCAGCACCCTGTCGCTGGACGCCGAACTGTCCTCCGACGACGACGGCTACAGCCTCGCCGACACCCTCGGCACCTCCGACGGCTCCTACGACGTCGTGGTCGACCGCGAGTCGGCCAAGGAGGGACTGCGGCGACTGCCGGAGCGCGAGCGGGCCATCCTCTACATGCGCTTCTTCGAGGACATGACCCAGAGCCGGATCGCCGACCGGCTGGGCATCTCCCAGATGCACGTCTCCCGGCTGATCAGCCGCAGCTGCGCCCGGGTCCGCGCCGACGTCCTGGGGCAGCGCCCCGGCCGCCGCGCCGCCCGGCCCACCGACTGAACGATCCTGCTCACCACCCCCCACACCGCCCCGAAAGCGAGTAGCACCCAGATGCTCAAGCCCCACCCCGCCGTGCTGCGCCGCCTCGTCGAGGAGTACGAGGCCCTGACGGCGACGCGTACCGCCCCCGTCGCGGGCACCCCCACGCCGGACGCGCGGCTGGCCGATCTGGCCTACACCCTGTGCGTGTCGACCGGCACGCGGGAGGTACGGCAGGCGCTCGCCACGGCGCGCGCCTGGCTGGCGCCGGACGAGAGGGAATCCACCGCAACGGTCGCGCCGGCCGCAGTATGACCCGGCGCGGGAAGGGAACCCGAGGCCCATGAGCGAATCCGAGTTCACCCCGGACGACCGCCCCGTGGACGTCTACCTGGATCTGCTGCGGGTGCGCATGGACACCGAGGACTACCGGCTTCTGCTCCAGGTGGTGGAGCCGGTCCTCGAGGCCATCGACGAGCACCGCCTGTCGGGCGTCGACCTCGCGCTGGACGGCGGCGACGAGGAGCTCCCGCAGGAGGTCCGCGACGAGGCCGCCCTGGTCATCGCCACGGCGGTCACCGGCCGGCTGGACAACGAGGTGGTCGAGCTCGACGTCGACGACACCGGGCCGGTCCGGGTGGTCACCGACGCGGCGACCGCCGCGGACCCCTCCCGGCTCGGCGAGATCGCCGACTTCATCCGCGACCGCCACCGCCAGAACGAGGAGCTGCGGGGCATCGCCGAGGCGAGCGGCCTCCCCACCGATTTCTGACCCCTCCCTCCTCCCCCCGCGCGACGCCGGGGCCGCGACTCCCTCCGCGGCCCCGGCGCCGTCGTGCGCTGCGGGGCCGAGGGCTCGGGCCTGCGTGGTCGCTGTTCGGGTTTCCCGGCGCCCGCGAGGAGGGGCGAGGGGGGCCGCACCGCCCGTGCCACCCGCGGTCCGGTGGGGGGTTGGTCGCGCAGTTCCTCGCGCCCCTGAGGGGCGACGGTCGGGACGCATCCGCAGGGGTGCGGGGAACTGCGGTCCGGGCTTGTGTGGTCGCTGTTCCGGTTTCCCGGCGCCCGCGAGGAGGGGCGAGGGGGGCCGCACCGCCCGTGCCACCCGCGGTCCGGTGGGGGCTGGTCGCGCAGTTCCTCGCGCCCCTGAGGGGCGACGGTCGGGACGCATCCGCAGGGGCGCGGGAAATTGGCCTCCCGGCCTGCGTGTGCCCGCGCCCGCCGAACGGCGACGGGGGCCGCACCGCCCGTGCCACCCGCGGCCCTCGCGCCCCTGAGGGGCGACGGTCGGGACGCATCCGTAGGGCGCGGGGAACTGCGCGAGCGGCCACGACGGCGGCGCACCCGGTCAGCCACCAGCACCCCCCTGGAGGATGCCGTGCGCGCGGCCCCGTGCGTCAGTGGTCCGGGGCCGTGACGGGGACGTCCAGGGGGCGGGCGAGGCCCACCACCGCCTCGTCCAGGCGTTCCAGGTGGCGCAGCACGCGGCCGGTGATGCGCCCGTAGCGGGCGGCGTCGTCGCCCGCCAGCAGGGACGCGATGCTCGGGCCCGTCTCGACCGGCGCCGTGACCTCGTCGTCGGCGACCCGCGCGGTGATCGTGTCGATGTTCCGCACGGTCCGCCCCGCCGCGCCCCGCAGCCGCGGATCCGCCGCGATCGACGGATGCGTCGGCAGCAGCTCGGCCGTCGCCGCCAGCGCACGCGCGTGGTACGCGCAGGTCTCCAGCAGCGCCACGACGTACCGCGCGTTGGTGCGCCGGGCCCGCAGCGGGGTGACCGGATGCGTCAGCGGCTTGGTCGCCGAACGCAGGTCACCCAGCGCCTGGTCCAGCTCCCGCGCCTTGTCCAGCAGATCGGCCGGCAGGCCGCCGCTCAGCTGCCCCACGGCCGCGTCCGTCACCTCGGACAGCCGCTCCAGCACGGTGACCAGCAGCTCGTTGGTGCGCCGGTCGGTGTGCACCGGCAGCACCAGCGCCGCCGCCACCACCCCGCAGACCGCGCCCAGCGCCGTCTCCTCCACCCGCAGCAGCAGCACCTCCCAGCTGTAGGTGTGCAGCAGGGTGTACAGCATCCCCAGCATCGCCGTGACGAAGAACGACATCAGCGTGTAGGACAGCGGTGCCGTGTAGAACATCGCGAAGATCAGCACCAGCACCAGGGCGAAGGCCGCCGCCGTGTTCCCGCCGACCAGCGCGGCCAGCATGATGCCGGCGACCACGCCGAAGACCGTGCCCAGCAGCCGCCGGTAGCCCTTGACCAGGATCTCCCCGGTGGACGCCGTGTTGATGAAGACGATCCAGCAGGTCAGCACCGCCCAGTACCAGCGGTCCGTGGACAGCAGCTCACCGCCGACGATGGCCAGCGTCGAGCCCACCGCCACCTGCACGGCGGCGCGGGTGGTGGGCCGCTCGAGCCCCTTCGGCTCCTCGCCCTCCTCCTCCGTCTCCTCCGCGTCGATGGCGGCGTCCTCGGCGTCCAGTTCCTCCCGGGAGCGGGCCGTCGCCGGACTGTCGTCCGACTCGTCCTGCGGACCGTCCAGGGCGATGCGCAGCCCCATGACCGCCCGCGCCGTCTCGCCGATCCCGCGGAACACGTCCCGCACGGCCGCCGAGCCGGCGGGCAGGTTCTCCTCGTCCCGGTAGCCGAGCAGACGGTTGCGGACCTGGGCCACGCCGGTGCCGGACGGCCCGGACCGCAGCACCACCGTGCTCAGCGCCAGCAGGTCGCGGCGCAGCAGCGCGGTCGCCTCCTCCGGGCCCGGCATCCGGCCGACCTCCGGCGCCGGGGCGCCGGGCAGGTGCAGCGTCAGCGTGTCCGCCCGTTCGGCGCTGCGGGCGGACAGCAGGAGCAGTCCGAGCCGCTCGGCGGCGATCTCCGCGTCGGCGATGCGGCGCTGCACCAGCCGCGCGGTCGGTTCGTCGGGGGTGCCCGCCTCCAGCCGGCTCTGGATCATCAGGGCCGTCTCGTGCAGCCGCGCGGTGCCGTCCCGCACTTCCTCCAGCGCCTTGTCGACCTCGTCCGGACCGGCGTCGAGCAGCGCCAGCTGCGCCGACACCAGACGGGCCATCCGCGCCCGGAACGCCTCGCGCAGCCGCTCGAGCAGCCCGGTGGGCGTCACCGGTACGACGGCGAAGCGCACGATCGCACTGGACGCGAAGCCGACCGCCATCACCGCCCACAGCCCCGGGAGCTGCCCGGGGGTGGCGCCCACGAACAGCGACACGAAGTACATCTGGAAGCCGATGAGGCCGAGCGACATCCCGCGGTCGCCGAACCGGCGGCCGTAGACGGCGCAGAAGATCAGGGCGACGGCGAAGACGTCACCGATCCACACGCGTTCGCTGAGCAGCGCGCCCGCGGACACCGACGCCAGCGCCACCGGCAGCCCGACGGCCAGCGTGACGGCCTGGGCACGGCGCTGCCGCTCCCGGATCGCGAAGGTGGCGGCCATCGACGTCATCGCGCCCGCCACCATGTGGGTGATGTCGAGGCCGAGCGGGGCGAGCACGGCCAGGGTCAGCGCGATCGCCCCCACCGTCCGCAGCCCGGCCGTCAGCCGCAGCAGCCCCGGGTCGGACGCCGCCAGATGGTCGCGCACCCGTGCGCCCACCGAGCGTCCCGCCGCCTTCACGCCCGCGCACTCTCCCCCGTCGTTCCTGTTCCCTGCGTCCGAGCGGGCCGCCGCGGCCCGGTCACCGAGCCGACCGGCCCGCCTCCGCGACGTGCGCCCGCACCTGCTCCGGTGTCAGGTAGGCGTCCAGGTACTCGAAGTCGCGCAGATTCCCCGGCCGGTGCGCCTGGAAACCGGTGCGCACGAAGTCGTCACCGGCCACCGCGTTCAGCAGCCAGTTGGTCATTACACGGGTCTTGGCGACGCCGGTGCGCAGCGCCGACCAGTGGTAGCCGCGGGCCACCACCTGGGCGGGCAGGCCGTGCAGCTCGTAACCGAGCGGCTTGGACACCGCGTCGGTGCCGCCGAGGTCCACCACCAGCCCGAGGTCCTGGTGCACGTACGGGCGGGTCGGCCGGCCCCGCAGGGTGGCGATGACGTTCTCCGCGACGTGCCGGCCCTGCCGCAGCGCGTGCTGCGCGGTCGGCGGGCACACGGCGTCGTCGCCCTTGGCCAGGTCCGGCACCGCGGCGGAGTCGCCGAGCGCGAAGACCCCGTCGTGGCCGGGCAGCCGCATGTCCGCGTTGACCGCGAGCCGGCCGCGTACGGTCTCCGCGTCGAGCGTGGCGATCAGTGGGCTGGCCACCACCCCGGCGGTCCAGATCAGCGTGCGGGTGGGCACGACCCGGCCGTCGGTGAAGGTGACCTCCTCCGCGCCGGCCTTCGCGATGGACACGCCCAGCGAGATCTCGATGCCGCGCCGGGTGAGGATCTCCTGGGCGCTGCGCCCGAGCTTCTCGCCCAGCTCGGGCATGAGCTTGGGCGCGATGTCGATCAGGTGCCACTTGATCAGGCCCGGGTCCAGACGCGGGTAGCGCTTCACGGCGGCGTGCGTCAGCCGCTGCAGGCAGGCCGCGGTCTCGGTGCCCGCGTAGCCGCCGCCGACGACCACGAACTGCAGCCGCGAGGCGCGCTCCCGGGGGTCCAGGCAGGCGTCGGCCAGGTCGAGCTGGGAGATCACGTGGTCGCGCAGGTAGGCGGCCTCGGCGAGCGACTTCAGCCCGAAGGCGTGGTCGGTCAGGCCGGGGATGTCGAACGTGCGGGTGACGCTGCCGGGCGCGAGCACGATGTAGTCGTACGGTTCGTCGACCATGTCGCCGTTGATGGTCCGGATGACGCACACCTTGGCCTTGAGGTCCACGCCGATCGCGCCGCCCGGGATGATCCGGGTGCGGTACCTCGAGCTGCGCCGCAGGGAGATCGCGACCGAGTGCGGGGTCAGGACCCCGGAGGCGACCTGGGGGAGCAGCGGCAGGTACAGCTGGTAGGACATCGGCGTCACCAGCGTCAGTTCCGCCTCGTCCGGGGTGAGCCTGCGCTCCAGCCGCCGCACGCACTCCACACCGGCGAAACCGGCGCCCACCACGAGGATCCTGGGTCGTGTCACGATGTCCATCCCTTCGTGCGGCTTCAGGCGGTCCGCCTCGAACGTCGATGTCTGACGCGTGCCCCTGTTCAGCTCCACGATGCCCGCCCCCGCGCCGAACCGCACCGGGAAGCCCCCACACAGGGCGACGCCCCCCTCCGCCCGGCGGCGGCCCACCCCGGAGGCATGTCCGCGCGGCTCGGCGGTGTTTCGACCCCGTCGGAAACGAGGGCTCGGGCGCCGTGGGACGGTTGCGGGGACCTGCGGGGTGGTTTCGGACGTCCGCGGCCTCAGCCGCGGAGGTGGCAGAGGAGCAGGCAGACGTCGTCGTCGCGTTCGCTGTCGCTGAGGAGGGGGTGGAGGACGCGGTCCGCCGCCTCCTCCAGGTCCGTGTCCAGCTCCGCGCGGTCGAACGACGCCAGGGCCGCGCCCAGGCGTTCGATGCCCGGGTCTATGCCCTGCGAGCGCCGCTCGACCAGCCCGTCCGTGTAGAGGGCCAGCGTCGAGCCGGGCGTCAGCCGCTCGGTGTGGTCCGCGATGTCCTGGCTCAGCGGGATGCCGAGCATCGCGCCCGGCTTGGCGTCCAGGGTCCGCACCTCACCGTCCGGCAGCCGCAGCACCGGCGGCGGGTGGCCCGCCGCAGCCCATGTCAGCGTCTGGTCGTCCGGGTGGAAGCGGGCGATGACGGCCGTGGCGAACAGGTCCGGCTGGAGCTGGCGCAGGTACCCGTGCAGCCGGGTCAGCAGCCGTCCCGGGCTGTCGCCGTCGACGGCGTAGGCACGCAGCGCGGTGCGCAGCTGGCTCATCATCACCGCCGCGTGCAGCCCGTGCCCGGTGACGTCGCCGATGACGGTGACCAGGCTGCCGTCCCGCTGCTGGAAGGCGTCGTACCAGTCGCCGCCGATGTTCAGGCCGCGCGTGGCGGGCAGGTAGCGCGCGGCCAGGCCCACGCCGGGCGTCGACGGCAGCTCCGTCAGCAGGGCGCGCTGCAGCGTCTCGGCGATGTCCCGGTTGTGCTCGAAGCGGCGGGCGTTGTCCAGGGCGATCCCGGCCCGGCGGGCCAGCTCGATCAGCATGACGGCGTCGTCCGGGTCCCAGCGCTCGCCCTGCGGCGACAGCGTCAGCACCCCCAGCGGCGCGCGGCGCGGCGTCAGCAGTGGCACGCACAGCAGCGGCCGGTCGGGAGCCAGGGCCGACGGCGGCCGGTCCTCCACGCCCGGGAGGTTGCCGGGGTGGTCGGCGGCGTACTGCGGGCGCCCGGTGCGGGCCGCCTGCACGGCTGCGCCCGGATGGTCGGCGGGCAGCGGCCGGCCGTCCTCGTGGTCGAACAACCAGACGTCCACGCCGTCGGCGTACCGCGGCACCAGCAGTTCCGGCAGCCGGCGCAGGATCTCGTCGTGGTTCAGCGACGCGGTCAGCTCGGCGCTGGCGTCCGCGAGGAACGTCAGCCGCCGCCGCGCGTTCTCGGCCTCGTTACGGGCCCGGCGCTCGGCGGCGAACGCCTCCCGCTGCGCCCTCCCGGCCGCGTCCAGCTCGGCGTGCAGTGCCAGGACGCCCTGGTTGGTCTGGTGCAGCTCCTCCCGGTGGAAGGCGACCAGCCCCTCCTGCTCGGCCAGTTCGTCCAGCACCACCGAGGTGTCCTCGTCGGCGCCCAGCAGCCCCTCCGACAGCGCGGCCGGCTCGTCCGGCACCGGGCAGGGGCCGGACGCCCGGCCGGGGTCGGGGCAGGGCACGCCCGTCGTCCACGGAGTGCGCTCCTCGGCGGCCCCGTCCGGGGCCGGTACGACCACGACGTGCAGTTCACCCGGCCCGGCGTCCCCGCCGGTCGTCTCCAGGGTGAGCAGCCAGGTGCCGCCCTTGGTGAGGCACTGGCGCAGCTGTCCGCCGACGGCCGTGGCCAGCCGGGTCCGTTCCACCGTGGGCACGCCGCAGGCCGCGGCCAGCCGCGCCACGGCGATCCGGGCGCGGGCCGCGTCGGTGACGGTCGTGATCCGCCAGGCACGCGTCATGAAGGAGCCTCCGGTACGGGGGCGAGCACGGCGACGGCGGTGTCGTCCCGCACCGGGCGCGCGGCGCTGCCCGCGTCCCGCACGGCCACGGCGGCCGTCACGGCGGGGTCGGCCGGGGGCACACCGGTGTCCGGCGGCGGCGTCCAGCGGCCCGGCAGTCCGTCCGTGTGCAGAATCAGCAGGCTCTGCGGGGTCCAGGCGACCTCGTCCTCGCGCACCGTGCGGGGCCGGTGCGCGCCGACGATGCCGGGCCGGGACAGCAGGGTGCGCCAGCGCCCGCCCTCCCGCAGCCGTGCCGTGACGTTGCCGATGCCGGCGAACCGCAGCCGGCCGGTCCAGGTGTCCAGCTGGGCGACGGCTACGGCCGCTCCCCGGGTGCCGCGGAGCGCGGTGTGCAGCCGCTGCAGGAGTTCGGCGGGCGGGAGCCGGGAGCCGTGCCGCAGTTCCTCGACGGCGGCGGTGGAGGCGCGGGCGGCCTCCGCGCCGTGGCCCAGCCCGTCCGCCAGCAGCAGCGTCACCCGGTCGCCGGAGCGCACCCAGGACCAGGCGTCCCCCGACAGCTCGGCGCCCGCGAAGGGCATGTTGACGCCGCCGGCGTGCACGCCGAGCGACCGCGCGGGGTCCTCCCCGGGGACGAGTCCGGCCGTGGCGGGGCCGATACGGGCCACGGCGACGGTGCCGCGGCCGGGCACGCTGTGCAGTCCGAACGCGTCGGCGAGCCGCCGGCACGTCCCGAGGCCCGCGCCGAGCGAGTCGCTGGTGGTGAAGCCGTCCTTCAGCGCGCCGGGTACGTCGGCGATGCCCGGCCCGTGATCCAGGGCGGTGATCTGCACGGCCTGCCCCGGCCGTCCCTCCGGCAGCACCGCCGGGTCGACCACGTCGACGACGACCTCGCCCGCCTGCGCGTGCTTGAGCAGATTGGTGGCGAGCTCGGTCGCCACCAGCGCGCACGCGGCCCGGCGCTGCTCGTCCAGCCCGGCCCGCGTGGCGGCCTGCTCCGCCGCGACCCGTACGTCACGCACCCGGGTCGCGTCGTGCACCGGCACGTGCCACAGCCGCGGCATCACCCACCTCCGCGCGGACGGACCGGCCGGGTGACCCATGAGGTGACCCGCACGGTGGTTCCCGAGCCCGGGGTGCTGTCGACCTCGAAGTCGTGCACCAGGCGCCGGGACCCGCCCAGTCCCATGCCCAGGCCGTCGCCGGAGGTGTAGCCGTCGCTGAGCGCCCGGTCGAGATCGGGGATCCCGGGGCCCTCGTCGGAGAAGGTCAGCCGCAGCCCGGCCGTCCCGTCGGCGGCGGTGACGCGCGAGGTCTCCAGGACGCCGCCCCCGCCGTGCACCAGGGTGTTGCGGGCCAGCTCGCTCGCGGCTGTGACCAGTTTCGTCTGGTCGACCAGTCCGAAGCCGACCAGGGTGGCGGCCTGCCGTACGTGCTGGCGTACCCACGCGAGGTCCATGTCCGACCGGATGGGCAGCCGCGCCTCGACGTCCGAGGCGGTGTCCATCACGGTCTCCCCTCTCCGCCGGTCCGGTTCGCGACGATCGGCTGCGCCAGCAGCTCCAGCGCCGCCTCGGTGGTCAGCGCGGTGCGCAGCTCCGGGAACGTCAGGCCCAGCTCCACCAGCGTGATGGCCACGGCGGGACGCATGCCCGCCACCACGGTCCGCGCGGCCAGCAGCTCGGTCTGCGCCGCCGTCTCGGCGAGCACCCGACCGAGGAAGGAGTCGACGATCTCCACCCCGGAGATGTCGATCACCACGCCGGTGACCCGGCTGGCGGCGATCGTCTCGGCGAGGTCCTGCTGGAGCTGGGACGCCATGCTGTCGTGCAGGTCGCCCTGGAGGGTGACCAGCAGTACGTCCCCGAGCCGGAGCACCGGCACGTGTCCCGCGACCGGGCGGGCGAAGTGCTCGCTCACCGCCGGACCGCACCCTCGGCCGGGGCGTTCACGATGTTCGCGCCCAGCTCGTGCAGGCAGTACCCGAGCGCGTCGGCGAGGCTCGCCCGGGTCTTGACCGTGCCGAGGTCCAGCCCCAGGTGCACGATGGTCTGCGCGATCGCCGGACGGATGCCGGAGACCACGCACTCCGCGCCCATCAGCCGGGCGGCGGCGACCGTCTTCATCAGGTGCTGGGCGACCAGCGAGTCGACGGTCGGCACCCCGGTGATGTCGAGGATCGCGAACCGGGCGTGCTGGTCGACGACCGCGTTGAGCAGCGTCTCCATCACCACCTGACTGCGGGCGCTGTCCAGCGTCCCGATGAGCGGGACCGCGACGATCCCGTCCCAGAGCTTGATCACCGGTGTCGCCACCTCCAGCAGCTGCAGCCGCTGGCGGTCGATCAGGGCCTGGTTCTCGCTGAGCGCGGTCTGCATCGTCACCAGCCGCAGTGTGCCCATCAGCACGCTCAGGGCGGTCGTGCACTCGCGCCGCCACTCCGGGTCCCGCTGCTCCAGGTCGGCCACCAGCAGGTTCTCCACCGGCGGCAGCAGCGCGGCCAGCTCGCTGGAGACCTGTGTCGTGGACAGCCCCGCGCGGGAGCGGGCCGCCCCCATGCGCGCGAGCTGCTCGCGGACCCCGGTGAAGCCCGCGGCGTCCGGGTCCTCGATCCGCTGCGCGTCGGCCACCTGGGCGAGCGCGTCCACGATCACCCGGCCCGCGTCCACCGCCTCGTCGCGGGAGACGGTGAACACCGTGCGGAACAGGGGCTCGTCCGCCCACCGCTGGGCGATCTGCTCCCGCAGCCGCCGCAGGAAGTCACCGACCTCCCCGGCGGGGGTTCCGTGGGTCGCGTCCGCTTCGTGCTCCGGCACCTGTCTGCTCTCCTCCTCGTCGTACACGGACGCCCGGACCCGTGCCGGGACCGGGCGGGGCGGTCCCGCTCAGGCCTCGGGCCCGGTCGGGGCCTGAGGCGCGTCGACGCGCTCCAGCGCCTCGTCGACGCTCTCCGAGACGGGCACGGTGATGCTGACGCCCGTCAGGTCGAGAATCCGGCGCACGGCCGGGGTGGGGGAGATGATGTGGACGCTCCCCGGAAGGTCCCGCGCCTCCTGGTACACGCGCAGGATGATGTTCATACCGGAGGAGTCCATGAAGGGGACCGCCGACAGATCCAGGAGGAAGTGCCGGCGGCCGTGGTGCAGCTGGTTGGCCAGATGGTGCTGGAACTCGGTCGCCGTGTCGACGTCCAAGTAGCCCTCCACCGTCAGAAGGGCCACATCCTCACGCGGGAGTGTCACCTCTACGGACAACGGTTCCTGGGCAATGGGCACGAGTACCTCCAACAAGGTGATCAAGCTCTTCGTCGCGCAGCCGCGCGTACCCCCGAACCGCCCTCTCATGCCTCCGTCCGTCGGATCGCCCGTCCGGGTGACCTATCCCACCCGGATTCCCACGATGCAGGTGTCGTCGTCGGTGTCCGACCTGCTGTACGTGAGCAGCCGGTCCAGCCGCTGGTCGAGCGAGCCCGGCACCGTCGCCGCGGTGGTGAGGAGGTGCGTCAGCGACTCCTCCACCGAGCGGTCCCGGCGCTCGATCAGCCCGTCCGTGTACATCAGGAGGTTGTCCTCGGCGGCCAGCTGCACCTCCGACTCCTCGTACTGCGCCTCCGGCACCGCGCCCAGCAGCAGGCCCCGCACGACCGGCAGCGGCGCCGCCTCGGAACCGCGCACCAGCACCGGCGGCAGATGACCGGCCCGCGCCCACCGCAGGGTGCGGGTGGCCGGGTCGTACAGACCGCAGACCGCCGTGGCCGTCACTCCGCCGGTCAGATGGTGCGCCACGATGTTCAGCCACGACAACAGCTGCCCCGGGCCCGCGCCGGTGACCGCGAGCCCGCGCAGCGCGTTGCGCAGCACCACCATGCTGGTGGCCGCCTCGATGCCGTGACCGGCGACGTCGCCGACGCACAGCAGTACCAGCCGGGACGGCAGCACCACCGCGTCGTACCAGTCGCCGCCCACCAGCTGTTCCGCCTCCGCCGGCCGGTAGCGCACCGCCACGTCCAGGTCGGGGATCTGCAACGGCGCCTGCGTGGGCGGCATGATCGCGCGCTGCAGCTGCAGCGCCAGCCGGTCGCGCTCGCTCGCGTGCTGCTCGGTGTGGGCGAGCTGGTCGCGGGTCGCCGCCAGCGCCACCTCGGTCCAGTGCTGCGACGAGATGTCCTGGTAGGCGCCCCGTATGGTCAGCAGCCGGCCGTCGGTGTCCAGTACCGGCTCGGCGACCACCCGGATGTGCCGGGTCACCCCGTCCGGACGCTGCAGCCGGAAGGCCGCCGACGCCGGACGCCGGTGGTGCAGCACCGTGCGCAGGAAACGGCCGATGGCGACGGCGTCGTCCGGGTGGGCGTGCGCCGGCAGGTCCTCCAGCGGCACCGGGGGACTGGTCTCCGGACGCCCGTACAGGTCGAACAGCTGGCCGTTCCAGGTGATCTCCCCGGTCAGCAGGTTCTCCTCGAACCCGCCGATCCGGCCGAGCCGCTGCGCGTGCTGCAGCAGGCTCGCCAGCCGGGCCGTCTCGTCCTCGATCCGCCAGATGAACAGGATCCCCGCGCCGTGCCGGCTGACGCTGATGTCCGCCATCGCCGACAGCGGCACCTGGTCGACCAGCGCGGTCAGATGCATGCGCCGGGCCCGGAACGGCTCACCCGTGGCGTACACCCGCTCGATCCGCTGGAACAGCTCGCTCTCCCCGGCGGCCATCGGGTACGCCTCCAGCAGCAGCGCGCCGCTGACCATGCCGCGCGGCCGGCCCGCCGGGTCCAGGAAACGGCTGTTGACGTGCTGGATGCGGAAGTCGAGCAGGTTCCCCGACTCGTCCAGGTACGGCACGAGCACCAGGGCCGGGTCGTACAGACCGTCGGCCAGGTCCATCAGCTCCGCGGCGTCCGGCAGCACCCGCGGCGGCCGGCTGGGGTCGTCCGGCACGGTGAACGTCTCCAGCGTGTGCGCGCACAGCTCGGCCAGCGCCTCCACCTGCCGCACGATCTGCGGCGGCTGCTGCGGCAGCGGCGTGGGCCAGACGATCTCCAGCACCCCGTACACCCGCCCGCCGGTGCCGGCGGGCACGGCGGCCCGGCCGCCGTCCGGGTGGTGGTGCCGCCCCACGCTGGGCAGCCCCCGCTCGGACAGCGACTCGATCCACAGGCCGTCACGCTCGGCCAGGCCGTACCGCGCGACCGTCGCCACGTCCGGCGGCACGTAGTACCAGCGCGCCGCCTCGGCGGGGGAGAACCCGGCACTGCCCGCCAGGGTCAGCGACCCGTCGGCGCCTGCCGCCCAGATCGCCACGGCCACCGCGCCCAGCGGACGCAGCGCCTGCTCCAGCAGCGACTCGGCCACCGCCTGGGTGTCGTCGGCGGCGAGCGCGCCGCTCTCCGCCGCCCGCAGCCGTACGGCCGCCGGGTCCGCCTCACCGGCCGCCCGGGTGGCGGCCAGGAAGGCGTCGGTCACCTCGGACATCCGGTCCCGGGCGGCCTGGTTGATCACCTCGACCGCGAACTCCAGCGGGTTCGTCCCGGCCTGCTCGGTCAGCTCGGCCAGCTGCCGTGCGGCCTGCGCGGGCCCGCACCCCAGGCGTTCGACGAGGATGCCCTTGGCGAGTTCGATCAGCGCCCGCCCCTCGGCCTCCGCCTGCGCGGCCCGCACCTCACGGCTGAGCCGGTCCACGGTGGCCGCCAGCCGGCCCACGGGGGAGTCCGCGGCCACGCCGGCGGGACCGGACGGCCGCCGCAGCTCCATCTCCTTCTCCTCGGGCGGTGGTTCGTTCACGTGCTCCTGGATGCTCACGTCACCCACGCCTTCCGGTCGCAGCTCTGCGTCGCGCGGCTCATGCGGGCAGCCAACGGCGGACGCAGGCGATCAGCTCACGGCTGTCGACCGGCTTGGTGACGTAGTCGCTGGCACCCGAGGCGAGGCTCTTCTCCCGGTCCCCGGGCATCGCCTTCGCGGTGACCGCGATGATCGGCAGGTCCGCGTACCGCGGCATGGAGCGGATCTCGGCCGTGGCGGCGTACCCGTCCAGCTCGGGCATCATCACGTCCATCAGGACCAGGGCCACGTCCGGGTTCTCCACGAGTCTCTCGATGCCCTTGCGGCCGTCCTCGGCGTGCAGCACCCGGAAGCCGTGCAGCTCCAGGATGCCGCTCAGCGCGAACAGGTTGCGCGCGTCGTCGTCGACGACGAGCACCGTGCGGCCGGCGAACGAACCGTCCACCACGGCCTCCGGGGCCGACCGCTGCGCCTCGTCCGGGCGCACCAGCGACAGCACGTCACCGGGCTCCTCCGCCGACAGGTGCAGCGCGATCCGCTCCCGCAGCTCGTCCAGGCTGGACAGGAACTCCAGCGCCGTGCCCGACGCCCGGGTGCGCAGGGTCGCCTCGACCTCGGCGTCGGTCCGGTGCCCGCTGTGCACCAGGACCGGCACGCTCGCCAGGGCGGAGTCCCCGCGCAGCGCCTCCAGGAAGCGGGTCACCTCCGCCTCGGCCATGCCCAGCTCCAGCACCACGCAGTGGCAGGGGTCGGCGGCCAGCGCACCGGCCGCCTCCTGGGCGCCGACGGCCGTGATGATGTCGACCGAGGGGCGCGAGGCACCGCCCGCGTCCGTGACGTCCTGCACCACGCTCTCCGCGACCAGGGTGAGCAGCCCCCGGGGCCGCTCCTCCACCACCAGCAGACGGCGCGGACGCTGTCCCGGCGCGGCCGGTGCGGCCTCGATCGCGGGCGCCTGCCGGGAGGACGCCTCCGGCAGCGGCTCGCCGGCCGTCTCCTGCTCCGCGACCGGGGCGGGCCGCAGCTGCTGCTCGAAGTCCGGCCGGGCCACCGGCAGGAACAGGGTGAACGTGGAGCCCTGGCCCGCGACGCTGTCCACGGTGACCGCGCCGCCGAGCAGGTGCGCGATCTCCCGGGTGATGGACAGACCGAGGCCGGTGCCGCCGTACTTGCGGCTGGTGGTGCCGTCCGCCTGCTGGAAGGCGCCGAAGATCGACTCCAGGTGCTGCTCCGGGATGCCCACCCCGGTGTCCCGCACCCGGAAGGCGACCACGGGACCGCCCCGCAGCACCTCGGTGGGCACCTCGTCGTCCGGAGCCGGCTCGATCCGCAGCTCCACCTGGCCCCGCTCGGTGAACTTCACCGCGTTGGACAGCAGGTTGCGCAGCACCTGACGCAGCCGGGAGTCGTCGGTCAGCAGGTCGGCGGGTGCGCCCGGCGCCGTGGTGACCGTGAAGTCCAGGCTCTTCTGCATGGTCATCGGCCGGAAGGTCGCCTCGACGTACTCGACGAGCCGGCGCAGCTCCACCCGCTCGGGGCTGACGTCCATCTTCCCGGCCTCGACCTTCGACAGGTCGAGGATGTCGTTGATCAGCTGCAGCAGGTCCGAGCCCGCAGAGTGGATGATCTGCGCGTACTCGACCTGCTTGGGGGAGAGGTTGCGGGAAGGGTTCTGGGCGAGCAGCTGGGCCAGGATCAGCAGGCTGTTGAGCGGGGTGCGCAGCTCGTGGCTCATGTTGGCCAGGAACTCCGACTTGTACTTCGAGGCGAGCGACAACTGCTGCGCGCGCGCCTCCAGTTCCTGCCGGGCCTGCTCGATCTGCAGGTTCTTCGCCTCGATGTCCCGGTTCTGCGACGCCAGCAGCGCAGCCTTGTCCTCCAGTTCGGCGTTGGAGCGCTGCAGTTCCTCCTGCTGGGTCTGCAACTCCGCGGACCGCTCCTGCAGTTCGGCGGTCAGCCGCTGCGACTCCACCAGCAGCTCGTCGGTACGGGCGTTCGCCACGATCGTGTTGACGTTGACGCCGATGGTCTCCATCAGCTGCGCCAGGAAGTCCTGGTGGATCTGCGTGAACGGCGTCACCGACGCCAGCTCGATCACACCGAGGACCTGCCCCTCCACCACGATCGGCAGCAGCACGAGCGCGGTCGGCACCACCTCACCGAGCCCGGAGGAGATGGTCACGTAGTCCGGCGGCAGCGCGTCCACCGTGATGGTGCGCCGGCTGCGCGCGGCCTGCCCGACCAGCGTCTTGCCGAAGGCGATCCGGGTGGGCCGGTCGCTGTCCTCGGGGTAGCCGTAGGAGCCGACGAGCCGCAGCTCGGGACCGTCCGCGCCGTCGTCCGCGAGGTAGAAGGCGCCGTACTGGGCGGACACCAGCGGCACCAGCTCGTCCATGATCAGCTCGGCGACCACGGGCAGGTCGCGGTGGCCCTGCATCAGCCCGGACACCCGGGCGAGGTTGGTCTTGAGCCAGTCCTGTTCCTGGTTGGCCCGGGTGGTCTCGCGCAGGGACTCCACCATCGCGTTGATGTTGTCCTTGAGCTCGGCGACCTCACCGGAGGCCTCCACGTTCACCGAGCGGGTCAGGTCGCCCTCGGCGACCGCGCTCGTCACCTCGGCGATCGCGCGGACCTGCCGGGTGAGGTTCCCGGCCAGTTCGTTGACGTTCTCGGTGAGCCGCTTCCAGGTGCCGGAGACACCCTCGACCTCGGCCTGTCCGCCGAGCCGTCCCTCGGTGCCGACCTCGCGGGCGACGCGGGTGACCTCCTGGGCGAAGGCGGAGAGCTGGTCGACCATCGTGTTGATGGTCGTCTTCAGTTCCAGGATCTCGCCGCGCGCGTCGACGTCGATCTTCTTCGACAGGTCGCCCTTCGCGACGGCCGTCGTCACCAGCGCGATGTTGCGCACCTGGCCGGTGAGGTTGTTGGCCATCGAGTTGACGTTGTCGGTGAGGTCCTTCCAGGTGCCGGCGACACCGGGCACATGGGCCTGTCCGCCGAGCCGTCCCTCGGTGCCGACCTCGCGGGCGACGCGGGTGACCTCGTCGGCGAACGCGGACAGCGTGTCCACCATCGTGTTGATGACGTCCGCGAGCGCCGCGACCTCACCGGCCGCCTCGACCCGGATGCGCTGGGACAGGTCGCCCCGGCCCACCGCGGAGGCGACCTGGGCGATGGAGCGCACCTGACCGGTCAGGTTGGACGCCATCACGTTGACGTTGTCCGTGAGGTCCTTCCAGGTGCCCGAGACCCCCCGCACCTGGGCCTGTCCGCCGAGCCGTCCCTCGGTGCCGACCTCGCGGGCGACGCGGGTGACCTCGTCGGCGAAGGCGGAGAGCTGGTCGACCATCGTGTTGATGGTGTTCTTGAGTTCGAGGATCTCGCCGCGGGCGTCGACGGTGATCTTCTGCGACAGGTCGCCCTGTGCGACCGCCGTCGCGACCAGCGCGATGTTGCGGACCTGGCCGGTGAGGTTGCCGGCCATGAAGTTCACCGAGTCTGTCAGGTCGCGCCAGGTGCCCTTGACCCCCTGCACGTCGGCCTGTCCGCCGAGCCGTCCCTCGGTGCCGACCTCGCGGGCGACGCGGGTGACCTCGTCGGCGAAGGCGGAGAGCTGGTCGACCATCGTGTTGATGGTGTTCTTGAGTTCGAGGATCTCGCCGCGGGCGTCGACGGTGATCTTCTGCGACAGGTCGCCCTTCGCCACCGCCGTCGTCACCTGCGCGACGTTGCGGACCTGTGCCGTGAGGTTGCCCGCCATGGCGTTCACCGAGTCGGTGAGGTCCGCCCAGGTGCCCGACACCCCCGGCACCTGCGCCTGACCGCCCAGCGTCCCCTCGGTGCCCACCTCGCGGGCGACGCGGGTCACCTCGGAGGTGAACAGCGAGAGCTGGTCCACCATCCCGTTGAAGACCTTGGCGATGTCCCCCATGAGTCCGTCGGCGTCGCCCGGGAGCCGGGTACCGAAGTCCCCGTCCCGGACGGCCGTCAGTCCCGCGAGGAGCTGCCGCAGCTCCTTGTCCCCCGGCACCGTGTCGGTCCCCTCGGTGCTCCTGCTGGTCATGCGCACCCTCGCTCCGGCCCCATTCAATGCGCATTCCCGCAGATCAGCGGAGTCGCGCGACGAGAAATACGCCGCAGATTAACCCACCTCCGGGGCGTGCGACAAAGCGGTCCGGGTCCTTGCCGGACCCGTTGAGAATCACTGAATCCGGCGGGCATGTTCCCGGCGATCGGGGGTACTTGACCTCTTTTTGCGAGGGCCCCGCGAAGGGGCTCCGCGAGGGACGCGCCCGGCCGGACGCTTTCGGCGGGCGCCGTTCGAATGTGTGAGCGTCAGAGGGGTATCTGCTCGGGTGGAGGGGGCGGAGTGCCGCCCGCTCCGGTCAGGGGAGCAGTCGTTTCACGGGGAGGCCGGCAGCAGTGCCCACCGACAGCATCTGGTCGTACGCGCGGGACCTGGACCACGTCCGCGGGGAGGACCTGACGGGATGGAGCGTCGTCGCGAGCGACGGCACCGTCGGCCATGTCGACCGCCAGGCCGGCCACCACGGCATGGCGCACCTCGTCGTGGACACCGGGGTGTGGGTGTTCGGCCGCAGTCTGCTGGTGCCCGTCGGCGTCGTCGCCGCCGTCGACACCGCCGAGCGGAAGCTGACGGTGTCCTGCACCAGAGGCGAGCTGAAGGCCGCGCCCCGCTTCCGCACCGACAGCGAGACCATGGACGTCACCTACCTCACCGCCGTCGGCGACTACTACCGCGCGCTGCCCGCCCCCCGGCGCCCGGCCGGCTGACCGCCCGGGGAGCCGGGCCCGCTCACCACGGCAGGAAGACGTGGATGTCCTTGCCGCGGTCGTCGGTCACGACGCTCACCTGGTCGCAGAGGGTGTGGATCAGATGCCATCCGATGCCGCCCCCGCCGCTGTGCGGGTGGAACGGCCGCGGGGCCGGCTCGGTGGTGCTGGTGTCGTGCATCACCACGTGCACCCCGTCGAACGTGCGGCGCAGCCGCAGCTGGAACGGCCCGGGGGCGTACTGGACCGCGTTGGCGGCCAGCTCCGTGACCACCAGGAGTATGTCGTCCCAGTGCTCCGGAGCCGTCGGTGCCGACGCCCGGGCCAGGTCGAAGAGGAAGTCCTCCGCGACCAGACGCGCGTCCGTCACATCGTGCAGCTCCCCCGGGAAGCTGGCGATGCGGCTCGTGATCTCCTCGCCGGCCAGTGTTCTGTCCCTACGCGACTCGGGTGCCATGTCGCCTTCCAGGCCCCGGCCGTAACCGGGGCGGTCGTTGCTGCTCCTGTGCGTTCCCCGATCTGTGGGTTCCCGTGCGGGCGGAGCCTACGCGCCCGCATGCCCGACAGCGTGCGGTGACAAACACCGCACGCCCCGGCGCGCTCAGCGGAACACGTTGTCCGCGTCCTCCCAGGCCGACGACTCGTCCGGCGCGGGCGTACGCTCCGGGCGCCTGCGGGACTGGTACATCGCGTCGATCTCCAGCGCGTACCGCCGCACTATCTCGTCCCGGCGCAGTTTCATCGACGGCGTCAGCAGGCCGTTGGTCACGTCGAACGGCTCCGGCAGCACCCGGAACACCCGGATCGACTCCGACGGGGAGACGCTGCTGTTGGCCGCGGCGACCGCCCGCCCGATCTCCTCCCGCAGCGCGTTCTCCTCGCGCGCCTCCCGGGCCGGGGCGTCGCCGGGCAGCGACAGCGCCGCCCGAAAGTCCGCCAGGAAGTCCGGGTCCAGGGTGATCAACGCGCCCACGCACGGCCGGTTGTCGCCCACCACCACGGCCTGGTGGACCAGCGGATGCATCCGCAGCCGCTGCTCCAGCGCCGCCGGGGCCACGCTCTTGCCGCTGGTGGTGATGATGACGTCCTTCTTGCGGCCGGTGATCGTGAGATAGCCCTCCGTGTCCAGCCGGCCCAGGTCCCCGGTGGCCAGCCAGCCGCCCCGCAGGGTGGCCCGGGTGGCGGCCGGATCGCCCACGTACCCCTGGAAGACCGACGGGCCGCGCACCAGGATCTCCCCGTCCTCGGCCACCTGGATCGCGGTACCCGGCAGCGCCTGCCCGACGGTGCCGGACTTCTCCCGGCCGTACGGCTGCATCGTCACCCCGCCGCTGGTCTCGGTGAGGCCGTAGCCGTCGTGCACGTAGATGCCGATGCCCTCGTAGAAGAGCGACAGGTCGCGGCTGAGCGGCGACCCGCCGGAGGTGGCCCGGCGCACCCGGCCGCCGAGCGTCGCCCGCAGCCTGCGGTAGACGGTGCGCTCGTACAGGGCGTGCTGCATGCGCAGATCGAAGCCCGGCCCCGAGCCGCGTCCGAGGCGCTGGCGCTCCGTGGCGGCCGCGAAGTCCCGGGCGGTGGCGGCGGCCCGCTCGAACAGCGCCCCGCGCCCCGACAGCTGCGAGGCGCGCAGGAAGTTCTTGTAGATCTTCTCCAGCAGCGACGGCACCGCGTACAGATAGGTCGGCCGGAACGTGCGCAGCGCCGAGGACAGCGCGTCCGCCCCGAGGTCCGGCTCGTGTCCCATCAGCAGGCCGCCGCGGACGCACAGACTCTGGATCATCAGCCCGTAGACGTGCGAGAACGGCAGGAAGGCCAGCACGGAACCCTGCTCGCCGGGCGGCGCCGCCACATGCCCCCAGCCCTCCAGCAGCGTGTCACAGATGAAAGCCAGCCCGCGGTGGCTGAGGGCACAGCCCATGGCGTGCCCCGAGGTGCCGGAGGTGTACGCCACCACGGCCGTGGCGTCGGGCAGCACGATGCGCCGCATCGAGTCGACCGTGGCCGGCGGGATGGCCTCGCCGCGCGCCGCCAGCTGGTCCAGCGCCCCCGCGTCCAGCTGCCACACGTGCCGCAGGCGCGGCAGCACGGCGCACACCGACCCCACCGTCATCACGCCCTGCTCGTCCTCGACCAGCACGGCGACCGCCCCGGAGTCGCGCAGGATCCACTCGACCTGCTCCCGCGAGGAGGTGGGGTAGATGGGTACGACCTCGGCGCCCACCGTCCACAGGGCGTGGCACAGGACCGTCCACTCGTAGCGGGTGCGCGCCATGATGGCGACCCGGGTGCCCGGCGAGATCCCGGACGCGATCAGGCCCTTGGCGAGGTCGACGACCTCGTCGCGGAACTCGACGGCGGTGACCTCCTCCCAGATGGCGGAGGCCGGACCGGTGCGGCGGGCGAGTACCGGCAGGGTCGGGCTCTCGGCCGCCCTCGCGAACAGGCTGTCGGCGAGGCCGCCGGTCAGGGGCGGGGACGGCGGAGCGAGAGCGGAGTCGCGCATGCACTGCTCCTCACAGGGACGGGGGCGTGGCGGTGCCTGAATCTAGTCGAGCCCGACCGGCCCCGCGCCGGGATCACGTCAAGTGTGTCCGCACTGATGATCTGGGCGCTTTAGGGGGACCCGGTCCCCATGACCTACGTCAATCCCGATCCAGATCCGGAACGCACCACGGGCCTCGAGGCGGGCGGTGGTGTCCCACCGGGCGAGACCCCGCCCGCGGAGAGCAGCATGCCCGAGGCGGGCCCCTACGAGACGCACAACCCGACCAAGGGCTGGGCCAAGGGGCCGATGACAGCGATCCTCGTCGTGGTGGCGTTCATCGCGGCGTTCTTCCTGGCCTACGCCATCATCCTGCTCACCTGACCCAGGGCTCCGCCCCCGGACCCCCGTTCGCGCAGTTTCCCGCGGCCCTACAGGGGACACTCCGACCCGGGCGCCCCGAAGGGGCGCGGGGGACTGCGCGACCAGCCCCCGCCCACCCGCACGAGCCTTGTTCGGCTAGGCCTGGGTGTGGCGGACGCATTCCGTGACGACGTCGCGGAGGCTGTCCGTGCGGTGCAGCAGGTCGCGCTGGATCATGGCGCCGTTGCCGTCGCGGAGCAGGCGTTCGCAGCCCTCGCGGGCGCGGTCCAGGTCGCCGTCGTCGCTGAGGGCGTCCGCGGTGTGGTCGAGGAGGGCGCGGACGACCGCCTCGGCGGGCATGCGCCGCATGGTCTCCGGGTGCAGCAGCTCACCGGTCAGGCCGGAGCGGGCCGCCTGCCAGGCGGCCAGCCGCAGCAGGCTGACCCCCGGGTCGACCGGCTCCCGGCCGTCCCGCCACTCCCGCGCCGCCGTCTCCACCAGTGCCCGGGTGAGCGTGGCGATCAGCCCCGCGGTCTCCGCGTGCAGGGCGACGTCGGAGACGCGCACCTCCACCGTCGGGTACCGCTGCGACAGCCGTGCGTCGAAGTAGATCATCCCCTCGTCGAGGATCGTCCCGGTCGCCACCATCTCGGCGACCCGCCGGTGGTAGCACTCGGGCGAGCCGAACATCTCGGTCGGCCCCGCCGACGGCCAGCGCTGCCAGACCCGGCTGCGGTAACTGGAGTAGCCCGAGTCCTTGCCCTGCCAGAACGGCGAGTTGGCGCTCAGCGCGGTCAGCACCGCCAGCCACGGCCGCAGCCGGTCGAGGACCGCGACCCCCTCCTCGTCGGACTCCACCGACACATGGACGTGGCAGCCCATGACGAGCTGCTCCCGGGTGGCGATGCCGTACTGCTCCTCCATCCACCGGTACCGCTCGTTCACGCCCACCGACGGGCTGACCGGCAGCGGAGACGTGGCGAGCGCGGCGACCGTGCAGCCGATCGACTCGGCGTGGCCCGCGGCCTCCTTGCGGCAGCGGGCGATCTCCTCGTGCAGGCGCTCCATGGACGACTGCGGATGGGTGGCGAACTCCACCATCTGCTCGTGCAGTTCCTTCTCGAAGACGTCCTGCCCGGCGTCGTCCCGCTCGGCGCGGGCGAGGACCGCCGCGGACATCGCCCGCGGTTCACCTGTCTCCGGATCGACCAGGAGGAGTTCCTCCTCCACTCCCACGGTGCGCACGTGATGCTCGCCCTTCCGCTCCCTGCCGCGTCGACGCCGAGCAGCCCTCGGCCGTACGACCCGCATGCCCCGCGCTGGGCGCGGGACACCTGGCGCCGTCAGGCGGGACGCCACCGGGCGCGGAGGCGAGGGCGCCACAGCGGCGCGGACGCGGGGGGCGTCACAGCGGGGCAGGCGCCAGCCACACCGTCGCGAGCGGGGGAAGGGTGAGCCGGACCTGCCCGTCCTCGGGCTTGACCGGGTCCGGGTTGCCCACGCCCGAGCCGCCGTAGCGGGCGGCGTCGGTGTTGAGCACCTCCTCCCAGGCGATCACGTCGTCGCCCACCCCGAGCAGGTAGTCGTCCCGGACCACGGGGGAGAAGTTCGACACCGCGAGCAGCGGGGAGCCGTCGGCGTCGTACCGCAGGAACGCGAAGACGTTGTCGTCGGCGGAGTCCACCGCGACCCAGCGGAAGCCGGACGGGTCGGTGTCGCGCTGCCACAGCGCGGGACGGCCCCGGTAGTGCGCGTTGAGGTCCCGCACCAGGTCCTGCACCCCACGGTGGTCACCTGCCGAGTGGTACCCCTCGTCCAGCAGCCACCACTCCGGGCCCGCCTTCTCCGACCACTCCGCGCCCTGCGCGAACTCCTGACCCATGAACAGCAGTTGCTTGCCGGGGTGGGCCCACATGAAGCCGAGGTAGGCGCGGACGTTCGCCCGCCGCTGCCACCAGTCGCCGGGCATCTTGGACACCAGCGCCTGCTTGCCGTGCACCACCTCGTCGTGCGAGATCGGCAGCACGTAGTTCTCGCTGTAGGCGTACACCATCGCGAACGTCATCTCGTGGTGGTGGTACTTGCGGTGCACCGGCTCGTGGGCGACGTACTCCAGCGAGTCGTGCATCCAGCCCATGTTCCACTTCAGCCCGAACCCGAGCCCGCCGGTGTCGGTGGGCCGGGTCACCCCGCCCCACGCCGTGGACTCCTCGGCGATGGTCACCACACCGGGGCAGCGCCGGTACACGGTGGCGTTCATCTCCTGGAGGAACGCCATCGCGGCCAGGTCCTCACGGCCGCCGTAGGCGTTGGGCTCCCAGCCGCCGTCCTCCCGCGAGTAGTCGAGGTAGAGCATCGAGGCGACGGCGTCGACCCGCAGCCCGTCGATGTGGAACTCCTGGCACCAGTACACGGCGTTCGCGACCAGGAAGTTGCGCACCTCGGTGCGGGCGTAGTCGAAGGTGTACGTCCCCCAGTCGGGGTGCTCCGCGCGCCGCGAGTCACCGGGCTCGTAGAGCGGCTCCCCGTCGAAGCGGGCCAGCGCCCAGTCGTCGCGCGGGAAGTGCGCGGGCACCCAGTCCATGATCACGCCGATGCCGGCCCGGTGCAGCGCGTCGACCAGGTACTTGAAGTCGTCGGGGGTGCCGAGCCGGGCGGTCGGCGCGTAGAACCCGGTGACCTGGTAGCCCCAGGACGGCCCGTACGGGTGCTCGGCGACCGGCATCAGCTCCACGTGCGTGAAGCCCATGTCCCTCACGTACGCCGGCAGCACCTCGGCGAGTTCGCGGTAGGTCAGTCCCGGCCGCCACGACGGCAGGTGCAGCTCGTACACCGAGAACGGCGCCTCGTGCACGGGCGTGTTCCCTCGACGCGCGAGCCACTCGTCGTCGCCCCATTGGTACTGCGAGGCGGTGACCACCGACGCGGTGTTCGGCGGCGCCTCCGTGCGGCGGGCCATCGGGTCCGCCTTGAGGAACCGGTGGCCGTGGCGCGAGTGGATCTCGAACTTGTAGCGGGTGCCCTCGCCGACGCCCGGCAGGAACAGCTCCCACACGCCGGACGAGCCCAGCGAGCGCATGGGGAAGGCCGTGCCGTCCCAGTAGGTGAAGTCCGCGGCCACCCGCACCCCGAGCGCGTTGGGCGCCCACACGGTGAACCGGGTGCCGGTCACGCCCTGGTGGGTCATGGGGTGCGCGCCGAGCGCCGTCCACAGCTCCTCGTGCCGGCCCTCGCTGATCAGGTGCAGGTCGAAGTCGCCGAGCGCGGGCAGGAACCGGTACGGGTCGTGCGTCTCCTCCGGCGCGTCGTCGCCGTAGGCCACCGCCAGGGTGTACGCGGGGACCGCGTCCAGCGGCAGCACGCCGGAGAACAGGCCGTCGCCCTCCGACACCAGCGGGGTGGCCTCGCCGTCGACGACCACGCTCACCTCGCGGGCGAAGGGACGCAGCGCCCGGAAGGCGATGCCGCCGGGCACCGGGTGGGCGCCCAGCAGCGCGTGCGGGTCGTGGTGGGCGCCCGCCAGCAGGCGGCCCCGGTCGTGCGGGTCGAGGGCGGGGGCGGTCGTCCCGGTCTCGGGGGCGGACGGGGCGGGCCCGCCCGATCCGGGCAGCGGGGTCTCGTGCAGGGCCACGGCTCAGTCTCCTCTCACGGCGAGGCGCTCGATCGCCGCCATCGGTACGGGCAGCCAGTCGGGTCGGTGCCGGGCCTCGTACAGCACCTCGTACACGGCACGGTCCGTCTCGTAGGCGCGGAGCAGACCGTGCTTCTTGCGCGGGTCCCAGCCGGCGCGGGCCGCGTAGCCCGCGCAGTAGGCCTCGCGGCAGCGCCGCGCCCATTCCGGACGCCAGGGGCGGCGCTGCCGGGCGGCGTAGTCGAAGGAGCGCAGCATCCCGGCGATGTCCCGCACGGGGGAGTGGGCGCTGCGCCGTTCGGAGAGCGGCCGCGACGGCTCGCCCTCGAAGTCGATGACGAACCACTCGCGCCCCGCCCGCAGCACCTGGCCGAGGTGCAGGTCACCGTGGATGCGCTGGGCGGGCGGCCCCGCGTCGCAGGTGGTGAGCGCGGCGAAGGCGCTCCGCAGCCCCGGCACGTACGGCTGGAGCGCGGGGACGGCGTGCGCGGCGGCGGTCAGCCGCTCGGTCATCGCCGCCGCGGTGTGCCCGTTCTCCCCGGGCGCCCCGACCGGGAAGGCCGAGGAGAGCGCCAGGTGCACGTCCGCCGTGGCGCGGCCGAGGGCGTGCGCCTGCGCGGTGAAGTCGTCCCCGGCGGCGAGCGCGTCGAGGGCCAGCGTCCAGCCGTCGGCGGCGTTGCGCAGATACGGCTGGAGCACGCCGAGCGTCGCCTTGAACGGATGGGTGGTGCGCAGCCACGCCACCGGCGCCGGCACCCGGTGGCAGCCCTGGCGGGCCAGCGCCCCGGGCACCTCCAGGTCCGGGTTGACGCCGGGCTGGATGCGCCGGAAGACCTTCAGGATGTACTCGTCGCCGTACACCAGCGAGGAGTTGGACTGCTCGGCGTTCAGCACCCGCGGCACCAGACCGGCCGGCACCTGCTGGGCCGGGTCGCCCTCGAAGTGCAGCGGGCCCGCCGTGCCCGGCCGGCGCAGCCGCTCCAGCAGCAGCTGCGCGGCGCGCGGGTCCTGGAGGGCGTCGTAGACCGTGAGACCGGCCAGCCGCCCGTCCCGGACGGTGCCGATGAGGGCCTTGCCCAGACGGGGCGAGGGGCGCTCCCGCACCCCGAGCAGGAGCTGGTAGCAGTCACCGGCGGGCGTGGTGCCCCCGGGGGCGGGCACTCCGCCGTGCGCCGCGTGCACCAGTACGTGCAGACAGCCCGGGAACAGCTCGGTCATGGACAGCACACCGAGATCGGTGACGGGGCGGTCCTTGCCTGCGAACCAGCGCTGCAGCGGTAGCCACTCGCGCAGCAGCCCGGCGAGCGAATCCATGGACTCGGCGGGCGCGCTCCGCGGGCGCAGGAATGCGGTCTTCGTCATGGTGACGCCTCCTCTCGCCGGCACACGCTCACAGTCGTCGGCCGATGCGGGATGCGACTCGGGTGAGCCGGAACCAGTAGAAGCCGTGGCCCCCGAGGGTCAGCAGATACGGCAGTTCGCCGATGGCCGGGAAGCGCACCCCGCCGAACAGCTCCACCGGGTGCCGTCCGTCGAACTCGCGCAGGTCGAGCTCGGTGGGCTGGGAGAAGCGGGAGAAGTTGTTGACACAGAGCACCAGGTCGTCCTCGTACTCGCGGAGGAAGGCGAGGACGGCGGGGTTGGAGGAGGGCAGCTCGGTGTAGGAGCCGAGGCCGAAGGCGGGGTTCTGCTTGCGGATCTCGATCATGCGCCGGGTCCAGTGGAGCAGCGACGAGGGTGAGGCCATGGAGGCTTCGACGTTGGTGACCTGGTAGCCGTAGACCGGGTCCATGATCGTGGGCAGGTAGAGGCGGCCGGGGTCGGAGGAGGAGAAGCCGGCGTTGCGGTCGGGGGTCCACTGCATGGGGGTGCGCACCGCGTCGCGGTCGCCGAGCCAGATGTTGTCGCCCATGCCGATCTCGTCGCCGTAGTAGATGATCGGCGAGCCGGGCAGGGACAGCAGCAGGGCGTTGAACAGTTCGATCTGGTTGCGGTCGTTGTCGAGGAGGGGGGCGAGGCGGCGGCGGATGCCGATGTTGGCGCGCATGCGGGGGTCTTTGGCGTACTCGGCCCACATGTAGTCGCGTTCCTCGTCGGTGACCATTTCCAGGGTCAGCTCGTCGTGGTTGCGCAGGAAGATGCCCCACTGGCAGCCCGAGGGGATGGCGGGGGTCTTGGCGAGGATCTCGGAGACGGGGTAGCGGGACTCGCGGCGGACGGCCATGAAGATGCGGGGCATGACGGGGAAGTGGAAGGCCATGTGGCATTCGTCGCCGCCGGCGGCGTAGTCGCCGAAGTAGTCGACGACGTCCTCCGGCCACTGGTTGGCCTCCGCGAGGAGCACCGTGTCCGGGTACTGCGTGTCGATCTCCTTGCGGACCCGCTTGAGGAACGCGTGCGTCGCCGGGAGGTTCTCGCAGTTCGTCCCCTCCTCGGCGTAGAGATAGGGGACCGCGTCCAGCCGGAAGCCGTCGATGCCCAGGTCGAGCCAGAAGCGCAGGGCCGCCAGGATCTCCTCCTGCACCCGCGGGTTCTCGTAGTTCAGGTCCGGCTGGTGCGAGAAGAACCGGTGGAAGTAGTACTGCTTGCGCACCGGGTCGTACGTCCAGTTCGACGCCTCGGTGTCGACGAAGATGATCCGCGCGTCCGCGTAGCCCTTGTCGTCGTCGGCCCAGACGTAGAAGTCGCCGTAAGGGCCGTCCGGGTCCTTCCGGGACTCCTGGAACCACGGGTGCTCGTCACTGGTGTGGTTCATGACGAAGTCGATGATCACGCGCATGCCCCGCTGGTGCGCCGCGTCCGCGAACTCGACGAAGTCGGCGAGGTCACCGAACTCCGGCAGGACGGCGGTGTAGTCGGCCACGTCGTAACCGCCGTCGCGCAGCGGTGACTTGAAGAAGGGCGGCAGCCACAGGCAGTCGACGCCCAGCCACTGCAGGTAGTCCAGCTTGGCGGTCAGACCCTTGAGGTCGCCGACGCCGTCACCGTTGCTGTCCTGGAACGAGCGGACGAGGACCTCGTAGAAGACGGCGCGTTTGAACCAGTCGGGGTCCCGGTCCCTGACCGGGGTGTCCTCGAACGTGTCCGGCACTGGCTCGTTCACGGTCATGGCGTTCCTGGCCCTCCGTTTCGCTGTGCGGCGGGCGGTCGCTGGACGTGCAGGACATGCGCGGGAGCCCGCCCCGGCTCCAGCCGCACGTAATTGGTGCTGCCCCAGTGGTAGGTCTCGCCGGTGAGCTCGTCGCGCACCGGCACCGACTCGTGCCACTCCAGGCCGAGTTGCGGCATGTCCAGCGAGACCGTGGCCTCCTGGACGTGATGGGGGTCGAGGTTGACGACCACGAGCACGACGTCGGCGCCGCTGCGCTTGCTGTACGCCATGACGGAGTCGTTGTCGGTCCCGTGGAAACGGAGATTCCGCAGCCGGTGGAGTGCGGGGTGTTTCCGTCGGAGGGTGTTGAGCCGGGTGAGGAGGGGGGCGATGGTGCGGCCCTCGCGGGCGGCCGCGTCCCAGTCGCGGGGTTTGAGCTGGTACTTCTCGCTGTCGAGGTACTCCTCGCTGCCCTCGCGCAGCGGGGTGTTCTCGCACAGTTCGTAGCCGCTGTAGACGCCCCAGGTGGGGGAGAGGGTGGCGGCCAGGACGGCGCGCACCTCAAAGGCGGGCCGGCCGCCGTGCTGGAGGTGGGCGGGCAGGATGTCGGGGGTGTTGGCGAAGAAGTTGGGCCGCATGTAGGAGGCGGCCTCCCCCGACAGTTCGGTCAGGTACTCCGTCAGCTCCTGCTTGGTGGTGCGCCAGGTGAAGTACGTGTACGACTGCTGGAAGCCGGTCTGGGCCAGGGTGTGCATCATCGCGGGACGGGTGAAGGCCTCCGCCAGGAAGATGACGTCGGGGTCGGTGCGGTTGATCTCCCCGATCACCCGCTCCCAGAACACCACCGGCTTGGTGTGCGGGTTGTCCACCCGGAAGATCCGCACCCCGGCGTCCATCCAGTGCCGCAGCACCCGGCAGGTCTCCGCGACCAGGCCGTCCATGTCCGCGTCGAAGGCGATCGGGTAGATGTCCTGGTACTTCTTCGGCGGGTTCTCGGCGTAGGCGATGGAGCCGTCGGGGCGGTGGTGGAACCACTCGGGGTGCTTGTGCACCCA
>NZ_JBITSH010000005.1:356377-414716 GCF_044540535.1 Streptomyces sp. NPDC085937 | reverse complement strand
GCACCACATCTCCCCGGGGCTGCAGCGGGCTGGGGGCGGGCGCGTCTGGGCCCGCGCCCGCCCCTACCCGCCGTGGGGCTCACACCGGGGGGGGGGCCGCCCCCCCCCGGGGGGGGGGGGGGGGCACGGCCCCGCGTGCTCCGGTGGTGGGCGCGACGGCCGCCGGTCAGGACGCCGCCCCGACCGGAGGCGTCGTCAGGATCCCAGCACCGAGGTCAGGAACTCCCCGACCCAGCCCAGCAGGTCCCGGCCGACGAGCGGCTTCCCGCCCACCTTCGCCGTCTTCGGACGCGGCACCAGCACCTGGTGGGCGTTCGCCTTGATGACCGTGCCCGGGTACAGGCGCTTCAGCCGCAGCTCCTGCGACTCGCGCAGCTCCACCGGCGCGAACCGGATGTTGTTGCCCTGCAGCACGACCTCGCCGACCGCGCAGGCCCGGGCGAGCATCCTCAGGCCCGCCACCAGCAGCAGGTTCTCCACCGGCTCCGGCAGCTTGCCGTAGCGGTCGACCAGCTCCTCGCGGACGGCCTTGACGTCCTCCTCGGAGTTCGCGGAGGCGATCGCCCGGTACGCCTGGAGGCGCAGCCGCTCGCCGGGCGCGTAGTCGTGCGGGACGTGCGCGTCGACGGGCAGCTCGATCTTGACCTCGAGCGGCGGCTCCTCCTCGATCTCGCCGGTCTCCAGCTGGCGCCGGTAGTCGGCGACCGCCTCGCCGACCATCCGCACGTACAGGTCGAAGCCGACGCCCGCGATGTGGCCGGACTGCTCGCCGCCGAGCAGGTTGCCCGCGCCGCGGATCTCCAGGTCCTTCATCGCCACGTACATGCCGGCGCCCATCTCGGTGTGCTGGGCGATGGTCGCCAGCCGCTCGTGCGCGGTCTCCGTCAGCGGCTTCTCCGGCGGGTACAGGAAGTACGCGTACCCGCGCTCCCGGCCGCGGCCGACCCGGCCGCGCAGCTGGTGCAGCTGGCTGAGGCCGAAGTTGTCGCCGCGCTCCACGATCAGGGTGTTGGCGTTGGAGATGTCGATGCCGGACTCGACGATCGTCGTCGACACCAGCACGTCGAACTTCTTCTCCCAGAAGTCGACGACGACCTGTTCGAGCGCCTGCTCCGACATCTGGCCGTGCGCGGTCGCGATGCGCGCCTCGGGCACGATCTCACGCAGCCTCGCCGCCGCCCGGTCGATGGACTCGACCCGGTTGTGGATGTAGAAGACCTGGCCCTCGCGCAGCAGCTCACGGCGGATGGCGGCGCCGATCTGCTTCTGCTCGTAGGGGCCGACGAAGGTGAGCACCGGGTGGCGCTCCTCCGGCGGGGTCGTGATCGTCGACATCTCGCGGATGCCGGTGACCGCCATCTCCAGGGTGCGCGGGATGGGGGTGGCGGACATGGTCAGCACGTCGACGTTGGCGCGCAGCTTCTTCAGCTGCTCCTTGTGCTCGACGCCGAACCGCTGCTCCTCGTCGACGATGACCAGGCCCAGGTCCTTGAACTTGGTCTCGGAGGAGAACAGCCGGTGCGTGCCGATGACGACGTCCACCGAGCCCTCCCGCAGGCCCTCCAGGACCGCCTTGGCCTCGGTGTCCGTCTGGAAGCGGGACAGCGCCTTCACGGTCACCGGGAACTGCGCGTACCGCTCGCTGAACGTCCCGAAGTGCTGCTGCACCAGCAGCGTGGTGGGGACGAGGACGGCGACCTGCTTGCCGTCCTGGACGGCCTTGAACGCGGCCCGCACCGCGATCTCCGTCTTGCCGTAGCCGACGTCGCCGCAGATCAGGCGGTCCATCGGGACCGACTTCTCCATGTCCTCCTTGACTTCGGCGATCGTGGTGAGCTGGTCGGGCGTCTCCGCGTAGGGGAAGGCGTCCTCCAGCTCGCGCTGCCAGGGCGTGTCGCCGCCGAAGGCGTGCCCCGGGGCGGCCATGCGGGCGCTGTACAGCTTGATCAGGTCGGCGGCGATCTCCTTGACGGCCTTCTTGGCGCGCGCCTTGGTCTTGGTCCAGTCGGCGCCGCCGAGCCGGTGCAGGGTGGGCGCCTCGCCGCCGACGTACTTGGTGATCTGCTCCAGCTGGTCGGTGGGGATGTACAGCCGGTCGCCGGGCTGGCCGCGCTTGGCGGGGGCGTACTCCACGACCAGGTACTCGCGGGTGGCGCCCTGCACGGTGCGCTGCACCATCTCGATGTAGCGGCCCACGCCGTGCTGCTCGTGGACGATGTGGTCGCCCGCCTCGAGGGTGAGCGGGTCGATGGTCTTGCGGCGCCGGGCGGGCATCCGGGCGCCCTCGCGGCCGGACGCCTTCTGGCCGGTGAGGTCGGTCTCGGTGAGCACGGCGAGCTTGAGCACCGGGTCGATGAAGCCGTGGTCGATGCAGCCGCAGGAGACGTGCACGACGGACGGGGTGAGCTCGCCCAGGTCGCCGTCCAGGCGGGCGGCGATGCCCTCGCCGCCGAGCACCTCGACGGTGCGGGACGCCGGCCCCTGCCCCTCGGTGACGTAGACCGCGCGCCAGCCGTCGGCGAGCCAGCCCTTGGTGTCGGCGAGCGCCCGCGCGGTGTCGCCCCGGTAGGTCTCCGGGGCGTGCATGCCGAGCTTGAGGGTGTCGCCGTCGAGCTCCTCGTCGGCGGCGAACGGGGACACCGTCCACCACATCATGTCCAGCTCGCGGGCCCGGTCCCGGACGTCGGCGAGGGCCCACAGGGAGGCCGCGCCGACGTCGATGGGCGCCTCGCCGCCGCCGGCGGTGGCCGCCCAGGAGGCCTGGAGGAACTCCTGCGAGGTGGCGACCAGGTCGGACGCGCGCGTGCGCACCCGCTCCGGGTCGCACACCACGGCCATGGCGCCCTTGGGCAGCACGTCCAGCAGCAGTTCCATGTCGTCGACGAGGACCGGGGCGAGGGACTCCATGCCCTCCACCGCGATGCCCTCGGCGATCTTGCCGAGCAGTTCGCCCAGTTCGGGGTGTTCCTCGGCGAGGGCGGCGGCCCGCTCCCGGACCTGGGGCGTCAGCAGCAGCTCACGGCAGGGCGGGGCCCACAGGCCGTGTTCGGCGACCTCCAGGGAGCGCTGGTCGGCGACCTTGAAGTAGCGGATCTCCTCGACGTCGTCGCCCCAGAACTCCACCCGAAGGGGGTGTTCCTCGGTGGGCGGGAACACGTCGAGGATGCCGCCGCGCACGGCGAACTCGCCGCGCTTCTCGACCAGCTCCACGCGCGCGTACGCGGCGGCGGCGAGGGCTTCGACGATCTCGTTCAGATCGGCGCTCTGTCCGCTGCGCAGCGCGACGGGCTCCAGGTCGCCCAGGCCCTTGACCTGCGGCTGGAGCACGGAACGCACGGGTGCGACGACGACGGAGACCGGGCCGGTCTCGGGGTCGTCGGGGCGCGGGTGGGCCAGGCGCCGCAGGACGGCGAGGCGGCGGCCGACGGTGTCGCTGCGGGGGCTGAGCCGCTCGTGCGGGAGCGTCTCCCACGACGGGTACTCCACGATGCCCTCGGACGGCAGCAACGAGCGCAGGGCGGCCGCCAGGTCCTCCGCCTCGCGCCCGGTCGCCGTCACGGCCAGCACGGGGCGGCCGGTGTCCCGGGCCAGGGCGGCGACCGCGAAGGGACGGGCCGCGGGCGGACCGACCAGGTCGACGTGCATGCGGTTGCCGTCGGTGGCGGCCGTGACCGCTTCCGCGAGGGCGGTGTCCTTGACGACGGCGTCGAGCAGACCGTGCAGGCTCATGCGGGGCGGAGATCCCTTCCGGGGTGTGCAACACGACGGGCCCGACGCGCGCCGCGGGCCGGGGGTGTCCAGGGTACGTCGCCCCGCCCACGGCCGCCGGGGCTGTGGACAACCACGAGTACCCGGGTCGGGGCGCACGCACCGGCGCCGGGAAGTCCTGATGCGGACTTCCCGGCGCCGGTCTCCCCGCAACCCCCGTGTGCGGTGACCGGGCGGCCCCCCGTGCGGGGGCCAGGCGGGGACCCCCATGTGCGGGGGTCCGCGCCCCTAGTCGGTGGCGATGGCGTTCAGGACGTTCATCCGGCCGGCCCGGAAGGCCGGGACCAGCGCGGCGAACAGGCCGACGAAGGCCGACCCGACGAACACGCCGGCGATCGTGGGCCAGGGGATGTCGAGGACCTTCAGGCCCTCCAGGGCGAGCAGCTGCTGCGCGGTGGCGCCCCAGCCGAGGCCCAGTCCGAGACCCAGCAGGGCACCGAAGAGGGCGATCACGACCGACTCCATGCGGATCATGCGGCGCAGCTGGCGGCGCGAGAGGCCGATGGCCCGCATCAGGCCGATCTCCCTGGTGCGCTCCACCACCGACAGGGCCAGGGTGTTCACCACGCCGAGGACCGCGACGACGATCGCCAGGGCCAGCAGGCCGTAGACCATGTTCAGCAGCTGGCCGATCTGGTCCTGCAGGGCCTCCTTGTAGTCGGTCTGGTCGCGCACCTGGTACTGCGGGAAGCCGTCCAGCGACTCCTTGAGCGCCGCGTAGGCGGCGTCCTTCTGTCCGTCCTCGGCCGAGACGAAGACCAGCTGGTCCAGCGGCATCTTCGCGGCCGGGACGTGCCGGGCGAGGGTGTCGATGGACGTGTACATCGCGCCCGCGTCGACCACGCCCTCGCTGCTGGTGATCGCGCGGACCGTCAGGGAGCCGGTCGTGCCGTCCTCGAAGGCGACCTCGATCTTCGAGCCGAGGGTGACGTCGTGGTCCTTCGCGAAGTTCTCGTGCACGGACATCGATCCGGGCAGGTAGGCGTCCTCGAGCTTGCCGGCGACGGTCTCGACCCGCAGGTCGGTGGCGTACGTCGGGTCGGCGGCGGTGATCGCGGTGTCGTCGCTGGTCTTCCCGTCGGGCGTGGTGAAGTCGGCCTGGGTCCACTTGTACTCGGTGACCCGGGCCACGCCCGGTGTCGACCGCACGGCCTCGACGGCCTCCGGGGTGACCAGCTGCCCCTGGTCGTTCTGGATGATGAAGTCCGTGCCGACCGCCTTGTCGAGTTCCTCGCCGGCCGAGGCGACCATGGAGGAGCCGACCACGGACAGGCACGCCACCAGCGCGAGCCCGATCATCAGCGCGGCGCCGGTGGCGCCGGTGCGGCGCGGGTTGCGCAGGGCGTTGCGTTCGGCCATGCGGCCCACGGGGCCGAAGGCACGCAGCAGGACCGCGCCGAGGACCCGGACCACGCCGCTCGCGAGCACCGGGCCGACGACGACGAAGCCGATGAGGGACAGCACCACGCCCAGGCCCAGCCAGAGCGAGCCCTCGGTGGCCTTGTCCGCGCTGCCCGCCAGGTAGAGGGTGTAGCCGCCGGCGCCGGTGAGGACCAGGCCGGTCAGGCCCCGGATGCGGCCGGCCTTGGCGTCGGCCGGGGTGCCGGCGTCGCGCAGCGCGGCCATCGGGGAGATCTTCCCGGCCCGCCGGGCGGGCAGGTAGGCGGCGAGGACGGTGACGACCACGCCGAGGAGCAGGCCGAGCGCGGGGGTGGTCCAGGCGATCGTGAGGTCGCCGGTGGACAGCTCCATGCCCATGAGACCCATCAGCTTCATCAGGCCGACCGCGAGGCCGATACCCGCGCCGACGCCGAGGACCGATCCGACGACGCCGAGCAGCAGCGCCTCGATCAGCACGGACCGGTTGACCTGCTTGCGGGAGGAGCCGATGGCCCGCATCAGACCGATCTCCCGGGTGCGCTGGGCGACCAGCATGGAGAAGGTGTTGATGATCAGGAAGATGCCGACGAGGAAGGCGATCCCGGCGAAGCCGAGCATCGCGTACTTCAGGACGCCCATGAAGTCGCCGACGCTCTCCTTGTTGGCGTCCGCGCTCTCCTTGGCGGTCTGCACCTTGTAGTCGGTGCCGAGCGCGGTCAGGACGTTGCGCTTCAGCTGGTCGTCGCTGACGCCGGCCGCGGCGGTGACGTTGACGTTGGTGTAGACGCCGCTCTCGCCGACCAGGGCCCGCTGGGCGGTCGCCGTGTCCAGGAAGAAGATCGCGGCACCGGGGTTGGTGACGGTGAAGTCGGCGATGCCGGAGATCTTCGCGGTGTGGGTGCCGAGGGCGCTGATCACGCCGATCTCGTCGCCGAGCGCCAGGTGGTGCTTGTCGGCGGTGTCGGCGTCGACCATGATCTGGTCCGCGCCCCTGGGGGCCGCACCGTCGGTGATCTCCATGGTGCGGGCGTCGTTGGCGTTCCAGCTGCCGACGATGGTCGGGCCGCCGCTGGTGGGCGAGAGGCTGTCCTTGTCGCCGTCGACGACGGTCACGGAGGTGGAGAACACCGCGCCCTCGGCCGACTTCACGCCCTGCGCGCCGCGCACCTGGTCGACCACGGCCGCCGGGATCACCGGCGGCCTGCCGTTGCCGGCGGTCGTCTCGCCGCCGTCGTCGGCGTCCTTGGAGCTGACGGTGACGTCCGAGGAGGTCGCCGCGAACAGCTTGTCGAAGGTGGTGCCCATGGTGTCCGTGAACACCAGCGTCCCGCAGACGAACGCGACCGACAGCAGCACCGCCACCGCGGACAGCGCCATGCGTCCCTTGTGCGCGAGGAAGTTGCGCATCGAGGTCTTGAGCACGGTCATGACGTGCGCCCCCGGGCGTCGAAGTCCTTCATGCGGTCCAGGACCTGCTCGGCGGTGGGCTGGAGCATCTCGTCGACGATGCGGCCGTCGGCGAGGTACAGCACCCGGTCCGCGTAGGAGGCGGCGACGGGGTCGTGGGTGACCATCACGATGGTCTGGCCCAGCTCGTCGACCGAGCGGCGCAGGAAGCCCAGCACCTCGGCGCCGGCGCGGGAGTCGAGGTTGCCGGTCGGCTCGTCACCGAAGATGATCTCCGGCCGGGCGGCCAGCGCCCGCGCCACGGCGACCCGTTGCTGCTGGCCGCCGGAGAGCTGCGTCGGCCGGTGCTTGAGCCGCCCGGCGAGGCCGACGGTCTCCACCACCCGGTCCAGCCACTTCTGGTCGGGCTTGCGGCCGGCGATGTCCATGGGGAGCGTGATGTTCTCGAGCGCGTTGAGCGTCGGGAGCAGGTTGAACGCCTGGAAGATGAAGCCGATCCGGTCGCGGCGCAGCCGGGTGAGCTTCTTGTCCTTGAGCCCGGTGATCTCGGTGTCGTCCAGGTAGATCTGACCGCTCGTCACGGTGTCGAGCCCGGCGAGGCAGTGCATCAGCGTGGACTTGCCGGACCCCGAGGGGCCCATGATCGCGGTGAACTGTCCGCGGGCGATGTCCACGTCGACGTGGTCCAGGGCGACGACGCGGGTCTCCCCCGACCCGTACGCCTTCACGACCTGCCGCGCCCGCGCGGCAACGGCCGTAGTCCCTCCAGTACCCCCGTGCCTGGGAATGGTCACAGCCGTTGTCACGGTATGTCTCCTATGTCAGTCGTCAAGGCAGAGCGGTGCCCCGGCGGACCGCCCTGGTCCTCGGCGGCCGCCTGCGCGTCGTGCTCGGTGCGTGGTGCTCGGTGCGTGCTTCAGTCTCGCGGCGGGAGGGGGTTCGGCGCGCTGGTGTTCAGCGCAGTCTTTCCCTGAGGAAAACCCCACCCCCGGTGCTGTGCTCCGCCACCCCCCGGCGGCGTAAAGCCAGGTTAAGGACGGAGCCGGCCCCCTTGCGTCCTCCGGCGGTACGACCCCTCCCCGAGCCGTAGTACGGAGGTGCCCCTAGGGGCTCTCCCCCCTGGGGCTGAGTACGTCTCGGGGTCGCCTCCTCCCTCCGGTGCGCCCGGACTCCTCCTCGCCGCCCCGTCCGGGCGCCCACCGCCGGCACGCCCAGACTTCCCCCTGCCGCCGCGTCAGGGTCAAGCGCACCCCCACCCAGGGGCGGGCCGGGAAACCCGGGAACGGCGCAAAAGTCGGAGTTAATCCGGGTAACACCCCAGCTCAGGGCCTGTGCCGCCGACGTAAGCGCATACCGGCCGGCCAGTTCGGCCAAACCGTCGCGCAGGCCACTACGCGCGAGTAACGTGCGGGCTCCGCTCCCCACCCCCCTCCCTGCGGTCCCTACCCGGACCCGAACCGCGCAAGGAGCACGGGATGCCCGCCGACCCCTGGCCGAACCCCCGCCACCCCCGACGCCCGTACGACCCGCACCCCCACCCCGGCTCCCCGTACGCCGGCCCTCCCCACGTCTCCCCCATCCACCGCACCTACCCCTGGCAGCCGCCGGCCCCGCCCCCGCCCAGGCCGCACCGGGCACCCCGGCACGCCCCGCTGGGACACCACAGCGACCTGCGCCGGCTGCGCGGCGCCTACCGGTGGCAGCGCCGCACCGCCACCCTCACCGCGCTCGGCTACTTCGTCCTCTTTCTCGTGCTGTCGGCGTTCGCGCCGTCCTTCATGACCGGCACCGTCACCGACGGCCTCCCCACCGGTCTGCTGCTCGCCCTGATCCAGGTCCCCGTCACCTGGCTGGCCGTCGCCCTGTACGAGGGGACCGCGCGGCGCCGCGTCGACCCGCTCGCCGACCTGATCCGCCGCCAGGCGGCCGTCGACGCACGGCGGGAGGCGACGCGATGAGCCCGCGGTTCGGCGAGTCCGCGCAGACCATGTCCCTGGTGGGCTTCTCCGCCGTCGCCACGATCACCCTGCTGCTGTGCGTGATGACCGGCCCCGACCGGGACGACCTCGACGAGTTCTACACCGGCTACGGCTCCCTCTCCCCCCTGCGCAACGGCCTGGCCATCGCCGGGGACTACATCTCCGCGGCGACCGTCCTGGGCACCGGCGGTGTCATCGCGCTGTTCGGCCACGACGGGATCGTGCTCGCCCTGAGCACCGCCCTGTCCCTGATGCTGCTGATGTTCCTGCTGGCCGAACCCCTGCGCAACGCGGGCCGGTTCACCATGGGCGACGCGCTGGCCCGCCGCATGCCGGGCGGCCGCGCGGTCCGTGTCACCGCCAGCGTCGTCACCCTCGCCGCGCTGCTGCCGCTGATGCTGGTGCAGCTCGCCGGCACCGGGCAGCTCATGGGGTTCATCCTGGGCTTCTCCGGCGAGTCCCTGCAGACCGGCTGCATCGTCGGCGTAGGCGCGCTGATGATCAGCTACGCGGCGATCGGCGGCATGAAGGGCACCGCCCTCATCCAGATCCTGAAGATCGTGCTGCTGCTCGGCTCCGGTCTCGTGGTCGCCGCGCTGATCCTGCGCCGCTACGGCTGGGACCCGGGCGCCCTCTTCGACGCGGCCGCCGCGAACAGCGGTACCGGCGACGCCTTCCTCACCTCCGGACTGCAGTTCGCCGGCGGCGTGAGCCCCGGCATCGACATGATCAGCTCCCACCTCACGGTGGTCCTCGGCGGTGCCTGCCTGCCCCACATCACCATGCGCATGTACACCGCCTCCAGCGCCCGCCAGGTGCGCCGCTCGATGTCCTGGGCGGTGTCGGGGGTGGCGCTGTTCGTGCTGGTCATCACCGTCGTCGGCTTCGGCGCGACCGCCCTGCTCGGGCGGGCCGCGGTCGCCCGGGCGGACCCGCGCGGGAACACCGCCTACCTGCTCGGCTCACGCGCCGTGTTCGGCGCGGAGGTGTCCACCGCGGAGACCGTCCTGTTCACCACGGTCACCACGGCGATCTTCCTGACCGTCCTCGCCTCCGTCGCCGGGATGATCCTGGCCTGCGCCAACTCCCTGGCCCACGACGTCTTCGCGGCCCGCGTCCGCGCGATGACACCGCGCCGCGAGATGCTGCTGGCGCGGCTGTCCGCCGTGGCCGTCGGCGTCCCCGCGATCCTGCTGGCCACCCTGGTGCAGCACCACAGCCTGCACCCGCTGATCACGCTGTCCTTCTGCCTGGGCGCCTCCGCCATCGCGCCGGCCCTCGTCTACAGCCTCTTCTGGCGCCGCTACACCCGGACGGGCCTGCTCGCGACCCTCATCGGCGGGACCCTCTGCGTCCTGGTGCTGATGCCGGGCACCAACCTGGTCTCCGGCTCGCCCGTCGCCGCCTTCCCCGACGCCGACTTCAACTGGTTCCCCTTCACCACCACCGGCCTGCTCTCCATCCCCGTGGGCTTCCTCTGCGGCTGGCTCGGCACCGTGGCCTCCGGCCGCGCCCGCGCGGAGGAACAGCGCCGCCAGTACGAGGCGGTGGAGGGCTGGATCCTCGCCGGGGCCGTCCGCAGAAGGCCCTGACACCCCGCCGGCCCCGGCCGTCACTCCACCGCACGGCCCGTCAGCGCGCTGAGGCTGGCGCACACGTGATCCATCTGCGCCTGCACGTCCTCCCGCCGGCCGGCGTGCTCGCGCAGCACCCGCTCGGTCTCCCGCTCCACGCCCTCCACGCGGGTGCGCGCCTCGGCCAGCACCTCCGCCGCCCGCTCCCGCGCCTCCTCCGCGCACCGCACGGCCGCCTCCTCCGCGTCGGCGAACACCTGCCGCGCCTCGGCCAGCACCCGCTCGGCGCGCGCCTCCGCCTCCGAGTGCCGGGCCTCCATCTCGGCCACCCGCGCGGCCTCCTCGCGCGCCACCTCGTCCAGCCGTTCCGCCTGCGCACCCGCCTCCTCGGCGAGCATCTCCGAGGTGCGCTCACGCATCCGGCGCACCTCCGCCAGCGCCCGGGAGCGCCGCTCCTTGACCTCCAGCCGGGCCTCGATGCGGATCTCGTCGGCCTCCTCGCGGGCCGCGGCCAGCCGCTCCCGGGCGAACTCGTCGGCGACGGCACGCAGCGCGGCGGCGTAGGCCCGCGCCGCTTCCTCCACCCCGGCGGCGTCGTCGCGCGCCAGGTCCGTCAGGTCCCGCGCGTGCTGCCGCGCGGACTCCCGTACGGCCGTCGCCTCCTCCAGCGCCAGCAGGAACAGCCGCCTGGCGCCGTTCCCGAGCGACTCGTACGTCTGCTCCGACAGGCCCGCCACCAGCACCCGCAGCCGCTCCAGCTCCTCCTCCATCTCGCGGGCCAGCACGGTGAGGCGCGCCGCCCGTTCCCAGGCGGCGTCCCGGTCGTCCGACAGCGCCTCGACGTACGCGATCACCTGCAACGGGCGGTACCCGCGCCCCCGTACGATCTCGAATCCCCGTGACGACACCGATGCGCTGCTCACCCTGGAACCCCTTCCACCGACGGACATGAAGCCCAGTACGACGACCGAGCCCGAAATGGGATGAATCGCGCACATCTTGATGGATGACACGGAAGTGTTCATAACGCGACACTCCGCTTGACGGCCCCGAGACGCGGGACCGGAGAGGGCCTCGGGGGCTCACCCGCGGGCGGGCAGACGAAAGCCGGGCCCGGTCGTCGGACGACGACCGGGCCCGGCCACGGGTGTGCTCCCTCAGCGGCGGCGGCTCACAGCAGCCCGTCCCACATCTCCTCCAGCAGCACCGACCACCAGCTCTCCGGCGACCCCAGCGCCGCCGGGTCCAGCGCGGCCAGCTGCGCCTGGAAGTCGACGGTCCAGCGGCCCGCCTGCTCCTGGTTCAGTCCGAACCGCAGCCGCCACATCCGGCCCAGCAGCGCCAGGCACCGCGCGAACTCCGGCAGACCGGTGTTCACGAACTGCGGCGGCACGGCCGTACCGCCCGGACCGGCCTCCACAGGCACCGCGACGATGTTCGCCGTGCCGTACTGCACGCAGAGCGCCTTGCCGAAGTCGCTGCCCATCACCAGGTACGAACCCGCGTCCGGCGCCGGCTGCACCGCCCGCTCAGCCGCCAGCTCGGCCAGCGTCGGCACCGGACGGCCCGGCTGGGCCTGCGCCCAGAAGAACGGCCCCAGGTCCATCGGCAGACCCGCCGTCACCAGCGTCTGCGCCACGACCGGCGGCACACCCTGCCGGGACACCGCCGCCTGCTCGAACCGGAACACCCCCGGCCCGAACGCGGCGGCCAGCTCCTGCGCGATCGCCTCCGGCGGGATCGGCGGGGCCGGCTGCACCGGCGGGATCGGCGCCCGCACCGGCGCCGGACGCGCGGGCCCGTCCGCCACCTGGTGCAGCTCGCCCTGGTGGGCGAGGAGCTGCCGCATGCCCTGCTGCCGGCTCGCGTGGTCGGTGCCGTAGGGCGCGATGGACGTGATCCGCGCCTGCGGCCACTGCTCGCGGATCATCCGCGCGCAGTACGCGCCCGGCAGCTCGCACGACTCCAGCTCCGTGTGCAGCTCCAGCACCTGGCCGGGCGGCACGTTCATGGCGCGCAGCTCGTGGAAGATCTGCCACTCCGGGTGCGGCGTGCCCGGCGCGGACCGCCGGATCAGCTGCTGCTCCGAGCCGTCCTGCGCGCGGTAGCGCAGCACGGCCTGGTAGCCGGGGCCCACGGTCGGCTGACCGGTGGGCTGCTGCGGATAGCCGTACGCCTGCGGCTGCCCCGGTGCGGGAACGCCGGGCGGGGGCGTCCCGGGAGGCACGGCACCGGGAACCATCGGCGGCGCGCCGCCGGGAACACCGGGCGCACCGGGGGGCGCCGGGGGCGGGGGCACGCCGGGACCGCCGACCGGGGGCGCGGCCAGCACCGTCTCCGCGTGGTGCACCGGCGGGGTGCCGGGCGGACCGGGAGGCTGAGGAGCGCCAGGCTGCCCGGGCGGACCGGGAGGCTGAGGGACACCCGGAGCACCCGGAGCACCCGGAGTGCCGGGCACGCCGGGGGCTGCCGGGGGCGGTCCCGGAGGCGTGGGCGCACCGGCACCCGGGGCGTTGGGGTCGGCGAGCATCGTCGCGGCGTGGTGCATCCCGCCGGGCGGTGTACCGCCGGGCGCGTTCGGCGCACCGGGCGGAGGCGGCGTCGGGGCGCCCGGGGCGGGCGCGCCCGGCGGAGGCGGCGTGGGCGTCCCGGGTCCCTCCGGACCCAGCGACGACACCATCTGCGTCGGCACGTAACCGCCCGCAGGACCCGGCGCGGGGGTGCCACCCGGGCGGGTGCCCGGCGTCCCCGGAGCGCCCGGGGGCGGCGGGGTCGTCGGGCCCTGACCGCGCCTCGGCGGGGCCGCCTTGCTGGTCGCGGCGTCGGCGATGTCACCGGCGTCCGGCGCGGGCGGCCGCTGCGGCACACCCGGAACCGCCGGCGGCGGCACGGGAGCGCCCGGCGCGGGGGTACCGGGAGCCGGGGTGCCCGGCGCGGGAGTACCGGGAGCCGGGGTGCCGGGCGCGGGAGTACCGGGAGCCGGGGTGCCGGGCGCGGGAGTACCGGGAGCCGGGGTGCCGGGCGCGGGAGTACCCGCCTGGGTGGGGGGCGGCGGCGTGGCCTGCCCCGCACCGCCGTCCGGGAGCGCCGGGGCGACCGCCGTCGCCGGGAGCCCGCTGCCGCCCGACATCAGCGTCGTCCGCGCCTCGGGCGTCGCCGGACCGTCCCCGGCCGGCTCGCTCAGCTGCGGCGCGAACACCGTCTCCGGCAGCGGCACGGAACGGTCCTCGCCCGCGTCCGCCGTGGTGTCCGTACCGGCCCACGGCGTGCCCACGTCCGGGCCGCTCCCGCCGGCCGCCGGCCACGCGGCACCGCTGCCGTCACCGGACGGGGAACCGCCCGGCGCGGAACCCGCCGTACCGGAACCCGCCGGCGCGGCGGAGTCGTGCGCGGAATCCGCGGCGTGCCCGGAGCCGGCGGGCCCCGCGGCCCGCCCCGCACCCGCCGCCGACGACGACGCCCAACCGGCGTCCGGAGCCGCCGAAGGCGCCGGCACCGCCGCCCCCGCGGACCCGGCCCCCGCCGACCCGCCGCCGGACCCGCCGGCCGTCCCACCGCCCGACGTCTCCGAACGCCGGTCCGGGATGCCCAGCCGGTCCGCGGCCTCCTGCAGCCACTCCGGCGGACTCAGCAGGAACGACGTCTGGTTCAGGTCCACCCGCGCCGCCGGCGCCGGCGGCGGCTCCTCGGCCGCCGACTCGTCACGCCCGTACTCCTCCTCGTACCGGCGGATCACCTCACCCACCGGCAGCGACGGCCACAGCGTCGCCTCACCGCTGTCCCGGGCGATCACCAGCCGCTGCGCACCACCGTCCGAACGGGGCCCGTCCGCACGGTCCTCCGCCCACACCACGAACCCGAGGCCGAACTCCCGCACCCGCACCTCACGGTGCTGGTACGCCGGCACGTCCCCGTTGACCCACTCCTCCGCGCGCTCCTGCGCCTGCGCGAACGTCACCATCGCTACGACTCACTCCCCCGCGGAAGAAACCGGGACGGCACGCGCGAACCCGCCGTCCACCATCAGATTCGCCACCGTCTCCAACTCCGGAGGAGACCCCGCGAGCCGCGACAGGAACACGTCGAAATCCTCACCGCAGGGCAGCAGCAGCCGCTCCACCCGCTCCGCCGGCGGCCACGACGCATCCACGTCCCGCACGTCGTCGTACGCGCAGAACCACACCGAACCCTGCCGCTCGCCCCGCACCTTCACGGCCAACAGACCGCCCTGCACGAACGCCACGCACAGGTAGTCCTTCGTCAGATGGTCCCGCAGACACTTGTTCACGTACACCAGGTCGTTCACCGCGGCCTCGTCCCGCACCGTGAAGAACGGCTGGTCCACCAGCAGACCCAGCTCCGCGTCCAGCGCCGTACCCACCGGCGCGCAGCCGCCCGCCGCCTTCAGGAACGACCGGTACGCGCCCGGCAGCCGGTACCCGAGGTCCTCCTCGACCCCCAGCACCTGCGACTCCGTCACCGCCACACCCGACTTCGGCAGACCGAAGTGCGCCGGACGCGTCTCCTGCAACGGCCGCGTGCCCCGCTTGCCGTGGTCCACCGCCGCCGTCGCCACACCGCCGTGATGCCGCAGCAGCGCCTTCACCTCGACCGGCACCAGCTCCAGACGGCGCGTCCCCGCCACGTGATGCCACGTCCAGCCGTGCGGCGTCGCCACCGCCGGCACCGTGTCCCACAACTCGTGACCCGTCGCCGCCAGCGCCGCGTTCGCCGACACGTAGTCCGTCAGCCGCAGCTCGTCGACACCGAAACCCTCCGGCGGATCCGCGATCTCCACGGCCGCGCGCGCGTAGGGCGAGAAAACGGGGTAGCCGCGCTCGTCCACCCGCACCCCTCTCGGGTGACGGGCCGCCCGCACCGGATCCGGGAAGTGCACGACCTGCCCGGCGTAGGCCGCGTTCGGCGGCGCGGCGGTCTGCCCGAGCCGACCTGTCGTCATGGCGGTTGCCCCCTGCGGCACTCTGTACGCCCCGCCCCGGCCCACCGTCGGACCGTCACGGAACGTATGCGACTGTCACGTCCGTCTGCACTGCTTCTGCCTCCGCGACCCCCGGCGCCCGCACACGGGAACGCCGCCGGATCGCGGTGCCGACAGCCTATGCGGTACGCCTCCGCCGGTCACCGGCACCGGTCACCCGCCCCTCCGCTTCCGTGACCCGTCGTCACCCTGCCGTGACAGCCCGCCCCCGCCCTGGCGTGTCGCCCCGCCCCAGCTTCCCCAGCCGCCACCCGATTTGGCACTCTGTGACCACCGGGGGGATGCTCGGGAGGGGATGACGATCATGAACGCGACGCAGACGGGGACGCACACCGGACCAACCGGCGGCCCCCACTCCGGCGACCCCCGCGTCGGCTGGAGCGCCACCGACACCACCCCGGCGCCCGCCCTCCTCCACCGCCGCGACGGCATCCTCCCCACCATCGCCGCCGCCCTCTCCGTCCGCGGCGCCACCCTCACCGGCACCGCCGCCCGCGGCGACACACCCCCCGCGCTCCACCCCCTCGTGCAGGACTTCCTCGACACCCTCACCAGCGACCAGCGCGACCGCTTCACCGGGCGCTGCGCCGAAACGATCCTCATCTCCCGGCACATCGCCACCGCCGACGCCGCCCGCAGCAAACGCGCCGCCCGCAAACCCATGACCAACGGCGAGGCCCGCAAGGCCCTCAAGCACGCCAAACTCACCACCCGCCGCATCCGCGAGGACGGCGACCCCCTCCACGGCAGCTACGCCGCCCCCTGCCGCGCCTGCACCGCCCTCACCGCCCACTTCGGCGTCCGCACGGTCGACCCCGCCGTCACCGACGGCTGAACCACCCCCCGCACCACCACACGACCTCGACGAACGAAGGGCCGATGCACACCGACCGCACCTCGACCACCAGGTTCGCCGTCCCCGTCGACGCCGCACTGCGCGCCGCCGGATGGCATCCCGGACGCTGGGACATCAAACAGGCCGAGGTCTGGGCCGACACCCTCCGCGACCACACCTCGCCCGCCGGACACCGGCACACCGTCTTCCCCGCCGCCGTCGAGGCCTGGGCCGAATTCGGCGGACTCCACATCCGGCCCACCGGACCCGGCCGCCAGGTCGCCCCCACCGCACTCCACCTCGACCCGCTGCACGGCCTCCACCTCGCCCGCACCCTCGGCGACCTCGGCCGCGCCCTGGACACCGAGGTCTGCCCCCTCGGCGCCGAGACCGACAGCCAGGCACTCCTCGCCATCGACGCACAGGGCCGCGTCTACGCCCTCGACCACACCGGCGACTGGTACCTCGGCCCCGACATCGACCACGCCCTCGCCACCCTGGTCTCCGGCATCCAGCCCCAACGCCTCACCGCGGGCTGACCCCCACCGCGAGCCCCCCACCCCGGGCCGCCCCCGCCGCACCACGGCGCCCTACGACGCCGGAATCACCGCCGACACCCGGAAACCCCCCGCGTCCGTCGGCCCCGACACGAACACCCCGCCCAGCGCGGACACCCGCTCCCGCATCCCCACCAGACCGTTGCCACCCGACGGCAGCCCCGCCGACGACCCCACCCCCGACGGCGGCTCGTTCTCCACCTGCATCGCGATCTCCGACACCCGGTGCGCCAGACGCACATACGTCTTCGCACCCGCCGCATGCTTGTGGACGTTCGTCAACGCCTCCTGCACCACCCGGTACGCCGTCGCCTCCACCTCCGGCGCGTACGACCGGTACTCCCCCTCCACCGACAGATCGACCACCATCCCCGCCGCGGCCGACTGCCCCACCAACTCGTCGATCTCCGACAACGACGGCCCCTCGACCGCCTCCTGCTCCACCACCCGCGACGCCGCGGCCGCCGCCGCCACACCCACCGCCGCCAGCGGCACCGACGCCCCCCGCGCCCGCGACCGCACGGCATCCCCGCCCGCCCGCAGCACCCCGAGCATCTCCCGCAGCTCCGTCAACGCCTGCCGGCCCATGTCCCCCACCAGCGCGGCGTTCTTCACCGCCTTCTCCGGATCCTTACGGGCCACCGCCTGCAACGCCGCCGCGTGCACCACCATCAGACTCACCCGGTGCGCCACCACGTCGTGCATCTCCCGCGCGATCCGGGTCCGCTCCTCACCCCGCGCCCACTCCGCGCGCTCCTCCGCCCGCTCCGCGAGCAACTGAAGCTCCCGCTCCAGACTGTCCGCCCGCTCCCGCAGACTCTCCATCAGCCGCCGCCGCGCCCCGACATACAGCCCCAGCAGCACCGGCGGAGCCGTCACACCCAGCGCCATCGTCACCGACGCGAACGGCACCAGCCAGTCACCGACGTCCACGTCCCCCCGCGCGATGTCCTGCCGCATCCGCACGAACATCACGATCAGCACACCCACCGACTGCATCCCCGCCAGCGACCCGATGATCCGGCGCGGCAGATCCGACGCGGCCAGCGAGTACAGCCCCACGATCCCCAGCAGGAACCCCATCGCCGCCGGCGTCACCGCGATCGCCACCAGCACCACCGCGATCGGCCACCGGCGCCGCACCAGCAGCACCGAACCGGCCGCCAGCCCGAACAGCACCCCCACCGCGACCGGGATGCCCGCCTCCCAGGCGAACGGCACCCCCTCGAACCCGCACTCCAGCGCGGACACCACCGCGAGCCCCACATCGAGCACGGCACTGCGCCGCCGCTCCCACCACCAGGGCCCTCCCCGGGCCGTCACATGGTCTTCCCCCGTCGTGGTCATGCCCCCAGCCTAAAGGCGCGCCCAGCCCCATTTCCGGGGAGTTTTCACCTCGGCGACGGACCACACCGAGTGACCGGTCGGCCGCGATACGCCCCACAATCCCCCGAACTACTGAATCGCTCACCGTTCGAGGCGGGAACCCACCATTCCGCCCGGACGGTATGCCCATGGCACATCCGACCAGCACATACGCCGACTTCGAAGGCCTGCGCGAGCAGGCCGTCGCCCTTCGGCGCGCGGGCCTCAGCCGACGCCAGATCCGCGACCGCCTCCACGTCGACAACAACGACATCCTCAACCGCCTCCTCCAAGGCGAACCGGTCCCGGACTGGACCAAACGCCCCAACGCCAAGGACGACCTGCGGGCCAAGGCCCGCGAGCTACGCCTGAAGGGCTGGACCTACGACCGGATCCAGGTCGAGCTGGGCTGCTCCAAGAGCTCGATCTCCCTGTGGGTGCGGGACCTGCCGAAGCCGGAGCGGCGCCCACCCTCGGAGCAGGCGCGGCTGGCGGGTCGCATGCGCTGGGAGCACGAACTAGCGGTGCGGGACGAACAGCGCCGGCAGACCAAGGAGGCCGCAGCGCAGGAGATCGGCCCGCTGTCCGACCGTGACCTCTTCCTCGCAGGCGTGGCCCTGTATTGGGCCGAGGGCGCGAAGGACAAGCCCTACGACCGGCGGGAGAACGTCCTCTTCGTGAACAGCGACCCCGGCGTGATCAAGCTTTACCTGGCTTGGCTCGACCTGCTCGGCGTCGAGCCGGACCGCCTGCGGTACCGCTTGATGATCCACGTGACCGCCGACGTGGAGGGCGCGAAACGGTACTGGGCGGATCTGGTCGGCGTGGACGTCTCCGTGTTCCAGAAGACGACCATCAAGAAGCACAACCCGGCGACCGTCCGGAAGAACGTCGGCGACACCTATCGCGGCTGTCTGGTCGTCCGGGTGTCACAAGGGGCCGACCTGTACCGGCGCATCGAAGGCTGGTGGACAGGAATGGTCTCCGGGATCACCACACCACCCGCCTCGGGTAAGGTCTGACGCAGCCATCCGCCATGGGGTAACTGGTAGCCCGCGAGCCTTTGAAGCTCTGTAGTGCTGGTTCGAATCCAGCTGGCGGAGCTGCATGGTTCGGGTCCTGACCGGTCACTGGTCAGGACCCGCTCTCATGTCCCCCCGGAAACACCCCGGTATCCTGCGGATGTCCATCCCCCCACCTCCAACACAGCCGAAGGGCATCCCGTGAGCGCCAATCGCCCGGCAGCCGTAGTCGTTCTCGCAGCGGGTGAGGGCACCCGTATGAAGTCGGCCACACCGAAGGTCCTGCACGACATCTGTGGCCGTTCCCTGGTGGGCCACGTACTCGCCGCCGCCGGTGAACTGGACCCGGCGAGCCTCGTCGTGGTCGTGGGTCACGCCCGCGAGAAGGTGACCGCCCATCTCGCCGAGGTCGCCCCCGAGGTGCGTACCGCCGTGCAGGCGGAGCAGAACGGCACGGGGCACGCCGTGCGGATGGGTCTGGAGGAGCTGGGCGGTTCCGTGGACGGGACCGTGGTGGTGGTGTGCGGTGACACCCCGCTGCTGACCGGTGAGACGCTGCGCCGGCTGTCGGAGACGCATGTGGCGGACGGCAACGCGGTGACGGTGCTGACGGCGGAGATGCCGGACGCGACGGGCTACGGGCGCATCGTGCGGGACGGCTCGGGCGCGGTGACCGCGATCGTGGAGCACAAGGACGCGTCCGACGAGGTGCGGGCGATCCGGGAGATCAACTCGGGTGTGTTCGCGTTCGACGGCGCCCTGTTGGCGGACGCGCTGAAGAAGGTGCGGACGGACAACAGCCAGGGCGAGGAGTATCTGACGGACGTGCTGGGGATCCTGCGTGAGGCGGGGCACCGGGTGGGTGCGTCGGTGGCGGGTGATCACCGGGAGATCGCGGGGATCAACAACCGTGTGCAGCTGGCGGAGGCGCGGCGGATCCTGAACGAGCGGCTGCTGACGGCGGCGATGATGTCGGGCGTGACGGTGGTGGATCCGGCGTCGACGTGGGTGGACGTGACGGTGACGTTCGAGCAGGACGTCGTGGTGCATCCGGGGACGCAGCTGCATGGTGCGACGCATCTGGCGGAGGGCTGCGAGGTGGGTCCGAACACGCGGCTGACGGACACCCGGGTGGGTGCCGGGGCGCGGGTGGACAACACGGTGTCGATGGGTGCCGAGGTGGGTCCGGAGGCGTCGGTGGGTCCGTTCGCGTATCTGCGTCCGGGGACGCGGCTGGCGCGCAAGGGCAAGATCGGTACGTACGTGGAGACGAAGAACGCGTCGATCGGTGAGGGGACGAAGATCCCGCACCTGTCGTATGTGGGCGATGCCACGATCGGCGAGTTCTCGAACATCGGTGCGGCGAGTGTGTTCGTCAATTACGACGGACAGGACAAACATCACACGACGGTCGGGTCGCACTGCCGGACCGGGTCGGACAACATGTTTGTGGCTCCTGTCACGGTCGGCGACGGCGCCTACACGGCCGCGGGCTCGGTCATCACGAAGGATGTGCCGCCCGGTTCGCTGGCGGTGGCCCGCGGCCAGCAGCGGAACATCGAGGGCTGGGTGGCGCGCAAGCGTCCCGGGAGTGCTGCCGCGAAGGCCGCGGAGGCGGCGTCGCGGGAGCAGGCCGGCGAGGACTGACCGGAGAGCGTTCCGTCCGGGACGGCGTACCGTGATAGGTGCAGATGCGCACCCCCACCAGCTGAGAAACCTCTGAGGAGACAGTGCTGTGACCGGGATCAAGACGACCGGCGAGAAGAAGATGATGTTCTTCTCCGGCCGCGCCCACCCCGAGCTTGCCGAGGAGGTCGCCCAGCAGTTGGGTGTCGGGGTTGTCCCGACGAAGGCCTTCGACTTCGCGAACGGCGAGATCTATGTGCGGTATCAGGAGTCGGCCCGTGGTGCCGACTGTTTCCTGATCCAGAGCCACACGGCGCCGATCAACAAGTGGATCATGGAGCAGTTGATCATGATCGACGCGTTGAAGCGTGCGTCGGCCCGTTCCATCACGGTGATCGTGCCGTTCTACGGCTACGCCCGCCAGGACAAGAAGCACCGTGGCCGTGAGCCGATCTCGGCGCGGCTGATCGCGGATCTGATGAAGACCGCGGGTGCGGACCGGCTGCTGACGGTGGATCTGCACACGGACCAGATCCAGGGCTTCTTCGACGGCCCGGTGGACCACCTGTTCGCGCTGCCTCTGCTCGCGGACTACGTGGGTGCGAAGGTGGACCGCTCGAAGCTGACGGTGGTGTCCCCGGACGCCGGCCGGGTGCGGGTGGCGGACCGCTGGTGCGACCGTCTGGGCGCGCCGCTGGCGATCGTGCACAAGCGCCGGGACAAGGACGTGGCGAACCAGGTCACGGTGCACGAGGTCGTCGGCAAGGTGAAGGGCCGCGTCTGCGTCCTGGTGGACGACATGATCGACACGGGTGGCACGATCTGTGCGGCGGCGGACGCCCTGTTCGCGCACGGCGCGGAGGACGTGATCGTGACGGCGACGCACGGTGTGCTGTCGGGTCCGGCGGCGGACCGGCTGAAGAACTCCCGGGTGAGCGAGTTCGTGTTCACGAACACGCTGCCGACGCCGAGCGAGCTGAGCGAGAGCCTGGACAAGATCACGGTGCTGTCGATCGCTCCGACGATCGCGCGGGCGGCGCGTGAGGTGTTCCAGGACGGGTCCGTGACCAGCCTGTTCGACGAGCAGTAAGGGTTCTGCAGTCGCGCGTCCGTTCGGCTGCCGGTGATCGTTTTGGGTACGGCCTCCTGGTCCGAGTAGACTTCTCGAGTTGCTCGGCGAGGGAGGCCGTACCGCTTCTTCTGAGGCTCGTACGGCGGTCCGTTATCGACGCGCTCTTCGTAGCAGGCCGTTCGTGGCCGGGTGACCACGTCCGTTTCTGACTTCGAGGAGTGAGCATGTCCGAGGTGAAGATCTCCGCCGCGACGCGCGACGAGTTCGGCAAGGGTGCCGCGCGCCGTATCCGCCGTGAAGACAAGGTTCCGGGTGTCCTGTACGGCCGCGGTTCCGACCCGCTGCACCTGACCCTTCCCGGTCACGAGCTGCTGCTGGCGCTGCGTACGCCGAACGTCCTGATCGCGCTGGACATCGACGGCAAGAGCAACGAGCTGGCGATCCCGAAGTCCGTGCAGCGTGACCCGCTGAAGGGCTTCCTGGTCCACGTCGACCTGCAGCTGGTGCAGCGCGGCGAGAAGGTCCAGGTCGAGATCCCGGTGCACACCGAGGGCGAGCTGGCCCCCGGCGGCAACCTGCTGGAGCACGTCCTGTCCGCGCTGCCGGTCGAGGCCGAGGCCACCCACATCCCGGAGAGCGTGACCGTGTCGGTCGAGGGTCTGGCGGCCGGCGCCTCCGTCCTCGCCAAGGACATCACCCTGCCGAGCGGTGTGACCCTGTCCGTGGAGGACGACACCGTGGTGCTGCAGGTCCTGGCCGCGCAGGCCGAGGAGGCCCCGGAGGGTGCCGAGGGCGACGAGGCCGCCGCCGAGGCCTGAGCCTCGTAGAGAGTCGTCGTTCGTCGGCCGCTGCTCCCGTGCGGGGGCGGCGGCCGACGCGTATGGGTGGAGGAGGGCGTGGGTGTGACGGCGGATGCGGGTGCGGCGGGTCCCTGGCTGATCGCGGGGCTGGGCAATCCGGGGCCCGGGTATGCGATGAACCGGCACAACGTGGGGTTCATGGTGGCGGACCTGCTGGCGGAGCGGATGGGCGGCCGGTTCAAGCGGGCGGCGAAGGCGCAGGCCCAGGTCGTGGAGGGCCGGGTGGGGCCGCCGGGGCCGGGGAGCCGGCGGGTGGTGCTGGTGAAGCCGATGTCGTACATGAACCTGTCGGGCGGGCCGGTGAACGCGCTGCGTGACTTCTACAAGGTGCCCGTGGACCGGGTGGTGGCGGTCCATGACGAGCTCGACATCGACTACGGGACGCTGCGGCTGAAGCTGGGCGGCGGGGACAACGGGCACAACGGCCTGAAGTCGCTGACGGGGGCGTTCGGGCGGGAGTACCACCGGGTGCGGTTCGGGATCGGCCGGCCGCCGGGGCGGATGCCGGTGGCGGACTTCGTGCTGAAGGACTTCTCGTCGGCGGAGCGCAAGGAGCTGGACTACTTCGTGGACCGGGCGGCGGACGCGGTGGAGTGTCTGGTGACCGAGGGGCTGGAGCGGGCGCAGAGCGCGTACAACTCGTGATGCGCCGAGGGGACTTCGCGGGACATGTCGCCCGGTGCCGCCCCCGCGGGTTGACCAGCCGCGAGGTCATGGCCAAAGATCGCGGCCATGCCTTCCGCTGTCCGTTCCTCGCGCGGTGACTCCGCGCTGCGTTTCGGCCGGTTCGTGGCGATGGGCACGGTCGCCGTGCTGATCCTGATCGCCGGTGTGTGGGCGTCGTGGGGCACGGCGCAGCACGTGATGCTGACCAAGGGGCGTGAGCGCGGCACGGTGGAGGTGACGCGGTGCGCCGACGACGGCTGCTCGGGTCCGTACGCGCCGCTGTCTCCCGGGTCGCAGCCGCGCGCGAAGGTGGTGCTGGACGACTCGGTGGCGGTGGAGACGGGCCGCACCTACACGGTCGTGCTGAAACCGGGCGGCCGGGAGGCGGTACGGTCCGGCCCGGCGGGGGTCCTGTACGCGTGGGTGCCGCTCGGGGGCGCGCTGCTGCTGGCGTCGGTGGTGGTGGCGGGCGGTCTGCTGCGGACGCGGCTCGCGTGGCTGATGGCGCTGGCGGGCGCGGGGCTGCTGACGGCGGCGTTCGTGGCGCTGTAGGCGCCGCTGGTGTGTGGAACGGGCGGTGCCCCTGGCCTCCTGCGAGGTCAGGGGCACCGCCCTTTCGTGCGGCCGGCCCGTCAGCCGGTGTTGCGCAGGCCGGCGGCGACGCCGTTGACGGTGAGCAGCAGGGCGCGGGAGAGCAGCGGGTCGGGCTGCTGCTCCGCGGCGGCCGCGTCGCGCTGGCGCTTGAGCAGGGCCACCTGGAGGTAGGAGATCGGGTCCAGGTAGGCGTCGCGGATGGTGAAGGTCTGCTTGAGGACGGGGTCGGCGTCCAGCAGTTCCCGCTCGCCGGTGACGCGCAGCACCTCGGCGACGGTCAGCTCGTGCTCGGCCTTGATGGTGTCGAAGACGTGCTTGAGCTCGTCGGGGACGAGGGTGTCGACGTAGTGCTGGGCGATCCGCAGGTCGGTCTTGGCGAGGGTCATCTCCACGTTGGAGATGAAGTTGCGGAAGAAGTGCCACTGCTCGTACATCTCGTCGAGCACGCCCTCTCCTCCCAGCGTCGCGGTCAGGCCGGCCTCGCGCAGGGCCTTGAGGCCGGAGCCGACGCCGAACCAGCCGGGGACGATCTGCCGGGACTGGGTCCAGCCGAACACCCACGGGATGGCGCGCAGGCCGTCGAGCGAGACGCCGGAGCCGGGGCGGCGGGAGGGCCGCGAGCCGAGGTGCAGTTCGGCGAGCTGGTCGACCGGGGTGGAGGCGAGGAAGTACGTCGGCAGGTCGGGGTCCTCGACGAAGGCCCGGTACGCGGAGTGGGCGGCGTCGGAGACGACGTCCATGGCGGCGTCCCAGCGGGCGAGGGCCTCGACGGACTGGCGGGGCGAGGTGTGCAGCGCGGACGCCTGCAGGGTGGCGGCGACCGTGAGTTCCAGGTTCTCCCGGGCCAGGGACGGGATGAGGTACTTGTCGGAGATGACCTCGCCCTGCTCGGTGACCTTGATCTCGCCTTCCAGGGTGCCCCAGGGCTGGGCGAGGATCGCGTCGTGCGAGGGGCCGCCGCCGCGGCCGACGGTGCCGCCGCGGCCGTGGAAGAGGCGCAGGCGGACGCCGTAGCGGTGGGCGACGTCGCGCAGCCGGCGCTGGGCTCGGTGGATCTCCCACTGGCTGGTGGTGATGCCGCCGAACTTGGAGGAGTCGGAGTAGCCGAGCATGACTTCCTGGACGTCGCCCCTGAGCGCGACGAGGCGCCGGTAGGACGGGTCGGAGAGCATGTCCTCGAGGATGGTGTCGGCGGCCTTGAGCTCGTCGGTGGTCTCCAGCAGCGGCACGATGCCGATCCTGGCCCAGCCGGCGTGCAGGTCGATCAGGCCGGCCTCGCGGGCGAGGACCGCGGCGGCGAAGACGTCGTCGGCGCCCTGGCACATGGAGATGATGTACGACTCGACGACCTCGGGTCCGAAGACCTCCAGGGCGCGCTTGACGGTCCGGAAGACGCCGAGGGTCTTCTCGCCGGCCGCGTCGACGGGCGCCGGGGTGGGGGCGAGCGGGCGCCGGCTGCGCAGCTCCTTGGCGAGGAGCCTGGAGCGGTAGTCGCGGGGCATGTCGGCGTAGCGCCAGGACTCCTCGCCCAGTCGGTCGAACAGCTGGCCGAGGGCGTGGTGGTGGGCGTCGGCGTGTTCGCGGACGTCCATGGTGGCGAGCTGGAGGCCGAAGGCGGCGAGGGTGCGGATGGTGCGGGCGAGGCGCCCGTCGGCGAAGAGGCCGCCGCGGTGCTCGCGCAGGGAGGCCTGGATGATCCGCAGGTCGGTGAGGAGTTCACCGGTGCCGAGGTAGTCGCGGCCGGGCTCGTGGGGGGTGCCCTTGGCGAGGCGGAGCTTGGTGTTCTCCAGCTTCTGCCGGATGCAGGTGGCCTTGAGCCGGTAGGGCTCCTCGGCGTTGAGCCGCTTGTAGCGGGGGCTGATCTCGGGCAGGGCGTCGAGGTCGGCCTGCAGGGAGGTCAGCAGCTCGTCCGTCGCGCCGGTGTAGCGGATGGAGTTGGACAGGAAGCCGCGCAGCTCGTCGATCATCTCCAGGGCGTCGTTGATGCCGTGTTCGTGCTGGAGGATGAGGACGTCCCAGGTGACCTGGGGGGTGACGTTGGGGTTGCCGTCGCGGTCGCCGCCGATCCAGGTGCCGAAGGTCAGCGGGCGGGTGTCGTCCGGGAGATGGACGCCGACGCGCTCCAGTTCGGCGGTGAGGTCCTCCAGGACGTCGCCGACGGCGCCGGCGTGGAGTTCGTCGAGGTAGTAGATGGCGTTGCGGGCCTCGTCGGCGGGCTCGGGGCGCACCACGCGCAGTTCGTCGGTCTGCCAGACGAGGTCGATGTTCTCCGCGAGGCGGGTGTCCAGGCGGCGCCGGTCGGAGGCGAGGACCGGGGTCTCCAGGAGGGCGGCGATCCGGCGGAGCTTGTTGAGGACGGAACGGCGGGCGGCCTCGGTGGGGTGGGCGGTGAAGACGGGCCGCACGTTGAGGTTGCGGACGGTCTCGCGCAGGTGCTCGGGGTCGGCGTCCTTGAGGCGGTCGGCGGTGCGGGAGAGCAGACCGCCCTCGGCGGCGCGACGGGCCGCCAGTTCGCGTCCGCGGTGGACCTGTTCGGTGACGTTGGCCAGGTGGAAGTACGTGGAGAAGGCGCGGACCAGCTTGGCCGCCGTCTCCAGTTCGGTGCCGCGCAGCAGCTCGGCGGCGGCCTCGCCGTCCTCGCGGGTGAGGCGGCGGACCTTCTCGACGAGGTCGAGGAGCTCCGGGCCCTCCTGCCGTACCAGGGTCTCCCCGAGGAGGTCGCCCAGTCGGCGGATGTCGGCACGCAGCTCGGTGCTCGTCGTGGTGGTCTGGTCGTCGGCACTGCTCACAGGTGCGGCTCCTTGCAGTGTTGAAGCTCGTCTGGGAGGGAACCCGAACGAGCGTCTCGCGCGGCGTGCGCCGCTTGCGGGCCGGACGTCCGGGAAGAAATCAGAGCGGACCGCGCTGTCCGACCGACTTCCAGGATAGGTGTCATGCCGGACGCGCTGGCCCACGGGCTCTTGCCGCCGGGCAACGCACTGCCATACTTACGATGCCGTAGGTTACGGGACCGTAGGAAAGAGAGGCGGTTCCGGCAGTTCGGCACCTTCCCTCAGTCCACATACCCCACAGGGGAACGCATGACCTCACGCTCCGATGTGCTCGACGAAGCCCCGAAGCAGTCCCGGTCCGACGACGACGTGCCCTCCGCCACGCTGGGCGGGGAGCGGAAACGCTCCATCGAGCAGCTGACCCTGCTGCTCTTCATCGTCGTCCCCTTCCTCGCGCTGGTGGCCGCCGTGCCGCTGGCCTGGGGATGGGGAGTGAGCTGGCTGGACCTCGGCCTGCTGGTCTTCTTCTACTTCCTGGGATGCCACGGCATCACCATCGGCTTCCACCGTCACTTCACCCACGGCTCGTTCAAGGCGAAGCGGCCGCTGAAGATCGCGCTGGCGATCGCCGGTTCGATGGCGGTCGAGGGGCCGCTGGTGCGCTGGGTGGCCGATCACCGCAAGCACCACAAGTTCTCCGACGCCGAGGGCGACCCGCATTCGCCGTGGCGGTACGGGGAGACGATCCCGGCGCTGGTCAAGGGCCTGTGGTGGGCGCACATCGGGTGGATGTTCGACGAGGAGCAGACACCGCAGGAGAAGTACGCTCCGGATCTGATCAAGGACCGCACGCTGCGGGCGATCTCCCGGCAGTTCGTGCTGTGGACGCTGGTGTCGCTGGGGCTGCCCGCGCTGATCGGCGGCCTGGCGACCATGTCGTGGTGGGGCGCCTTCACCGGCTTCTTCTGGGGTTCCCTCGTCCGGGTGGCCCTGCTGCACCACGTGACGTGGTCGATCAACTCGATCTGCCACGCGGTCGGCAAGCGTCCCTTCAAGTCGCGGGACCGTTCGGGCAACGTGTGGTGGCTCGCGGTGCTGTCGTGCGGTGAGTCCTGGCACAACCTGCACCACGCCGACCCGACGTCCGCGCGGCACGGGGTGGAGCGCTGGCAGGTGGACTCCTCGGCCCGGCTGATCCGTTGGTTCGAGCAGCTGGGATGGGCGTCGGACGTGCGGTGGCCGTCACGCTCGCGTATCGATTCGCGGCGTGTCGCCTCGGATGGCGCCGCCCGGCGCGGGAAGGAACCCGCCGAGGCGGCATGATGGTCGCCGTGGCGACCGACTCCAGCACCCCCAGCAATGACAAGCCGCGGCGTGCGCGCCGCACCCGGATGACCGGTGCGGAGCGCCGCCAGCAGTTGCTGGAGATCGGCCGCACCCTCTTCGCGGCGAAGGGGTTCGAAGGCACGTCGGTGGAGGAGATCGCGGCGAAGGCCGGGGTCTCCAAACCGGTGGTCTACGAGCATTTCGGCGGCAAGGAAGGGCTCTACGCGGTGGTCGTGGACCGCGAGATGCGGCGTCTGCTGGACATGGTGACCGGCTCGCTGACGGCCGGTCACCCGCGTGAGCTGTGCGAGCAGGCCGCGTTCGCCCTGCTGGACTACATCGAGGAGTACACGGACGGGTTCCGCATCCTGGTCCGTGACTCCCCCATCCCCCAGTCGACGGGGTCGTTCGCCTCGCTGATCTCGGACATCGCCACCCAGGTGGAGGACATCCTGGGCCGCGAGTTCAAGAGCCGCGGCTTCGACCCGAAGCTGGCGCCGCTGTACGCGCAGGCGCTGGTGGGGATGGTCGCCCTGACGGGCCAGTGGTGGCTGGACGTCCGCAAGCCGAAGAAGGCGGAGGTGGCGGCCCATCTGGTCAACCTCGCCTGGCACGGTCTGGACGGCCTGGAGCCGAAGCCCCGCCTGATAGGCCACCGCAAGGCCTAGCCGGCGGGCAGGCTCCGCTGCCGCGGGCCCTGGTCCGCGGGCGTGCTCTCCAGGAACTCCAGGCGGTTGCCGACCGGGTCCTCGCTGAAGAAGCGGCGGTGGCCGGGGAGCTCCTCGTCCCAGGTGACCGGGGCGCCGTGGGCGGCCAGCCGGGCGGCGAGCGCCTCGATGCCGGTGACCCGCAGGCCGGGGTGGGCCTTGCGGGCGGGGCGGAAGTCCCGCTCGACGCCCAGGTGGAGCCGTAGGTCCCCGGTCTCGAACCAGCAGCCGCCGCGCGCGGCGAGGGCGGGCGGTTTCGGCACCTCGGTGAGGCCGAGGGCGCCGGCGTAGAAGGCGCGCAGAAGGTCCTCGGAGCCGGGCGGTGCGGCGAGCTGCACATGGTCCAGGGCGGTCAGCACGGTCAGGCCTCCTTGACGGCGACGGCGAAGACGCGGCGGAACGGGAACGGGGTGCCGTGCGCGGTGGCCGGGTACGCGTCGCGCAGCGCGGCGCGGTACTCGTCGAGGAAGGCGTCCCGCGCCCCGGGGTCGTCGGCGAGGGCGGTGAGGACGGGCCGCAGGCCAGTGCCCTTGACCCAGTCGAGCACCGGGTCGTCCCCTGTCAGCAGATGGACGTACGTGGTCTCCCAGGCGTCGACCGCGCAGCCGAGGCCGGCCAGGTGCGCCAGGTATTCCTCGGGGCGGGAGACGGCGTCCTCGTGGCGCAGCACGCCGGTCAGGCGGTCCCGCCAGCGCGGGGAGGCGGCCAGGTCGCGCATCAGGACGTGACTGGGGGCGTCGAAGTTGCCGGGCACCTGGAAGGCGAGGGTGCCGCCGGGCACGAGCCCGTCGATCCACGCGCCGAACCGCCGCACGTGCCCGGGGATCCACTGCAGGGTGGCGTTGCTGACGATCAGGTCGTACGGCTCCCGCGGGGTCCAGGTGCGGACGTCGGCGTGGGCGAAGTCGAGCCGGCCGCCCCCGTCGGTGGGGCCCTCGTGGTCGACGCGGGCCTTGTCGAGCATCTCGGGGGCGTTGTCGTAGCCGGTGACGCGGGCGGTGGGCCAGCGGCCGGTGAGCAGGGCGGTGACGTTGCCCACGCCGCAGCCGAGGTCGGCGATGCGGGGCGGGGTGCCGGGCAGGCGGGGGACGCGGGCGAGCAGGTCGGTGAAGGGCCGGGTGCGGTGCCCGGCGTGGCGCAGGTACTGGGCGGGGTCCCAGACGGGACGGGCGGCGGCTGCGGACACGGGACCTCCCGGATCGCGGATCGGCGTCACCTCCAGCGTCACCCACCATTCCTCTCGACGTCAAGATACTCGACATCAAGAGACTTCACATCGACACAACCACTACACTGATCCTTATGGAGGACGAGGTCGATCGGCTGGTCGCAGCATGGCGCCGGGAGCGCCCGGACCTCGACGTGGAACCGCTCGAGGTGCTGAGCCGGGTGAGCAGGCTGGCCCGGCACCTGGACCGCGCGCGCCGCCTCGCCTTCACCGAGCACGGCCTGGAGTCCTGGGAGTTCGACGTCCTGACCGCGCTGCGCCGCGCGGGCACCCCGTACCAGCTCTCCCCGGGGCAGCTGCTCACGCAGACGCTCGTCACCTCGGGCACGATGACCAACCGCATCGACCGCCTCGCCAAGAAGGGTCTGGTGGAGCGGCTGCCGGACCCCAGTGACCGGCGCGGTGTGCTGGTGCGGCTGACCGAGGAGGGCCGGGACCGCGCCGATCAGGCGCTGGCCGGACTGCTTGCCCAGGAGCGGGCGATCCTCGAAGGCCTCACCCGCACCCAGCGTGTGGAACTGGCGTCCCTGCTACGCCAGTTGACCGCCCCGTTCGACAACATTCCCGGTTAGGTCCACCGGTCCGACGCCCGCCCGGCGGGCGAGGGCCACCGCGGCCAGGGTGGAGTGCACGCCCAGCTTCCCGAGGACGTTCTGCATGTGGGTGCGCACGGTGTGCGGCGACAGGTACAGGCGCTCGGCGACGGCCTTGCGCCCCAGGCCCGCGACCATGCACCGCAGCACCTCCCGCTCCCGCGGGGTGAGCGACTCCACCAGCCGTTCGCTCTCCGTGCGGTGGCGGCGGGCGGCGGTCAGCTCCCGCAGGACGCCCGTCAGCAGGGCGGGCGGCAGATGCGTCTCGTCGCGCAGCACCCCGCGGATGACGGTGAGCAGCCGGCTCAGCGAGCAGTCCTTGGCCACCCAGCCGGAGGCGCCCGCCTGCAGGGCGAGGGCCGCACGGGCCGGGTCGTCCTTCTCGGCGAGGACCACCACCCTGACCTGGGGCTGCGCCGAACGCACCCCGGTCACCAGCGAGATGCCGTCGACCAGCCCGTCCTCGTCGACGGCCTGCACGGGCACGGCCGGACGGCCGGCCGGTGCCGCCGGCACGCCCAGATCGGCGTCGACGAGCAGCACGTCGAACCGCCGCCCCTCGGCGGCCGCCCGCTCCAGACACCGCAGCGCCGCCGGGCCGCTGCCCGCCGCGGACACGTCGACGTCGGGCTCCGCGGCCAGCGCCGCGGCCAGTGACTCGGCGAAGATGCGATGGTCGTCGACGACCAGGACTCGAATGCGAACCACGTAACCCCCTTCCCCGTGCTCTTCCCAGAGCAGGGGACTACCCCGTCGCCGGTGGACGACACCGGCGCGGACACGGCACCGAGGCCCCCGTGGCTTTCCCTCGCCGGACGCGGGACCGGCCGGCGCCCGCGCTCGGCCGCCGTGCCCGGCTGTCTCGCCCCCTGAACGCACACCGGCCCCCACCGGCGCTGAGCATCAGGGTACGGGCGGGGGACCGGAGCGGAAGCGGATTTGCAGAACTTGCGGCCTTGCGCGTTTAAGGTGTGCCGCATGTTTCGTCTTGAGACAGAAGTCGACAAGGCCCGACGCGATCTGCTCCACAAGCGGCTCCGGGACACCAACACGGCGGCCTCGCCGATCCTGCGCGCGCTGCGCGGGACCCCCGCCGAGCGTCAGTCGCCTTTGCACGTGTGGGCCCTGGACGCGAACGGCGAACTCGCCGGCGGCCTGGTCGGCCACACCTGGACGACCTGGCTCCACGTCACCTACCTGTGGGTCGACGCCGCCCACCGCGGCCGGGGCCTCGGCTCCGCCGTCCTCACCGAGGCGGAACGCCTCGCCGCCGGCGACCGTGCCTGCACCGCGTCCCGCGTGGAGACCTGGGACTTCCAGGCCCCGGACTTCTACAAGAAGCACGGCTACGACGTGGTCTGCGTCATCCCCGACTACCCACCGGGCATCACGGAGTACACCCTGACCAAGCAACTCGCCTGAGCGGCGCAGCCACTGGAGACATATCCGTTCACCCTGCCGCACGACGGCCCCGTAGGATCCCCGCATGCCCGCTGACCAACGCGTGACCCGCTCCACGTTCTCCGGTCGCATCCGGCCGATGTCCGTGCCGCGGCCGATGCCGCGGGTGCCCCGGCGGGTGTGGTCGGACGAGGACTGGGAGCGGATCCGACGCGGCTACTCCGCGCGGGGCATGGACGAGAAGTGGAACGTCTTCACGGAGGGCGAGGTCGTCTTCCTGCACCGGAGCTGGACGGGCAGAGGTATCTACGCGGCCACCTTCGCACCGGTCGACGACGGAGGCCGCCGGATCGTTCACGCCCTGGTGGAGGGCGACCCCAAGCGTTACCGGCGCACGGACGACGACTACGACCGCGTGATGCTGGAGCTGGTGATCAGCGCCATCGTGCTGGGCGAACCGGCGGCCGATCTCCGTGCCCGTCTGGTCGAGTTGACGCGCCAGGAGCCCGGTTCCGCCGAAGCGCCCGCCGAGCTGGTGCAGCACAGCGCGCTGGGACTGCGCTCGGATCGCTAGCCGGACGAGGAGGGCGGACGCCCCGCCCGGCGACGGCCGTGGCAGGGCATCCCCGAACGAGCGCGGCGGTCACCGCAGCCGGCGGGCTCCCGGCGACGGCACCGCCTCGAAGACGCGGGGGGTCCTGTGGCCCGCCGCCGCGAAGGCTTCCTCCACCGCCTTCGTGACGGTGGGGGCGTCCGCCTCCTCCACCAGCACGATCGCCGAGCCGCCGAAGCCGCCGCCCGTCATGCGGGCGCCCAGCGCGCCGGCCGAGACCGCCGTGTCGACGACCAGGTCGAGTTCCGGGCAGGAGACGCGGAAGTCGTCGCGCAGGGAGGCGTGGCCCTCGACCAGGAGGGGGCCGATGGCACGGGTGTCGCCGGACTCCAGGAGGGAGACGACCCGCTCGACGCGGTGGTCCTCCGTCACCACGTGACGGACCAGGCGCCGCACCTCCTCCTCGTCGCCCAGCCGCTCCAGCGCCGCGTGCAGCTCCTCGTACGCCACGTCCCGCAGGGCGTCGACGCCGAGCAGCGCGGCGCCCTTCTCGCAGCCCTCGCGGCGCTTGCCGTACTCGCCCTCGCTGTGGCTGTGCTTGACCTGGGTGTCGACGACGAGCAGGCGCATGCCCTCGGCGGCCAGGTCGAACGGGATCTGACGCTGGGACAGGTCCCGGGTGTCGAGGAACAGGGCGTGGCCGGCCTCGCAGCAGGCGGACGCCGTCTGGTCCATGATGCCGACCGGCGCGCCGACGTAGACGTTCTCCGCGCGCTGCGAGAGGCGGGCGAGCTGCCAGCCGCGCAGCCCCAGGTCGTACAGGTCGTTCAGCGCGAGGGCGACGACGACCTCCAGGGCCGCCGACGAGGACAGACCGGCGCCCGCCGGGACGGTGGACGCCAGGTGGACGTCCGCGCCGGAGACGGCGTGCCCCGCCTCGCGCAGCGCCCACACCACGCCCGCCGGGTAGGCGGTCCAGCGCTTGTCGGACTCGGGGACGAGGTCGTCCGGCGTGAGTTCGACGACCGGCCCGTCGATGTCGGCGGAGTGCAGCCGCAGGACGCCGTCGTCGCGCCGGGACACCGCCGCCACCGCGGTGTGCGGCAGGGCGAACGGCATGACGAAGCCGTCGTTGTAGTCGGTGTGCTCGCCGATGAGGTTGACCCGGCCGGGTGCCGCCCACACCCCGTCGGGCGCACTCCCGTACAGCTCCTCGAACCGTTCGGCGACGGCTCCCGCGACGGCCGCGCTGGACTCGCTCATGCCCGTGACCCCTGCCCCTTCGTTGCCTCTTACTTGGCGCGCTGCTGCGCGAACTCCCACGCGTCCGCGACGATCCCCACGAGGTCCGCGCGCGACGGGTTCCAGCCCAGCTTCTCGCGGGCGGTGGCGGCGGACGCCACCAGGACCGCGGGGTCGCCGCCCCGGCGCTCCGCCACGACCTCGGGGACCGGGTGCCCGGTGACGTTGCGGACGGTCTCGATCACCTCGCGGACCGAGAAGCCGTTGCCGTTGCCGAGGTTGCAGACCAGGTGCTCGCCGGGCGTGGCCGCCTTCAGCGCGAGCAGGTGGGCCTCGGCCAGGTCGGCGACGTGAATGTAGTCGCGTACACAGGTGCCGTCGGGTGTCGGGTAGTCGTCGCCGTAGACGGAGATCGCCTCGCGCCTGCCCTGGGCGACCTGGAGCACCAGGGGGATGAGGTGCGACTCGGGGTCGTGGCGCTCGCCGTAACGCCCGTAGGCTCCGGCCACGTTGAAGTAGCGCAGGGAGACCGCGCCCAGGCCGTGGGCCTTCGCCTCACCGCTGATCATGTGGTCGACGGCGAGCTTGGAGGCGCCGTAGGGGCTGGTGGGCCGGGTCGGGGCGGTCTCCAGGATCGGCACCTGCTCCGGCTCGCCGTACGTGGCGGCCGTGGAGGAGAACACCAGGCGGCCCACGCCCGCCTCGCGCATCGCGCCGAGCAGCGCCATGGTGCCGCCGACGTTGTTGTCCCAGTACTTCTCCGGCTTCTGCACCGACTCGCCGACCTGGGAGAAGGCCGCGAAGTGCAGCACGCCGTCGTACGAGGAGTCCAACCATTTGGCGGCATCGCGGATGTCGCCCTCGACGAACGCGGCGCCCTCGGGGACGCCCTCACGGAAGCCGGTGGAGAGGTTGTCGAGCACGACGACCTCGTGACCGGCCTCGACCAGATGCTGGGCGACGACGCTGCCGACATATCCCGCACCGCCGGTGACCAGGTACTTCCCGCTCATGAACTCGCTACCTCCCGCAGTCGTTCGGCCGCGCGCTCCGGCGGCACGTCGTTGATGAACACGTTCATGCCGGACTCGGAGCCCGCGAGGAACTTCAGCTTGCCGGACGTACGGCGGATGGTGAAAAGCTCGAGGTGCAGCGCGAAGTCGTCGCGCGTCACGCCCTCGAAGTCCTCCAGCGGGCCGAACGGCGCCTGGTGCCAGGCGGCGATGTACGGCGTCGGCGGTTCGTTCTCCCCGAAGATCCGGTCGAAGCGCCTGAGCAGTTCCAGGTACACCCGGGGGAACTCCGCGCGCGCCGCCTCGTCCAGTCCCAGCAGGTCGGGCACCCTGCGCTGGGGATACAGGTGGACCTCGTACGGCCAGTGCGCCGCGTACGGCACGAACGCCACCCAGTGTTCACCCTCCAGGACGACCCGCTCGTCCACCCGCTCGCGCTCGACCACGGCGTCGAACAGGTTCTCGCCCCCGGTCGCCTCCTTGTGCGCGGCCACCTGGCGGAGCATCAGGGCGGTGCGGGGGGTGGTGAAGGGGTAGGCGTAGATCTGCCCGTGAGGGTGCTGGAGCGTGACGCCGATCTCGGCGCCGCGGTTCTCGAAGCAGAACACCTGTTCAACGGAGGGCAGATGCGACAGCTCGGACGTCCGGTCCGTCCAGGCGTCCAGCACCAGCCGTGCCTGCCGTTCGCTCAGAGCGGCGAAGGAGGCGTTGTGGTCGGAGGTGAAGCAGACGACCTCGCAGCGGCCGGAGTCCCCGGCGAGCGAGGGGAAGCGGTTCTCGAAGACCACCACGTCGTACGAGGAGTCGGGGATCTCGCTCAGCCGCTCGCCCTGCGACGGGCACAGCGGGCACTGGTCGGCCGGCGGGTGGTACGTCCGCCCCTGCCGGTGCGAGGCGATGGCGACGGCGTCGCCCAGCAGGGCGTCGTGCCGGATCTCCGAGGTGGTGACGGTGGCGTCCAGCGGACGGCGGTCGACCGCGTCCCGGACGGTGTCGTCACCGAGGTCGTAGTAGATGAGCTCGCGGCCGTCGGCCAGCCGGGTCGAGGTCTTCTTCACTGGGGTACTCCTCCACGCCCGCCCGTCACTCAACACAATCGAACATAACACATCACAACCCACCAGTGATCGGCTCTGATCACAATCAAACAAAGAACGTGTAGGAACGTGTTCAGTCCTTGAACACGGAAGCGTAGATTCCGCATCGATCAGTTCGCGAACGAAGCGAGTGCGTATGCATACCCCCACATACCTGGCCGCGGAGCTTCGACTCCCCACCAACTGGCTGGACTACACGATCCTCGGGATCTACTTCGTCGTCGTTCTGGGCATCGGCTTCGCCGCCCGCCGGTCGGTCAGGACCAGCCTGGACTTCTTCCTCTCCGGACGCTCGCTGCCCGCCTGGGTCACCGGACTGGCCTTCATCGCCGCCAACCTCGGTGCCACCGAGATCCTCGGCATGGCCGCGAACAGCGCGCAGTACGGCGTCTACACGACGCACTGGTACTGGATCGGCGCCATCCCCGCGATGGTGTTCCTCGGCCTGGTGATGATGCCGTTCTACTACGGCTCCAAGGTCCGCTCGGTCCCCGAGTTCCTGCTGATGCGCTTCGACAAGGCGGCGCACCTGCTGAGCTCGATCCTCTTCGCGGCCGCCGCCATCCTGATCGCCGGCGTCAACCTCTACGCCCTCGCGATCGTCGTCGAGGCCCTCCTCGGCTGGCCTCAGTGGGTGGCCATCGTCGTCGCCGGGGCTTTCGTCCTCGGCTACATCACCCTGGGCGGTCTGTCCTCGGCGATCTACAACGAGGTCCTGCAGTTCTTCGTCATCCTGGCGGCGCTCATCCCGATCACCGTGCTCGGTCTGAAGAGCGTCGGCGGCTGGGACGGCCTCACCGACTCCCTCACCAAGGCGCACGGCGACGACTTCGTCACCGCCTGGGGCGGCACCGGCATCGGCAGCGACAACCCCCTCGGCGCCAACTGGCTGACCATCGTCCTCGGCCTGGGCTTCGTCCTCTCCTTCGGCTACTGGACGACCAACTTCGCCGAGGTGCAGCGCGCGCTGTCCGCGAAGAACCTGTCGGCGGCCCAGCGCACGCCGCTGATCGCCGCGTTCCCGAAGATCTTCATCGTCTTCCTGGTGATGATCCCCGGCCTGGTCGCCGCCGTGCTGGTCCCGAAGATCGGCACCAGCGGCTCGGACCTGCAGTACAACGACGCCATCCCGTTCCTGATGCAGCAGCTGCTGCCCAACGGCGTGCTCGGCATCGCCGTGACCGGTCTGCTGGCCGCGTTCATGGCGGGCATGGCCGCGAACGTCTCCTCGTTCAACACCGTCTTCACCTCCGACATCTGGGCGAAGTACGTGGTGACGGACCGCGAGGACTCCTACTACGTGCGCTTCGGCCGCCTGATCACCGCGATCGGCGTGGTCGCGTCCATCGGCACGGCGTTCCTGGCCAGCTCCTTCTCCAACATCATGGCCTACCTCCAGACGCTGTTCTCCTTCTTCAACGTGCCGATGTTCGTCGTCTTCATCATCGGCATGTTCTGGAAGCGCGCGTCGATGAAGTCCGGCTTCTGGGGTCTGGTCGCCGGCACCACCGCCGCGATGATCAACTACTTCGTCATCTACGAGCAGGGCATCATCGACATCCCCTCCGACCAGGGCGCCAACTTCGTCTCCGCGATCGCGGGCTTCGTCGCGGGCGCGGTCGTCATGGTCGCGGTGTCGCTGTTCACGGCGCCCAAACCCGCCGCCGAGCTGCAGGGCCTGGTCTACGGCACCCGCTCGCCCGGCATGGCGGAGCCGCCCGCGGAGGGCGACGACGCGTGGTACCGCAAGCCGGCGCTGCTGGGCTGGGGTGCGGTGATTCTGGCTGCCGCCTGCTACATCCCGTTCTCGTTCTGACCGCGGGAGGATTGAGAGAGCATGTCCGAGCACAACTCCGAGAGTGACCTCCAGAAGGAGATCACCGAGCTGGAGACCAAGTCCGCGACGGCCGCCCGGTTGTTCGACATCCGGCGGATCATCGGTGGGTTGTTCGTGCTGTACGGGGTGATCGTGATGATCGCCGGGTTCACCGCGTCGGATGCGGACATCGACAAGGCGCAGGGGGTCAACATCAACCTGTGGACGGGGTTGGGGATGCTGATCCTCGGCCTGCTGTTCCTCCTCTGGCTCTGGCTCCGCCCGACGGCCCCGCCGCCACCCCCGACCGACGAGAACACCCCCACCGGCTGACGTTCCCCTTCCACCACGGGGTGTGCGGCTCCCTTCACACGGGGGGGCTGCACACCCCGTACCCGTAAGCACCACCGACGCGGGTGCAGGCCCTGCACACCCGTGTGCTCGTCACACCCCAGCCCTCACCGAACCGCGCCGCAGGCGTCAGCCGCCCGCCCCCCGGGGGGACGCGCGGTCCAGGAGTCCCGTGCGGGCCGCCAGAGCCGCCGCCTCCAACCGCGACCCCACCCCCAACTTCATCAGCACCCGCTGCACATGCGTCCGAGCGGTCGACGGCGCGATCCCCATCCCCGCCGCGATCAGCCGCGTGTCCTCCCCGTCCGCGACCCGCACCAGCACCTCGACCTCCCGAGGCGTCAGCATCCGCAACAACCGCGCCCCCTCGTCATCCGGCTGAGCCGCGGGATTCAGCAACTCCCCGAACGCCCCCTGCAACAACGCCGGCGCCACAGCGGCCTCCCCTGCCCGCGCCTTCAGCATCGCCCGCTCGACCCCCTCGATCCGCTCGTCGTGCCGGACGTACCCCGACGCCCCCGCCGCGAACGCCGCCGCGATCCCCCGCGGCGACGGCACCGGCCCCAGCACCACCACCGCCACCTGCGGCCGCTCCCGCTTGATCTTCACCACGGGATCGAACGTCCCGGCCTCCGCCGGCGCGGCCGTCCCCAGCAGACACACCTCCGGCGCCCTGCTGATCACCAGATCCGCCGCCCCCGCCGCGGGCGCCGCCGCGGCCAGCACCCTGTGCCCTCGCAGCTTCAGCGCCGAGGCCAGCGCCTCGGCGAGCAATCGGTGGTCGTCGACCACCATCAGCCGCACTCCCATCGGACAATCATCCCCCCAGACAACACGCCCCCGGATGCCCCCGGAAGCTACACGCTTGTTCGACGTCGCGCTCCCCCTACCGGCGAGAATCGCCCCGGAACGCCGAAATTCTCGTGTTCGGTGGCGAAGAGCGCGTGATGAGCGGTACGCGAACGGCCCCGCCCCTGAACAGGGACGGGGCCGTTGCACCCACCAGGGGTACGACCGAAGCGGGACGGCACCGCTCAACCGAAGCAGAACGGCACCACTCGACCGAAGCCGACCGGCAACCGATCAGCTCGTACCGAACGCGATCACCGAGTACTCCTTGTCACGACTGGCGTAGTCACTCGCGAACACGGAGGACATGTACAGACCCCCCTGCCCGTAGAGCACCTCCGAGTAGTCCGGCGACATCCGCGACTCGACGTCCCGCACGGCCTCCGTCGACGGGTTCTCCATCAGCACGGTCTGCTTGAAGGAGCCACCGTCGATGCTGACGACCTGCCCGCCCTTGTCGTACGGCGGACGCTTGTACGCGATCACGTTGCCGCCGTCCATCCGCAGCGGGTAGATCTCGTAGTCTTCACCGGCGTCGGCCCGCTGACCGGTCTGCTTGCCGGTCGCCAGGTCGAAGGCCACGACCTCGTTGGTCTGGCCGTGGGACTCCCCGCCGGTGTCGTGCTCCTCGGTCGCGATGTACAGCCGGTCGTTGCCGACCGTGACACCCGTGCAGCTCTCGACCTTGTAGATCGTGTCGCAGCGCGCCGCGAACTCGTCGCCCGGCGCGGAGAGGCGGGCGCGCAGCTTGCCCGTCTTGTTGTCGACGGAGAAGAAGTCGGAGATGCCGCTGCCGTCGCCGGCGGAGTCACCGACGTCGGCGGCCACCACCAGGGGGTCGGTGGACACGACGGCCGCGTACTCGATGCCGCCGTCCATCTTGTACTCGGTGATGACGTCACCGGTCTTGGGGTCGACGGTCTGGATGTGCAGCTGACGGTCCTCACCGTACGAACCGCACTTGCGGACCGCGACCAGCTTCGCACCGCCGCCGTACCCGGCGTCGTAGCAGGAGTCGGACGTCTTCGGCGCCCACAGTTCCTTGCCGTCGGCGATGCTCCAGGCGGCGCCGCCGCTGGTGCTGCCGGCCGCCACGGTGCCGCCGCTGAGCGTCACGTTGTTGAAGTTGATCGGCATGGTGCCGGACTTGGCCGTCTTGGACCACACCTGCTTGCCTGCCTCCAGGTCGATCAGGGCGACCTGGGTGCAGGACTGGGGGTTGGTCTTGGTGGGCATGGCCGGCTTGTGGACGATGGCCGTCTTGTTGTCCTCGGTGAGGCGGCCGGTCGACGCGCACACCGGACCGGGCAGGTCCAGCGTCCACTTCTTGCCGCCGGTCGCGGGGTCGTAGCCGGTGATCTCGGAGAGCCCGCTCTTGGCGTAGACCGTGTCGGTCAGCCAGGAACCCGCGATGGGGATGCTGGAGGAGCCCTTGGGCACCTTCGGCGCGGGCACCTGGAACAGGACCTTGGACTTGGGGTCGGAGGGCGCCTTCTCCTTGGCCTCGCCGGACGTGCCCCCGGTGCCCTCGCCGGAGCCGCCGGTGGAGCCGTCGCCCTTGCCCTTCTCCTCGCCCTTGCCGTCGCCGCCGCCGGCGGTGGTCTGCTTGTCGTCGTCGGACGAGGACGCGTACCAGACGCCGCCGCCCACGATGAGGGCGATGGCCACGACGGCCGCGGCGATGATGGCCACGGTGCTGTTGATCTTGCGTCCGCCCGGCTGCCCGGCCTGCGCCTGCATCGGCACGGTCGCCTGCGGATAGCCGTACCCCTGCTGCCCGTATCCCGGCTGCCCGTACCCGGGCTGCCCGTACCCCGGCTGCCCGTACGGACCAGGCTGCTGCGGCTGGCCGTAGGGTCCGGGCTGCTGCGGCTGGCCGTACGGACCGGGCTGCTGCCCGGGATGGCCGTAACCGGCCTGCGGCTGCGGAGGCTGTGGCTGCTGCGGGTAGCCGTATCCGGCCCCCTGCGGGGGCGTCGGCGGCGCGGCGGGCGGCTGCCGGCCCGGGGCCTGCGGGTAGCCGTACCCCGGCTGGGGCGACTTGCTGAGATCCGGCCCGGCGGGCGGCTGCTGCCCCGGAGGCTGCGCGGGCGGAGCCGGCTGCCCGGACGGGGCGGGCGGCGTGGGCTGAGCGGGCTGCTGCGGCGGATCCGACGGGTCCTGCGGCGGTCCGAACCCCGGCTGCTGCGGGGGCTGGTTGGGCGGCGGTGGCGGCTGGGTCATGACGTGGGTACCTCGGGGAAGGGGACGACGGGCGGCGGGGAAGTGACGTGAGCGGTGCCCACGGGTCTCACTTGCCGTAGGCGAGCATCAACTTCTCCTTAGCGTCCTCATTGCCGGTCAGCCGGGTGGTGGACAGGTAGAAGCGGCCGTCGACCCAGTCGATCGCCTTGCTGAAGAAGCCGTTCTCGATGTCGGCGACGGCCTGCGGGTTCTGCATCAGCACGACCGGCTGGTGGTTCGCGCCGGACACCGGCAGGGCCACCACGCGGCCGCCCGCGTCGTAGGACGGCTCGACGTACGCGATGAGATTGCCGCTCTCGACCTTCATCGGGACCATCGACTCCTCCACGGGGGAGGACTGCCGCCACAGTTCCTTGCCGGTGGCGAGGCTGACGGCGACGATCTCGTTGGCCCCGGTGGTCGCCGCGGTCGGCAGGTAGAGGGTGTCGCCGTCGGCGACGACGCCGTCGCAGCCCTGGAGGTCGCGCGCGAGGATGGCCCAGCCGCAGCCGGGGTCGAACTTCTCGTCGACGGAGACCTGCGAGCGCAGCTTGCCGGCCGCGGTGAAGGAGGCGATGTTCCAGGCCTTCTTGTCGCCGTCCTCCTCCTTGGTGGCGTAGACGACCAGCGGGTTCACGGAGTACGCCCGCTCGACCCTCCAGCCCTTCTGGTACGCGTAGGTCCACTTGACCTTGCCGGTCGCCGGGTCGAGTTCACGGACCTCGTCGTGCTCGTTGGTGCCGCCGGCGCCGCAGGACGCGACCTGGATCAGCCGCTCACCGCCCGCGAAGGCGGCGGGGAAGCAGGGGGCGTCGCCGTACCGCTTGGAGTCGAACAGCTTCCTTCCGTTCCGCACGTCGTACGCCGTGCCGGACTGCGAGCGGCCGACCATCAGCGTGTTGCCGGTGAGGGACATCTCGATGGACAGCACGGAGTCGAACAGGGCGCCGTCGGCGACCTCCTGTGTCCAGCCCTTCTCACCGGTGGTGAGGTCGAGAAGCTGGAGCCGGTTGCACTTGGCGCTGTCGCTGCTGCTGCTCATGTAGGCGACGACGACCTTGTCGTCGGCCGTCTTCTGCGGGGTGACCGCGCAGATCTTGTGGGGGAAGCTGATGGTGTCCCAGGCGGGCTTGCCGTCGCTCACGTTGTAGGCGTAGACGTCCTTGTAGGCCGCCTTGACCGCCGTCTTCCCCGTGACCCACAGGCCGGGGGCGTCGGCGCCGGAACCGGGCGCGTCGGGCGCCTCCTTGTACCAGAGCACCTTGGACTCACCGGCCTGGCGGCCCTCGTTGAGGTCCTCGGGGTCCTCGCCGCCGTCGCCGCTGCCGTCGCCGGGGTTGACCGGGGCGGCGTCCGACTTGCCGGGCTTGGGGTCCTCGGTCGGCTGGGCGACCGGCTTGTCCTTCGTGTCGTCGCCGCCGGAGACGGCCCACACGGTGCCGCCGACGACGAGCGCCACCGCGACCGCCGCGGCGGCGATCAGCAGGGGCTTGCCCTTGAAGGGGTTGCGGGGACCGCCGCCGGGCGGGGTGCCGGGAGCGCCGGGGAACTGCGGCTGCTGCGGGTGGCCGTAGCCGGGCCGGCCGTACGGTCCGGGCTGCTGCGGCTGACCGTAGGCTCCGGGCTGCTGCGGCTGACCGTACGGGCCGGGCTGCTGCCCCGGGTAGCCGTAACCGGCGGGCGGCTGCTGGGGGTAGCCGTACCCGGGCTGCGGAGCGCCGGACGGCGGCCCCTGCGGGGGCGGCGGGGTCGACGGCGCGCCCTGCGGCGGGGTCTGCGGCGGCCCGAAGCCACCGCCCGGCGGCGGATCCTGCGGTGGTCCGAAGCCGCCCTGAGGCGGCTGGTTGGGCGGCTGAGTCATCAGCGCGTTCCCCCTTGCTCACTGATTTTTAGCCACGCCCTGAGGTACGTGATGACCCAGAGTCGTCGTCGGTCACTTACCAGACGGCTCTTTCTATCACCCGGTACCGACACGCCACCGGGCCGCGTCCTCCCCTGTTCCCAAGGGAGGACCGGCCTGTGATGCGCCCGTTACGTGCCTTCACGCCCTCTTCACGCGCCGTGCGCTCCCCGCACGCAGGCGCGCGGCGCGGGCCTCGCGCCGGTCAGGCGTCCTCGGCGAGTTCCAGCCAGCGCAGCTCCAGTTCGTCGCGCTGACCTGCCAGGTCCCGCAGTTCGGCGTCCAGTTCGGCCACCTTCGCGAAGTCCGTCGCGTTCTCGGCGATGGCGGCGTGCAGGGTGGCCTCCCTGGCCGAGACCTTGTCCAGCTGGCGCTCGATCCGCTGCAGTTCCTTCTTGGCGGCGCGCTGGTCGGCGGCGCTCTTCTCGGGCGCCTCGGACCGGGACGCCGCGGCCGGGGCCGCGGAGGACGCCGAGGCCGCGGCGGCCTCCTCCATGCGCCTGCGCCGCTCCAGGTACTCCTCGATGCCGCGCGGCAGCATCCGCAGGGCGCCGTCGCCGAGCAGGGCGAAGACCCGGTCGGTGGTGCGCTCGACGAAGAACCGGTCGTGGGAGATGACGATCATGGAGCCGGGCCAGCCGTCGAGGAGGTCCTCGAGCTGGGTGAGGGTCTCGATGTCGAGGTCGTTGGTGGGCTCGTCGAGGAAGAGGACATTGGGCTCGTCCATCAGCAGCCGCAGCAGCTGCAGCCGGCGGCGCTCACCGCCGGACAGGTCGCCGACCGGCGTCCACTGCTTCTCCTTGTTGAAGCCGAAGGTCTCGCAGAGCTGACCGGCGGTCATCTCCCGGCCCTTGCCCAGGTCGACCCGCTCGCGCACCTGCTGCACGGCCTGCAGCACCCGCAGCTCGGGGTCGAGTTCGGCGACCTCCTGGGAGAGGTAGGCCAGCTTGACCGTCCGGCCCACGCGGACGCTGCCCGCCGCGGGCTGCACCTCGCCCTCGCTGCGGGCGGCCTCGGCGAGCGCCCGCAGCAGGGACGTCTTGCCGGCGCCGTTCACCCCGACCAGGCCGATGCGGTCGCCGGGGCCGAGCTGCCAGGTCACGTGCTTCAGCAGCACCTTCGGCCCGGCCTGGACGGTGACGTCCTCCAGGTCGAACACCGTCTTGCCGAGCCGCGAGGAGGCGAACTTCATCAGTTCGCTGCTGTCGCGCGGCGGCGGCACGTCCGCGATCAGCTCGTTGGCCGCCTCGACGCGGAAGCGCGGCTTGGAGGTGCGGGCGGGGGCGCCGCGCCGCAGCCAGGCCAGCTCCTTGCGGACCAGGTTCTGCCGCTTGGCCTCCTCGGTGGCCGCGATGCGCTCGCGTTCCGCGCGGGCGAAGACGTAGTCGGAGTAACCGCCCTCGTACTCGTGGACGACGCCGCGCTGCACGTCCCACATGCGGGTGCAGACCTGGTCGAGGAACCACCGGTCGTGGGTGACGCAGACGAGCGCGGACCGGCGGTTGCGCAGGTGCTCGGCGAGCCAGGCGATGCCCTCGACGTCGAGGTGGTTGGTCGGCTCGTCGAGGACGATCAGGTCCTGCTCCTCGATGAGCAGCTTGGCGAGGGCGATGCGGCGGCGCTCACCGCCGGACAGCGGTCCGATGACGGTGTCCAGGCCCTTGGGGAAGCCGGGCAGGTCGAGCCCGCCGAACAGCCCGGTGAGCACGTCCCGCACCTTGGCGTTGCCGGCCCACTCGTGGTCGGCCATGTCGCCGATGACCTCGTGCCGCACGGTGGCGTCCGGGTCGAGCGAGTCGTGCTGGGTGAGCACGCCGAGCCGCAGCCCGCCGGAGTGCGTCACCCGTCCGGTGTCGGCCTCCTCCAGCCGGGCCAGCATGCGGATCAGCGTGGTCTTGCCGTCGCCGTTGCGCCCCACGACCCCGATCCGGTCCCCTTCCGAGACGCCGAGCGAAATCCCGTCCAGCAGCGCACGCGTCCCGTACACCTTGCTGACGTTCTCGACATTGACCAGATTGACGGCCATTTCTCTCCTGCCCGGTGGATCGATCAGTTCTCAAGCGTAGGCCCTGCCGGGCGGCGCCCGGGACGCGAGGAGATGGTCACCCTTGTGATGACCTGATCGGAATCGCACTGACCGCCGTCGGCCCGTGCCGCTGGCGGCTCAGAGGACGGTCGCTCCCGGGACCGGGCCCGGGGCCGTGCGGGCGGTGCGGCAGGCGGCCAGGGGGCGGAGTTCCGCGGCGATCTTCTCGGCCGCCCTCTCGTCGCGGGCCAGGAAGGCCGTGGTCGGGCCCGAGCCGGAGACCAGGGCGGCGAGCGCTCCCGCCGCCCGGCCGGCCGCGAGGGTGTCCGTCAGCTCCGGGAAGAGGGAGAGGGCCGCCGGCTGGAGGTCGTTGGTGACGGTGGCGGCGAGGGCGTCCGGGTCACCCTTGGCAAGGGCGTCGAGCAGGGGCCGCGACGCCACCGGGCCGGGGATGTCCCGCCCCTCGGCCAGCCGGTCGAACTCGCGGAACACCGCGGGCGTGGACAGCCCCCGGGTGGCCGTCGCGAACACCCAGTGGAAGGTGCCGCCGACCTCCAGCTCCGTCAGCTTCTCGCCCCGGCCGGTGCCGAGCGCCGCCCCGCCGACCAGGCTGAACGGCACGTCGCTGCCCAGCTCGGCGCAGATGTCGAGGAGCTCCTCACGTCCGGCGCCGGTCCCCCAGAGCGCGTCGCAGGCCAGCAGCGCGCCGGCGCCGTCCGCGCTGCCACCGGCCATGCCGCCGGCGACGGGGATGTCCTTGGCGATGTGCAGGTGGACGTCCGGTGTGCGGCCGTACCGCTCGGCGAGGGCCAGGGCGGCGCGCGCGGCGAGGTTGGTGCGGTCCAGGGGCACCTGGGCGGCGTCGGGTCCGTCGCAGGTGATCCGCAGCCCGTCCGGCGACCGGGTGGCGGTCACCTCGTCGTACAGGCCGACCGCGAGGAAGACGTTGGCCAGCTCGTGGAAGCCGTCGGGGCGGGCCGCGCCGACGGCGAGCTGGACGTTGACCTTGGCGGGGACGCGGACGGTGACGCTCACTGGTGGCCCTGCCCCTTGTGTCCGGCGTCCCTGTGTTCGGCGATGCGGGCGAACTCCTCGACGGTCAGCGACTCGCCCCGCGCCTGCGGCGAGACACCCGCCGCGACCAGCGCCGTCTCGGCGGCGGCGGCCGAGCCGGCCCATCCGGCGAGCGCGGCGCGCAGCGTCTTGCGGCGCTGGGCGAAGGCCGCGTCGACGACGGCGAACACCTCGCGCCGGGTGGCGGTGGTCTTCAGCGGCTCCGCGCGCCGCACCAGCGACACCAGGCCGCTGTCGACGTTCGGCGCGGGCCAGAAGACGGTGCGGCCGATGGCCCCGGACCGCTTCACCTCGGCGTACCAGTTGGCCTTGACCGAGGGCACGCCGTACACCTTCGAGCCGGGGGCGGCGGCGAGCCGGTCGGCGACCTCGGACTGGACCATCACCAGGGTGCGCTCGATGCTCGGGAAGGTCTCGAGCATGTGCAACAGCACCGGGACGGCGACGTTGTACGGCAGGTTGGCGACCAGCGCGGTCGGCGCCGGGCCGGGCAGCTCGGCGACGTGCATGGCGTCGGAGTGGACCAGCGCGAACCGGTCGGCGCGCTCCGGCATGCGGGCGGCGACGGTGGCGGGCAGCGCGGCGGCCAGCACGTCGTCGATCTCGACGGCGGTGACCCGGTCGGCGGCCTCCAGCAGGGCCAGGGTGAGCGAGCCGAGCCCGGGGCCGACCTCGACGACCACGTCGTCGGGGCGGACCTCGGCGGTGCGCACGATACGGCGGACCGTGTTGGCGTCGATGACGAAGTTCTGGCCGCGCTGCTTGGTGGGCCGTACGCCGAGGGCGGCCGCCAGTTCGCGGACGTCGGCGGGGCCCAGGAGGGCGTCGGGGGTGGGGCTGGTCACGGGACAAGGGTACGGGGCTCACGGGTCCGCCCCGGTCACCCCGGGTGCCGGCCGGCGCCCGGGCGGTGCGGGGGTGCCGGGCCGCCACCCCCGGCGGTGAAGGAGGGCCGGGCCGTCACCCCGCGGCGAGGGAGGACCCGGCTGCCACCCCGCGCCGCCGTCAGCCCTCCAGCCGGGTACCGCAGTGCGGCCAGGCCGCGGCGCCGCTGCGGACGTACAGCTTCTTGGCGCGGTACGTCTGCTCGGCGGCGGGCGCGTCCTGGGGGCGGCCGGTGCCGCCGAGGTCCTGCCAGGTCCGGGTGTCGAACTGGTACAGCCCGCCGTAGGTGCCCGAGGGGTCGGTCGCGCCGGGCCGGCCGCCGGACTCGCACCGCGCCAGCGCGTCCCAGTCCAGCGCGTCCGCGCCCCGCACCGACAGCGGCACCGGCCGGGTGCCGACCCGTACCCGCCGCGGCAGCGGTTCGCGTACCACCTCGGTGCCCAGCAGCCGCGGCTTCTGCCGGACCCCGTTGACGGTGCGCTGCGCGTAGGTGAGGCGGCGCAGGCCCGGCCGTCCCGGGCGGTCGACGACCTCGGCGCCCCGGGTGAGCGCGGGGTCCTCGACGCGCACCTCGGTGAACGGGATCGCCTCGTCGCGGACCTCCGTGCCGTCGGTGATGCGCAGCACGGTGACGGTCTGCCCGTCCCGCGGGAAGCTCCCGGGGGCGACGGAGGTGGTGTCCCGGCCGCGCAGGGTGACCCCGGCCTGCGTCACGGCCTCGCGCACGGTCGCGGCGTTGGTGCGGACCGTGCGGGCCCGCCCGTCGGCCAGCACGGTCACCGCGCGTTCGGTGCGGACGTCCAGGGCGAGCCCCGCCGGTCCGATGTGCCGGCCGGGCGGCACCGACAGGTGGGCGCCGGACACCCGCACGCCGATCCGCTCCAGCGCCTCGCGCACCGTCTCCGCGGTCGTCCACACCTCCTGGCGGGTGCCGTCGAGGGTGAGCAGCAGGGGGCGGGCGTGCCGCACCTCGATCGCGTCGCCGTCCTCCAGTGCGGTGCCGGGGGCGGGGACGATTTCGTCGTACGGCCCGGTGCGCACGCCCTCCTCGGCGAGGAGCGCGGTGACGTCGTCGGCGAAGGTGTGCAGGGTGCGGGGCCGGCCGTCGACGTTCAGCTCGACGGCCTTGTCCTCGGCCACGAAGGCGGTGGTGCCGCCCGCGAGGAACGCGACGACCAGTGCCCTGGGCAGCAGCCGGCGGGCGGCGTCGGCCCGCTCGGCGTACCGGCCGGGGCGCCGGTGCGCGGACCGCCGGGGCGGCACGGGGGCGGGCGCGCGGCGGGGCAGGGCGGGCACGGTCTCCGCCTCGTGGATCCCGCCGCACACGGCATGCGTCGGGCACGTCTTCTCGTACGTCTCGAACCGCAGGGTGGTGCTCACGCCGACACGCTCCAGGGCTGGCCAGGGGTCCCGATGGGGCTCCCAGAACCTAGCCGAGCGCCGGTGACTCTCCCAAGCGACACGACTACGGAACGTGTGCGAGGTGCGGGGCCGTCAGTAGCCGAAGGCGCGGGCCGTGTTGGCGGCCAGCGCGGTGGCCAGGGTGTCCTCGTCGACGCCCCGGACGGCGGCCATGGCACGCACCGTGACCGGCACCAGGTAGGGGGCGTTGGGCCGGCCGCGGTAGGGCACGGGGGTGAGGAACGGCGCGTCGGTCTCCACCAGCACCAGCTCCGGCGGGGCGACGGCGAGGGCGTCCCGCAGGTTCTGCGCGTTCTTGAAGGTGACGTTGCCGGCGAAGGACATGTAGTAGCCGGCGCGGGCGCAGACCTCCGCCATCTCGGCGTCGCCGGAGTAGCAGTGGAAGACGGTGCGCTCGGGGGCGCCCTCCTCCTTGAGCACACGCAGCACGTCGGCGTGGGCGTCGCGGTCGTGGATCACCAGGGTCTTGCCGTGCCGCTTGGCGATCTCGATGTGGGCGCGGAAGGATTGCTCCTGCGCCTCCTTGCCCTCCTCGCCGGTGCGGAAGTGGTCGAGACCGGTCTCGCCGACGCCCTTGACCTGCGGCAGCGCGGCCAGCCGGTCGATCTCGGCGAGCGCCTCGTCCAGCGCCGCGTCCCCGCCGGGCTCGCGGGCCCCCTGCCGCGACCAGCCTCCCCCAGCCACAGAGGGCTGGGAGGTGCCCCCAGGGTCGCCGAGCACGATCCGGGGCGCCTCATTGGGGTGCAGGGCGACCGTCGCGTGGACGGCGTCGTACGCCGCCGCCGTGTCCGCCGCCCACCGGGACCCCTTGAGGTCGCAGCCGACCTGCACCACGGTCGTCACCCCCACCGACGCGGCCTTGGCGAGTGCCTCCTCGACCGTGCCGGACTGCATGTCGAGGTGGGTGTGGGAGTCCGCGACCGGCACCCGCAGGGGCTCCGGGAGCGGCGGCGCGGCGTTCTTGCCGGGGTCGTTGGCAGGCATGCCTCCGATCCTACGGAAGCGACGCGGTGCCCTCCGAGGTGTCCGGGGTCCAGGGGGCCTCGACGGGGCCGGCGGCGGGCACCCGGCGGTCGCGGTGGGCGGCGTCGCGGGCGGAGTCGACGCGGCCCGGGCGGAGGATCCGTACGAGGTGCCCGTCGCAGCTGTGGCAGGTGGGCCGGTTCAGCGGGGAGGGCACGATGCGGCCGTCCGCCACGTACAGCACGAAGGTCCGGCCGTCGCCGTCGGTGTGGTGCTCTATCTCGTACGACTGCTCCCAGCCGTACCCGCAGCGCATGCAGGCGAACGCGTACGCCTCGGTGACCACGGCGGTGGCGCCCGCGCGCAGTCCGCCCTGCCCGGAGATCTCGGTCATGCCGGCTCCCGTCGGTCCGCTGACGGGACGGACCCGCGTCCGCCCCCACCGACCAGTGGACTCCTCGCGGACCGTGAACACACGAGCGCGGACGCAGTATTGGCACCGATTTGGCCGTGGATTGCCACAATGCCCCGAGCTCTTTGCCAACGCCCGGGTTCGCGCGGCACAGGCGCCGGGCTCCAGCGCTCCCCCGCGCCCCGCGTCAGCGCTCCCGGGCGCCCTGCGTCACCCTCCCGGGCGCTCCGCGTCACCCTCCCGGGCGGCCCGCGTCAGCGCTCCGAGGCGCCCCGGCCGTCGGCGTTCTTGGCCGCGACGACCGCGTCGAACACCTGCCGCTTGGGCAGCCCGGCCTCCGCCGCGACCGCCGCGATGGCCTCCTTGCGCCGCTCCCCCGCCTCCTCGCGCACCCGCACCCGGCGCACCAGCTCGGCGTCGTCGATCTCCTCGGGGCCCTTCTCGGGCGCGCCCTCGACGACCACGGTGATCTCCCCGCGCACGCCCTCGGCCGCCCATGCCGCCAGCTCGGCGAGCGGGCCGCGCTTGATCTCCTCGTACGTCTTGGTCAGCTCACGGCAGACGGCGGCCCGGCGCTCGCCGCCGAACACCTCGGCCATCGCGGCGAGGGTGTCGTCGAGGCGGTGCGGGGCCTCGAAGTAGACGAGGGTGCGGCGCTCGTCCGCGACCTCGCGCAGCCGTCCCAGCCGCTCGCCGGCCTTGCGGGGCAGGAACCCCTCGAAGCAGAAGCGGTCCACGGGCAGCCCGGACAGGGCGAGCGCGGTGAGCACGGCGGACGGTCCCGGCACCGCGGTGACCTTGACGTCCCGTTCGACGGCCGCGGCGACCAGCCGGTAGCCGGGGTCGGACACGGACGGCATGCCCGCGTCCGTGACCAGCAGCACGCGCGCGCCGCCCGCCAGCTCCTCGACCAGCTCGGGCGTCCGCGCGGACTCGTTGCCCTCGAAGTACGACACCACGCGGCCCTTGGGCGTGACGCCGAGCGCCTGGGTCAGCCGGCGCAGCCGCCGGGTGTCCTCGGCGGCGACGACGTCGGCGCCGGCGAGTTCCTCGGCGAGCCGGGGCGGCGCGTCGGAGATGTCGCCGATGGGGGTGCCTGCGAGTACGAGGGTTCCGGTCACCCGCCCATCCTCCCAGGAGCCGACGGACGCGGGGCATACCGCCCATGCGCGGGACTCACACAGCGCCGTTCCCTACGATGGCGCGGTGACCAGTACCGCGTCCTCCACGGACACCCGGCAGGAGCAGCCGCCGCACGAGCAACGGCAGACGTGGCAGCAGCGGCTGCGGCGTTTCGGCTACCGGACGTCCGGCCCCAGAGGCGACGTCCGCGACCGCCTGGTCCCGCCGTACACCGAGCCGTCGGGCCGGCTGTGGAAGACGCTCGGCGTGCCGCCGGTGCTCGCCGACCGCCTCGTCCGCTGGTCGGGGTGGGGCGGCCCGCTGCTGGTGACGCTGGTGGCGGGCGTGCTGCGGTTCTGGAACCTGGGCCACCCCAAGGCGGTGATATTCGACGAGACGTACTACGCCAAGGACGCGTGGGCGCTCGTCCACCGCGGCTTCGAGGTCAACTGGGACAAGGAGGTCAACCGGCTCGTCCTGGACTCGGGCGGCAACGTCCCGATCCCCACGGACGCGGCGTACGTCGTCCATCCGCCGGTCGGCAAGTACGTCATCGGACTGGGCGAGCTGATCTTCGGCTTCGACCCGTTCGGCTGGCGGTTCATGACGGCGCTGCTCGGCACGCTGTCCGTGCTGATGCTGTGCCGGATCGGGCGGCGGCTGTTCCGTTCCACCTTCCTCGGCTGTCTCGCGGGTGCGCTGATGGCGGTGGACGGGCTGCACTTCGTGATGAGCCGCACCGCGCTGCTCGACGGCGTGCTGATGTTCTTCGTGCTGGCGGCGTTCGGCTGCCTGCTGATCGACCGGGACAAGGCCCGCGCGAAACTGGCGGCCGCGCTGCCGGTGGGGCCGGACGGGCGGGCGCGCCCCGACGCGGGGATCGCCGAGAGCGTGCGGATCGGTTTCCGTCCCTGGCGTCTCGCGGCCGGCCTGATGCTGGGCCTGGCCATCGGCACCAAGTGGAACGGCCTGTACATCATGGCCGCGTTCTGTGTGATGTCGGTGCTGTGGGACGTCGGCGCGCGCCGGGTCGCGGGCGCCGCCCGGCCCCGGCTGGCGGTGCTGAAGCGGGACCTGGGCTGGGCGTTCCTGTCGACGGTGCCGGTGGCGGTGGCCACCTACTTCGCGTCCTGGATCGGCTGGTTCCTCTCGCCGTCCGACGGCAGCGGCGGCTACTACCGCGACTGGGCGACCCGCGACGGCCGGCGCAGCGACTGGTCGTGGCTGTTCCCCGACTGGTGGCGCAGCCTGTGGCACTACGAGAACCAGGTGTACGACTTCCACGTCGGCCTGTCCTCGCCGCACACGTACGAGTCCAACCCGTGGAGCTGGATCGTCACCGGCCGGCCGGTGTCGTACTTCTACGAGTCCCCGGCGCCCGGTGTGGACGGCTGCCCGACGGACGCGGGTGAGAAGTGCGCGCAGGAGGTGCTGGCCATCGGCACCCCGCTGCTGTGGTGGGTGGGCTGCCTGGCCCTGCTGTACGTGCTGTGGCGCTGGTTCTTCCGCCGCGACTGGCGGGCGGGCGCGATCGCCTGCGGCATCGCCGCGGGGTACGCCCCCTGGTTCCTGTACCAGGAACGGACGATCTTCTACTTCTACGCGATCGTCTTCCTGCCGTTCCTCTGCCTGGCGGTGGCGATGCTGCTGGGCGCGGTCGTCGGCCCGCGCCGCTCGACCGACACCCGCCGCGTGGCGGGCGCGACGGCGGCGGGCGTGGTGACCCTCCTGATCATCTGGAACTTCATCTACTTCTGGCCGATCTACACGGGCACGCCCATCCCGATCGAGGACTGGCGGTCGCGGATGTGGCTGGACACGTGGGTCTAGCGACGGGCCGGGGCGCCTGCGGACACCCGCCGGCGCCCCGGTCCCGGTATCGGTATCGGTATCGGCGTCAGCCGTGACGCCGATACCGCCGGCTAGTGACGCGTCGCGTGGGATGCCCCGAGTGCCGCGAGTGTGAAGCCGTCCCGTAGCTCTCCCGCGCGGATCGCCGTGGCGATGTCGTGCGGACTCCACCAGCGCGCCTGGGCGATCTCGCCGTCGCCCGCCCAGTCGGGGCGGAGGGGGGCGTCCTTCCGCACCAGGACCTCGACGACGGCGACCTCGCTCTCCAGCATGCCGGAGTCGACGTCCAGGTACGTCAGCACGGTCGCCGTGGAGCCGGTCAGGCCTGTCTCCTCGGCCAGTTCGCGCAGTGCGTCCGAGGCGGGGTCGGTTTCACCGAAGCCTCGTGGAAGTTCCCAGGCCCACCGGCCGATCGCCGGGCGCCACTGGCGGACCAGCAGGACGTCGTCGCCGCATCGGGCCACCACCACGACACCGGTACGGCCGCCGCCGACGCGGATGCGGTGCCGGACCGTCTCGGCGCCGGAGCGCAGGCGGTAGGTGTCGACATGGACCTCGCACCACCGCCCGCCGTCGGCATCGGTGTACGCCGTACGGGTGTGTGTGCGCGGTGCCTCAGCGTCCATCGGGTCCTCCTCCCAGCACCCCGGGGATCTCCACGACGTCATACCGCCCCCGGAAGTCGGTCAGGCGGTTCACTCCGGCGGTGACGGCCGCGACGACCACCGGGGCGAGCACTCCCCCGGCGCCACCGGCGAGCACGCCGACGGTGTCCTGGCCGAGCAGACTGGTCGCCCAGCTCATACCGCCTCCGGCGGCCATCTGGACGGTGATCCCCCGGGTGCTGTGCGCGAAGCGCTGGAGACGGGTCACCGGCACCTCGTCCCTGCCGCCGGACGGTGGCTCCTTGGTTCGCTCTCCGAGCAGGTCGCCCACCTCCTGCAGCGCTTCGAGATCACGCCGGTGCCACCAGCGGGTGAGGGCATCGGCCGCGTCGTCCGTGTAGCGCTGCCATTCCCCGCTGCTCATCGAGCCCAGTCTCAGTTCGAACCGGGTCGGGTACATCACGACCGGCGTCTGCTCGGCGAGCGGTGCGGCGTCGCGGCGCCTGACCCCGCGTCGCGGTGAGGACAACCCGAGCAGACAGCCCTCGCCCACTGCGATCGCCCGGTAGTACGTCTCGTCGAAGGCCTCACGCAATGTCCGCGCGTCCGCTCGCGCCAACGGATCCCCGGAGCGTCGGAGAGCGGCGAGGCTGCCGTGCAGGCGACTGCGGCTGGGCATGCCGTCCACGTCGAGTTCCCCGCTCGTCCAGGCGGTGAGCACCGCACGCCCCTCGTCGCTGGTCACGTCCTGCGGACCCGGCGGAGGGCACAGGGCGTACGCCGTCGCGTAGTCGGCCGGTGTCAGAGGGCTGACCTCGAGCTGACCGCGTTCCGCGGCTTCCAGCCATTCGCCCCATCGCGCGACGGTGCGGCGCCGCAGCGGTGTGTCGAGGACACCGGTGGCCGCCAGCAGGCGCTCCGCCGCGCCGGCCCATCCCTCCGTGGCGAGTGCCGCGGCCGCGGCCTCGGCGTCCGCGTGGGCGGCCAGCTCCCGTTGCAGCAGCAGGCACTGTTCGTCGGGTATCGGGAGAGACGAGAAGAGGAAACCGGTCGAGAGCATCGCGATCAGCTGGCCGGCCAGGTCCGCGTCCCGGGCGTTGACCCGGACGGGCAGGACCGCGCCGCCGCCGATCGCCCGGATCGCCAGCTCGTCGAGAAGTGCTGCGGGCCGAAGTGCGGCGAAGGCGGCACCGTCGAGCAGTTGGGGATAGGTCAGGAACAGGGCACCGCCCTGGATGATCTCCCAGCGCAGCCGGCCGAGTGTCTCGGCCCGCATGAGTTCGGGCAGGCGTTCCACCGGGGCGGAGGGCCCGGCCGACCGAGCGCTCAGCCTGGCTCGCTGCCGTACGCTGTCCCATTCCGTGCTGAGGACCGCGGTCATGTGCCGGCCCTTTCTGTGACGTCGAATGTGCGCGGACAGCAGTGAGTTCAGCACATGCGGCGGGTCGGATCGACCGTCGGGGACGGTCTCCGTTCGGACAACAAACGGAAACAGCCTGCCCTTTGGGTATCCCCAGCGCATAGAGTTCAGGGCGCGCCGGGCTTTTGAACACGTTCAGATGGCGTGGGGTCCGGCCGGGGGAGGGATCGCCCGATGGGCAAGGGGGTCAAGGTCGCCGTCGTCGGCGGCATATTCGCCGTGATGGTCGGCGGAGCCGGGTACGGGGCGTACAACATCGTCTCGGCGATCGGCGGAGGAGGCGGCGGGGGCGGCTCCAGTGCGGCGGACACGCCGAAGTCGGGGCCGCCGGACAAGGACGAGGTCCGCGAGACCACCGAGGCGTTCTTCGGCGCCTGGGAGAAGGGGCAGGCGACCGAGGCCGCCTCGTACACGAACAACGCGCAGGCGTCCGGCGCGCTGCTGACCGCGTACGGCGAGGAGGCGCGGATCGGCCGGGTCGACATCACGCCCGGCACCCCGCGCGGCACCGTCGTGCCGTTCACCGTGAAGGCGACCGTCTCCCTCGACGGCGCCTCCAAGCCGCTGCGCTACACCAGCAGCGTGACGGTCGTCCGCGGACAGACCACCGGGCGGGCGCTGGTCGACTGGGAGCCGTCCGTCGTGCACCCGGACCTGCGGGAGGGCGACACGCTCGTGACCGGCGAGTCCGCGCAGCCGCCCATCGAGGCGGTGGACCGCGACGGCACCGTGCTGACGAAGGAGAAGTACCCCTCCCTCGGCCCCGTCCTGGACATCCTGCGGCAGAAGTACGGCGACAAGGCGGGCGGCACCTCCGCCGTCGAGCTGTCGATCCGGCACGCGAACGAGGAGGCGGACACCCCGCTGCTCACCCTCGCCGAGGGCAAGGCGGGCAAGCTGCGCACCACGCTCAGCGCCGGGGTGCAGGCGGCGGCCGAGAAGGCGGTGAAGGCGTACCCCGAGTCCTCGGTGGTGGCCGTGAAACCCAGTACGGGCGAGGTGCTGGCGGTGGCCAACCACCGTGACGACGGCTTCAACGCGGCGTTCCAGGGGCAGGTCGCCCCCGGCTCCACCATGAAGATCATCACCGCCGCGATGCTCATCGACAACGGCGTGACCTCCATGAACGGCCCCGCGCCCTGCACGGACACCGCCACCTGGCAGAGCCAGACCTTCAAGAACCTCACCGGTATGGAGCCGAACGAGGGCGCCAGCCTCGCCAACAGCTTCCTGCGCTCCTGCAACACGGCGTTCATCAAGCTGATCGACGAGAAGCCGCTCAGCGACGCCTCGCTCACCCAGGAGGCGCAGGAGCGGTTCGGTCTCGGCCGGGACGACTGGAAGACCGGCATCGCCTCCTTCGACGGCAGCGTGCCGGCCTCCGGTGGCCCGGACCGCGCGGCGAACGCCATCGGCCAGGGCCAGGTGCAGATGAACCCGCTGAACATGGCGTCCGTGACGGCCACCGCCATCACCGGCACCTTCCGCCAGCCGTACCTGGTCTCGCCCGACCTCGACGGCCGGGAGCTGGCGCAGGCCAAGGGCCTGTCGGGGGACACCGCCGCGCAGCTCAAGGAGATGATGCGGCTCACCGCCACCCAGGGCACCGGCCAGAAGGCGATGTCCGGTCTGGGCGGGGACATCGGCGCGAAGACCGGTTCCGCGGAGGTCGACGGGAAGGCCACCTCGGACAGTTGGTTCACCGGCTTCCGCAACGACGTCGCGGCGGCCGCCATGGCGCAGCAGGGCGGCCACGGCGGCGACGCGGCCGGCCCGATTGTCGCAGCCGTGCTACGGGCGGGCGGCTGAGCGCAGCGCCCGGCCGGCGGGACTTTAAGGTGGGGGCCGACCTCGGCGTACCCGCGCCGAGGGGGCCTTGACTCGAATGAGAGCCACGCGGGCCGCGGGGGGCCGGGGCGGGCGACGGAGGAACGGACAGCAGTGGGGAACAGAGGGCGCGCCGCGGACCGGCGAAGGATGAAGCCGGCCGTGCTCGGCGCAGCGATGGTCGTGGTCGCGGGGGGTGCCGGTCTCGGCGCGTACGCACTCGTCGGCGGGGCCGGGGAGGACGGCAAGGGGCAGGCGTCCACGCAGGCGGAGACCGTCAAGACCGGGCCGCTGTCGGCCGGTGAGGTCACCACCGCGGCCCGGAACTTCCTCACCGCCTGGCAGGCGGGCAAGGTCGGCCAGGCCGCCGCCGCGACCGACGACCCGCGGGCCGCCACGGCGCTGCTCACCTCGTACGCCAAGGACGCCCGCCTCCGGGACCTCACCCTCACCCCGGGGGCGCCCGCCGAGGGGACGGTCACCTTCTCCGTCAAGGGCACGGTGTCGTACGAGCAGCTGACGAAGCCGCTGGCGTACGACAGCACGCTGACCGTGGTGCGCCGGGCCGGGGACGGCGAGCCGCGCGTCGACTGGCGGCCGTCGGTGCTGCACCCGGAGCTGAGGGCGGGCGACAAGCTGGTCACCGGCGAGGCGGGCACACCGCCGGTGAAGGCGCTGGACCGCGACGGCGGCGAGCTGACCACCGCGAAGTACCCCTCCCTCGGCTCCGTGCTGGACGGGCTGCGCGAGAAGTACGGCGACAAGGCGGGCGGCAAGGCGGGCGTCGAGCTGCGCGTGGTGCGCGGCGAGGAGTCGAAGAAGGCGGAGCTGTCCGACACGACCCTGCTGGAGCTGAGCGAGGGCACGCCGGGCACGGTGAGGACCACGCTGAACCCGTCCCTCCAGGCCGCCGCCGAGGCGCAGGTGGCGAAGAAGCCGAAGGCGTCGGTGGTGGTGCTGCGCGCCTCGACCGGCGAGATACTCGCGGCGGCGAACTCCTCGCGCGGCTTCAACGTCGCCTTCCAGGGGTCGCTGGCCCCGGGTTCCACCATGAAGGTGATCACCTCCTCGCTGCTGATCGAGAAGGGGCTGGCGTCCGCCGACGAGAAGCACCCGTGCCCCAAGTACTTCAGCTACGGCGGCTGGAAGTTCCAGAACGACGACAAGTTCCAGATCAAGGACGGCACGTTCAAGGCGAGCTTCGCCCGCTCCTGCAACACCGCCTTCATCAGCCAGGCCCCGGAGCTGGAGGACGACGACCTGACCCGGCAGGCGCAGGACGTGTTCGGGCTGGGGAAGAACGACTGGCAGGTCGGGGTGCCGACGTTCGACGGCTCGGTGCCGGTGCAGTCCAAGGCCCCGATGGCCGCGTCCCTGATCGGCCAGGGCGGGGTGCGGATGAACCCGCTGAACATGGCGTCGGTGTCGGCGACGGTCAAGGCGGGGGTGTTCCACCAGCCGTACCTGGTGTCGCCGGAGGTCGACGGGCGGCAGCTGGCGACGGCTCCGCGCACGCTGTCCGCGGACACGCTCGCGCAGCTGCGGGATCTGATGTCCTACACCGCGTCGGCCGGCACCGCCGCGGAGGCGATGGCCGGGGTCGGCGGTGACCGGGGCGCCAAGACGGGGTCGGCGGAGGTCGACAACCAGAAGAAGCCCAACGGCTGGTTCACCGCGTACGCCGGTGACCTGGCGGCGGCGGGTGTGGTGCAGGCCGCCGGCCACGGCGGCTCGACCGCGGGCCCGATCGTGGCGGCCCTGCTGAAGGCCGGCAGCTGAGCAAACCCCCGGCTCGGTCGGGGACCGGCCGGGGGAGCGTCGGGCCAGGTCGGACCCGCCGGGGGAGGAGCCTCGGGCTCGGTCAGACCCGCCGGGGGAGGAGCCTCGGGCTCGGTCAGACCCGCCGGGCCGGGGAGCCTCAGGGCTCAGTGCGGGCCGGTGAGCCCTGAGGGCTCAGC